>CANGJI010000007.1 GCA_947454135.1 Sphingomonadaceae bacterium
GTCAACTGGCGCAGGGCCGAACCGGGCGAAAAGGGCGAGATCGTCATTTCCGCCCCCTACCCCTATCTCGCCCGCACCATCTGGGGCGATGTCGAGAACTTCCATGTCAAGGACGGCTCGGTTCAAGGCAACTGGAAGGGCGACGCCGGCCGCTGGGAGAACGGCTACTGGGGCCGCTGGCAAGGCGCATGGGCCTACACGCAGGGCGATTTCGCCATTGCGCATCCAGACGGCTCGTTCTCGTTCCATGGCCGCTCGGATGACGTCATCAACGTCTCGGGCCACCGAATGGGCACCGAGGAAATCGAAGGCGCGGTCCTGCGCGACAAGGCGCTCGATCCGAACTCACCGGTCGGCAACGTCCTCGTCGTCGGCGCGCCGCACCGCGAGAAGGGGCTGACCCCGCTTGCCTTCGTCGTCCCCGTCGCGGGCCGCAAGCTGACCGAGGAAGACCGCCAGCGCCTGTTCAATCTCGTCCGCACCGAAAAGGGCGCGGTCGCGGTACCAGCGGATTTCATCGAGGTCAGCCAGTTCCCCGAAACCCGCTCGGGCAAGTACATGCGCCGCATGGTCCGCGCGCTGGTCGAGGGCGGCGATCTGGGTGACGTCACCACCCTGCGCAACCCGGAGAGCCTGACCGAACTCAAGACCGCGATCGACGCCTGGCAGCGCCAGCAGCGCCTGTCCGAAGAGCAATCGCTGTTCGAGCGCTACCGCTACTTCCTCATTCAATACAATGCGGTAGCCCCCGGCAAGCGGGTCGCCACCGTCACCGTCACCAACCCGCCGGTCAACGCGCTCAACGAACGCGCGATCGATGAACTCGTCATCGTGGTCGAGCATCTCAGCCGCAAGGATGATGTCGTCGCGGTCGTGTTCACTGGTGAGGGCACATCCTCGTTCGTCGCCGGCGCAGACATCCGGCAGATGCTGGAGGAAATCCACAGCCACGACGAGGCGCTGGTCCTCCCCAACAATGCGCAGCTTGCTTTCCGCAAGATCGAGCTGATGGGCAAACCGTGCATCGCTGCGGTCCAGGGCGTCGCGCTCGGCGGCGGCATGGAATTCGCGCTGGCGTGCCATGTCCGCGTGGCGGAGACGACCGCGCGTTTCGGCCAGCCTGAAATCCGCCTGCGCCTGCTTCCCGGCTATGGCGGCACGCAGCGCCTGCCGCGCCTGCTGGCCGACCGCCACGGCGCGACCGGCGTGCGCAATGCACTCGATCTGATCCTCGGCGGACGCAGCATTGATGCCGCGCAGGCGCAGGAGATCGGCCTTGTCGACGCCCTTGCCGAAGGGCACCGCGATGCCCTCGCCGAAGCGCACGCCATGGTGCGCGATTGGGTGAAGCGCGGCGCTGATAGCCCGCTCGGCAAAGCCTTCGCCGCGCGCGAAGAAGCAACGATGGCCTGGGAAAAGCCTTCCACCGTCGATCTCGACGCCGTCCTCACCGACGATTTCCTCCAGCGCATCCTGCGCCAGCTCGATTGGGCCGGTCGTGGCACTGCCGGAGCGCGGGCGCTCGATGCCGTGCGCACCGGCCTTGCGTCCGGCATGTCCGCCGGTCTCGCCCGCGAGGCGGCACTGTTTGCCGAAGCGATCATCGATCCCGAAGGCGGCAAGACCGGCATCCGCCAGTTCATGGACAAGGTCGCGCCCCCGCTTCCCGTCCGGCGCGATGGTGTGTGGATCGACAGCGAGCATGAGGTCCGCGCGGCCGAGCTCGAAGCCAATGGCGATCTGCTCCCCGTGGGCGCGCCGTTCTACCCCGGCGTCACCGCGATCCCGCCCTACCAGTATGCGTTCGGCATTGCCCGCGATCCCGATACCGGCGCGCCCCGCTTCGGCCCGCCAGCCACGCATGAGCGCGAACTCATCGTCAAGGTGCCGGAGCCAGCACCCAACGAAGCGCTGCTCTACATGCTCACCAGCGAGGTCAACTTCAACGACATCTGGGCGCTGACCGGCATTCCCGTCTCGCCCTTCGATGCGCACGAGGAAGACGTCCAGATCACCGGCTCGGGCGGCATTGCGCTCGTCGCGGCGCTGGGCAGCGAAACGCGCAGCGAAGGCCGCATCAAGGTTGGCGATCTCGTGACCGTCTATTCGGGCACCAACGATCTGCTCTCGCCAGCGGTCGGCAATGATCCGATGTTCGCGGACTTCTCGATCCAGGGCTACGAGACCGAGACGGGCAGCCACGCACAGTTCCTGACGGTGCAGGCCCCCCAGATGCACAAGGTTCCGCCGAACCTCACGCTGGAACAGGCGGGCAGCTATGTGCTGAACCTCGGCACGATCTCGCGCTGCCTGTTCACCACGCTGCAGATCGCGCCGGGCCGCACGCTCTTCGTCGAAGGCGCCGCCACCGGCACCGGCCTTGACGCCCTGCGGAGCTCGGTGCGCACCGGCCTGCAAGTGACCGGCCTTGTCTCCAGCCCGGACCGTGCCTCGTTCATCACCACCCAGCAGGGCGCGGTAGGCGCGATCAACCGCAAGGACCCGCGCTTCGCCGATCTCTACACCACCGTGCCGGAAGACGCCGGCGAAGCACAGCGCTGGGAAGCTGCCGGTGCGCCGCTGGTGGAGGAGTACAAGGCGCTCAACGGCGGCAAGCTGGCCGACTACGTCGTCAGCCACGCCGGCGAGACCGCCTTCCCCCGAAGCTTCCAGCTCCTCGCCGAGAACGGCACGCTGGCATTCTACGGCGCGTCCTCGGGCTATCACTTCAGCTTCATGGGCAAGCCCGGCGCGGCAAGCCCCGAAGAGATGCTGCGCCGCGCTGCCCTGCGCGGCGGTGAGGCGGTGCTAATCTACTACGGCCCCGGCTCCGACGCGCTGCTCGATGACATGGGCCTCGAGATCATCGAGGCCGCCCGCCGCTTCAACGCTCGCAGTGTTGTCGCGACGACCACCGACGGCCAGCGCGAGTTCCTCGGCTCGCTCGGCCTTGAAGACGCCATCGAAGGCATCGTCAGCCTCGAATCCATCCGCCGCCGCGAGGGCGACAACTTCCTCTGGCCCGACACGATGCCGCGCCTGCCCGATGCCAAGGCCGATATCGAGGTCTTCAAGGCAGCGGTTCGCGATTATCAGGACCGGGTGATGAAGCCCTTCGGCTCGGCCGTCGGCAAGATCCTGCGCTCGGCGGACAATCCGCGCGGCGCGCCGGATCTGGTGTTCGAGCGTACCGGGCAGGACACGCTCGGCGTCTCGACCTCGTTGGTGAAGCCCTTCACCGGCCGCGTCGTGTTCGCCGAAGACCTGACCGGCAGCCGTTTCACCTTCTACGCGCCTCAGGTCTGGACCCGTCAGCGCAAGATCCTCATGCCCACCGCCTCGATCCTCGGCACGCACCTGTGCAATGCCTTCGAAGTCGCGCGCATGAACGACATGATCGCTGCGGGCCTCCTCGAAGTGACCGAGCCTGAAGTTGTCGGCTGGGACGGTCTGCCCGAAGCGCACCAGTCGATGTGGGACAACCGCCACTCCGGCGCGACCTATGTCGTCAACCACGCCCTCCCCGCCATGGGCCTGCGCAGCCGCGATGCGTTGCTGGAGGCTTGGGCAGTGCAAGAAGCGGAGGCTCCGCATGAGTAGACCAACCTCGCCGCATTAGCGCGGCACCACCTCCAGGCTGCCCTCCCCAGGCCAGATTCCACCTCAATCCAGCGCAGCACTTCGCGCGCATTCTTCAGGAGAGTGACATGGCCAAGGCAAAGACCATCGATCCCGCACCGCAAGCCACGACTGCTGCAACCGGCCGCCTCGCCGGCAAGATCGCCCTCGTAACCGGCGCTGCCGGCAATCTCGGCGGCTACATCGTGCGCCACTACCTCGCCGAGGGCGCCACCGTCGTCATGACCGGCCGCACCGAGGCCCGGCTCGAAGCCGCCGCAGAGGCAATGCGCGCCGCCAGCAGTGTCGATGCTTCGCGCCTCGCCACGGTCATCCTTGATGGTGGCAACCCGCAATCGGTGCGCGATGCCGTGGCGGATGTGGTCCGCCGCTTTGGCCGTATCGACATCCTCGTCAACAATGCCGGTTCCGCCGGCCCCAAGCAGCCCATCGAGCAGCTTCCGTTTGACGAGGACGAGCTTGCCGCCCTCCAGAAGCGCGGCGCCAACGATACCGAGACCGTCCCCGCCGCCATGCGCAACATCTTCGGTGTCGCGTGGAACCTTGCCCGCACGGTCGCCGCGGCGATGCCCGAGGGCGGCTCGATCATCAACGTCTCGACGATCTTCTCGCGCACGCCCTACTATGCCCGCGCTGCCTACGTCGTCCCCAAGGCGGCGATGAACGCATGGTCGCGCGAACTCTCGCTCGAACTCGGCCCCCGCGGCATTCGCGTCAATCTCGTCTTCCCCGGCCCGATCGAAAGCGAGCGCATCCGCACCGTGTTCGCCGCAATGGACAAGATGCGCGGCGACGAGGACGGCACCACCGCGAACACCTTCTTCGACATGATGTCGCTGGAACGCAGCACCGGCGGCGCGCCCAAGGCCAAGACCTTCCCCGTTCCGGACGACATCGCAACGACCTGCGTGTTTCTCGGCAGCGACGAATCCAGCGCCTACAACGGCCACGATTTCGAAGTGACCCACGGCATGACCGTGCGCAAGGAGGAGCGCGCGACCTACCTCGCCCGCCCGACCATGCGCTCGATGGATGGCGCTGGCCTCGCGATCCTGATCGTCGCCGGGGAGAACTGGGAAGAAGCGCTCGAAATCGCCAAGATCCAGATCGCTTGCGGCACCAGCGTGCTGCTCGGCGTGCCGCGCCAGGCCGACGTCGCCATCGCGCAGGCCCGCGCCAAGGCGGAAGGCATTGGTGAAGCGCTCACCATCGTGCGTTTCAACCGCACCGAGCCCGCGACCATCGAAGCCGCGCTCACCGCCTACACCGAGAGCAACACGCCGATCACCGGCGCGATCTTCCTGCCCGTGTTCGGCCCCGGCGAATTCGGCGGCCGCCTCGTCGATGCCGAGGATGACATGATCGACACCTTCATGGATGTCGAACTCGTCGGCGCGATGGCGCTTGCGCGCACGCTCAGCCGCTACTGGAAGCGCCACGGATCGCTGCTTCAGGCCCCGCGCTTCATCTTCATGTCCAACGCCAGCGACGGCAAGGACAACGTCTATGCCAACGTGCTGCGCGCCGCGATCGAGCAGCTCATCCGCATCTGGCGTGACGAAAGCGAAATCGATGTCGCCCACGGACGCCGCCGTCAGGGCGAGTGGGGCAACCAGATCGTGCGCTTCACCAATGCCGAAAGCGAATGCACCCGCTTTGCCGCCGGGCACGCCGCGCGCGTGCTGATCAAGGAAAGCAAGATCGCCGAAGTCACGCTCTACGTGCCGCGCAGCATTGGCGAGGCGACGGGCGCGCGCAAGGCGATGGCGGGCTTCAGCGAAAACATCACCGGCCTGCACCTCGGCAAGGTAGCGCTGATCACCGGCGGTTCGGCCGGCATCGGGGGGCAGGTCGCGCGCCTCCTCGCCCTTGCTGGCGGCAAGGTCATGATGGTCGCGCGCCGCGAAAGCGAACTGGCGGTTGCCCGTGCGCGGATCGTCAGCGAGCTTGAGGATATCGGCTTCGCCGGGGTCGAGCGCCGTGTCCAGACCATGGCCGGGATGGACGTCAGCAACCTCGACAGCCTCAAGGCTGCGGTCGATGCCACGATCAAGGCCTTCGGGCGGATCGACTACCTCATCAACAACGCCGGCGTTGCGGGCGCGGAAGAGATGGTCGTCGACATGAGCGTCGATGCCTGGAACTATACGCTCGACGCGAACCTGATCTCGAACTTCATCCTCATGCACCACGTCGTGCCGCTGATGAAGGCGCAAGGTTCGGGCTACGTGCTCAACGTCTCGTCCTACTTCGGCGGCGAGAAGTACCTCGCGGTCGCCTACCCCAACCGCGCTGACTATGCCGTCTCCAAGTCCGGCCAGCGCGCGATGGTGGAATCGATGGCGCGCTACCTCGGGCCGGAAGTGCAGTTCAACGCGATTGCCCCCGGCCCCGTCGATGGTGACCGCCTTGCCGGCACCGGCGGCAAGCCCGGCCTGTTCGAGCGGCGCGGCAAGCTGATCCTTGCCAACAAGCGGCTCAACGCCATCCATGCGGCGGCAGTGAAGTCCCTGCGACGGGGCGTGCGCGTTGAGGCGCTACTCAGCCGCCTTGCCCGCAACGACACCGTCCGCATGTCGCACGATACCAACAACCCGCGCGAAATCCGTGAGCTGGCCCTCGCCTGCGCGCGCGAGGGTGACGGCGTGTGCACCTGGGACCGCTACCTGATGACACCGGACATCGCGGCCAAGCTCGTCAGCCGCCTGCGCGGCGCGGGCTACTTCCTCGACAGCCCGGAGTGGGCGGAGCGTCCGGACACGCCCGAAGACAACCGCGACTGGCTGCTCAAGACCCCGCCGGAAGACGAGCCCTTCCTCCCCGGTGACAAGATCGCGGTCGAGGCCAAGAAGGTCGGCACCGGCGTGCTTTCGCAGCTCTTCCTCGGCAAGATGCCGACCGAGACCGACGTGGCACAGGCGACTGTGTTCTTCCTCGCCGACCGCGCCGTTTCGGGCGAGACGTTCATGCCCTCGGGCGGTCTCAGCGTCGAGCGTTCGACTACCGAGCGCGAGCTGTTCGGCAGTCCCAAGCAGGAACGGCTCGATCAGATGCGCGGGCGCACCGTGTGGATGATCGGCGAGCACCTCACCGACTATCTCGCCGAGACCGCGCGCCAGTTCATCGCCGATTGCCACGTTGCGCGCGTGGTGATGATGACGGGGAGCGAAGCGGGCTACACCGCGGTCAAGGACCAGCTCGACGATATCGAGAACCCGCCGGTGGAGTATGTCGCACTCGATGGCGGCATCGAAGCGGCCATGGACGAAGCAATCCGCCGCTGGGGACACCCGACGACCATTGTCTCGACGCCGATGCAGCCGCTCCCCAACCGCCTGTTCGCGACCGACGCGCTGCTGAACCCGGAGGAATTCCGCAGTCTGGTAAAGGACAACCTGACCAATCATTTCCGCGTCGCCCGCAAGGCCTCGCTCTATGATGATTGCCAGCTCGTTCTCGTCTCGCCCGATGTGCCGATGGGCGACAAGAGCCCGGCCTTTGCGCTCGCCAACTTCATCAAGACGACGCTGCATTCGTTCACCGCCACGCTTGCGGTGGAGAACGAGCGCCTCGTCCACGGCGCGCCGGTCAACCAGATCAACCTCACCCGCCGCGTCCGTTCGGAAGAACCGCGCGATCTCGATGAGCATCTGGAAGAAGTGAAGCGCTTCGCCCGCGCCGTGCTCCTTGTCGGCACCCCTCTCCCGGATGCCGAGGATTCGCGCTATCGTGCGCGCATCTATCGCGGGATGTCGATGACGGTCTGACGGGTTTTTTGGCTGATGGAATACCTCTCGTTCGAAAAGCCGATCGAAGCCCTCGCGAAGCGCGCCGCCGCGCTGCGCGAGGGCGGAGGCGGCGAAGCCGAAGCCTTGATGCTCGACGAGCGGGCACATCGCCAGCTGGCCGATATCTATGCGCATCTGACACCGTGGCAGCGCACGCAGGTCGCGCGCCATCCCTCGCGGCCGCACTTCGTGCATTACATTCAAGGCCTGTTCGAAGAATTCCTGCCGCTGGGCGGAGACCGGCTCTACGGCAACGATCAGGCGATCATCGGCGGCTTTGCGCGGCTCGGCGGGCGTCCGGTCATGGTCATCGGCCATGCCAAGGGCGAAGACACGACCTCGCGCCTGCGGCACAATTTCGGCATGGCGCGGCCTGAAGGCTACCGCAAGGCGATCCGCCTGATGGACATTGCCGACCGCTTCGGCCTGCCCGTCATCACGCTGGTCGATACGCCCGGCGCCTTCCCCGGCGTCGATGCCGAAGCGCGGGGGCAGGCTGAAGCCATCGCCCGCAGCACCGAAAAGTGCCTCGAGATCGGTGTCCCGCTGGTGGCGGTGATTGTCGGCGAAGGCGGTTCAGGCGGCGCGGTCGCGCTGGCCAGCGCCAACCGCGTGCTGATGCTGGAACATTCGGTCTATTCGGTGATCTCGCCCGAAGGCTGCGCCTCGATCCTCTGGCGCGGCAACGACCGCGCACCTGATGCCGCCGAAGCGATGAAGATGACCGCGCCCGATCTGATGCAACTCGGCGTGATCCACCGCGTGATCTACGAACCCGTCGGCGGCGCTCACCGCAACCATGCCGAGACGATCAAGCGTCTCGGCACCGCGCTGCGCACCGAGCTTGACGACCTGGCCTCGCTCACCGCAGACGAACTGCGCGAGGAGCGATGGGCGTTCTTCATGAAGCTGGGTTCGATCTGAAGCGATGACGTCAGGCCCGATCGAGAACGAGCGCGATAACCGCGAGGTTCTCCATGCCATGCGCGGCGGCCCCGGCAGCGTCACCCTGCGACACTTCCGCTTTGACGGCAAAGGCGCGCCTACGCGCTTCCTGATACTCGAGATTCCGCCCGGCGCCGCCGAAGGCAGCCACATCCACTATGCTGACGATCGCAACGGCACCGGAGCCTACGAGGAGTTTTACTACGTCATCTCCGGGCGCGGCCTCGCTACGCTGGGCGACGAGACATATGCGGTGGGTACCGGCGACTACTGGCACGCGCCGCTCGATGTGGCGCGCGGCCTAGCCAATGCGGATCCGGTGGAGCCGCTCAAGGTCCACCTGACGGTAGTGCTGCGGGATCCGGTCTAGAGCGCATCGGAGACCGTATCCGCGATGGCTTTCGCCCGTTCCCCGAAAGCTGGGCGGCTGGCTGGACGAGAACTATGTCTTCGGCACGGGAAGCCCCGAAACGCTGCGCCGCGCATGGCAGGCTGCGACCGGCCTTGAGCCGCCCTCTCCCCTCGCCTAAGCGAGGGTCGGCCCTGAAAGGGCAGCGACGGAGATTGGCGGTAATGCAGGCACGGCCAGATCAAGCCAAACTTGATCAATCCTGGGTCCACTGGGCCATCGGACGGATCGAGGCTGATTACGCCCGCTCGGCCGATACGCATTTGCTGCCCGTACCGCTTCCCGCGCTGCCCGGCATCGCCATCTACCTCAAGGACGAGAGCAGCCACCCCACCGGCAGTCTCAAGCACCGCCTCGCGCGCTCGCTGTTTCTCCATGCGCTGTGCAGTGGCTGGATCGGGCCGGATACGACAGTGGTCGAGGCCTCCTCGGGCTCCACCGCCGTATCCGAAGCCTATTTTGCGCGGATGCTCGGCCTGCCGTTCATCGCGGTCATCCCTGAGCGCACCGCGCGCGAGAAGATTGCGGCGATCGAAGCGCTTGGCGGCACTTGCCACGGCGTCGCCGATCCCGGCACAGTCCATGCCGTCGCAGCGCGGATCGCGGCCGAGTGCCGCGGGCACCATATCGACCAGTTCACCTTTGCCGAGCGGGCGACCGACTGGCGCGGCAACAACAACATTGCCGAGAGCATCTTCACGCAGATGCGCCGCGAACCCCATCCGGTGCCGACATGGATCGTCTGCGGCGCTGGCACGGGCGGCACATCGGCGACGATTGGCCGATTCCTGAGGTACTATCGCCATCCCACGCGGCTGTGCCTTGCCGATCCGGCCTCATCCGCTTTCCACCGCCACTGGCAGGACCGCACGCAAAGCGCCGGCAGCGGCGAGCCGTGTCATATCGAGGGCATCGGCCGCCCGCGCGTCGAAGCATCATTCGTCCCCAGCGTCATCGACCGCGCCGAAGTGGTGACCGACCGCGCCTCCATCGGTGCCGCACGCGCGCTGTCCCGCCATCTCGGACGGCGCGTCGGCGGCTCGACCGGCACCAACCTCGTCGCCTGCGCGCGCATCGCCGCCGAAATGTCCGCACGCGGGGAAGATGGCGCCATCGTCTCGATCCTGTGCGATTCGGGTGAGCGCTATGCCTCGACCCTCTACAGCGACGATTGGCTGGCGGCGCAGGGCCTCGATGTCAGTGCCGACGAAGCGCGGATGGCGCGGTTTCTGGCCGAAGGCTGCTGGCAGGATTGATCCCTACCAGGGGATGATCAGCTGCTTGCCGTCCCAGTTTTCGGACTCATGGCGCGCCCGCGCATACATGCCGCGGATAATCTCGCTCTCGGGGTAGAGCTCGATCATGTGGCCCATGGTGGCGCGCGCATCGATGTAGCAAATCTGCGCGCCGAAGCTCACGGTGAACTCGCTCGCCACCGGCATACCCGCCGCGACATAACGGTCACGCGTGCCTTCGTAGTCCTCGCAGAACATCGCCATGTGGTGGATGCCCCCACCCCCATTCGGATACATGTCGTGGAAGGCGCTGGGGCCCGTCGAGACGAGTTCGACCAGTTCGATATTGAGATCGCCGCTCTGCACGAACACGCCGCGAATGCGGATCGGCTCAGCGGGCTGGCCGCGATAGACGTGATCGGAAAGCACTCCGTTGCCGCCGCCGATGAACGGCCCCATGCCGAACAGCGCATTGTAGCGCGCGCAGGCCGCTTCGAGGTTGTCCACCACGTGGCAGACCTGAATGAACGCTCCGCTCGGTACCGTCATGGATAAACCTCCCGCTAATCGACAACAGCCTCCACGAGGCTCGGAACATCGGCCGCGAACGACCATTTGAGCGCTTCATCGAGGGTAGCCGCCGTCTCCGCCCGCCGCGCGGCGACTCCTTGCGCCTCAGCCAGCGCGCAGAAATCGAGATGCGGCAGCTGTGTTCCGGGCAGCGACTGCATGCCGAACTTGCGGCCAAAGCTGTGCAGCGCCTCGTAGCGACCGTTCTTGATGATCACGAAGCTCACGGGCGTGCCGAGCTGCGCAGCGGCATGCAGTCCCTGTATCGCGTACATGCTGGACCCGTCCCCGATCACGGCAATGACCTTGTCGCCAGTGCGCGCCAGCGCCGTCCCGATGGCGGCTGGCAGGCCATAGCCAAGCCCGCCGCTTGCCGTCGTATAGAACGTATCGCGCTCCACGATTGGCAGCCTGTCGTGCATCGCACCCCGGCTGGAGGCCGCTTCCTCGACGATGATCGAGCCCTTGGGGCGCAGCGCCGCGATCTGCTGGAGCAAGTAGGCATCGGTCATCACGCTGCCATCGAGCCTCGGCAGCGGCGCCAGCAAGGCGGGCGGATCGCGCCGCACTGGCGCAGGCCCCGCCAGCAACGTCTCCAGCGCAAGCCGGCAGTTCGCGACCACCGCGTTGCCCTCGGGCAGCCAGGCGGCATGGACCGGATTGTCACCGATGAACCACAAGTCCGCGCCTTCTGGCACATGCGGGCCGAAGCCTTCCACATGATAGAGCGACATCGGCCCGCCCAGCACGAGGATCAGATCATGCCCGCCAAGGCTCTCCACAATCGCCTCGCGCCCAGCCGTCAGGAAGCCGCGGAACAGCGGATGGTTCTCCGGAAAGCTGCACTGCGAGGATAGCGGCGCGACCCACACGCCCGCCTGATGCCGTTCGGCGAGCGCGATCACCTGATCCCACGCCCCGTCCCGGCCTACTCCGGCGCCAACCACAAAGACCGGATTTCGAGCCTTGGCCAAGGCTGCGGCCGCTTCTCCCAGCGCAGCCGGATCGCCCGGGTTGCGCGCGAACATCCGCCGCGCGGAGACGGGATCGCACTCCCGGTCCCAATCGTCGATCGGCACGGAAACGAACGTCGGCCCCCACGGCGGCTCCATCGCCACGTGATAGGCGCGCGCAATGGCGGCTGGCACGTCCTCCGCCCGCGCCGGCTCGCACGCCCACTTCACGAACGGCTGCGGAAACTCGGTCGCTTGCTGGGCGAACAGAAACGGCTCGTACGGCAAGATAGAGCGCGCCTGCTGCCCCGCAGTCACAACCAGCGGCGTCTGGTTCTTGTAGGCGGTAAACAGATTGCCGAGCGCGTGGCCTGTCCCCGCAGAGCTGTGCAGATTGACCAGAGCCGCATTGCGGGTCGCCTGTGCGTAGCCATCGGCCATCGCCAGCACGACGGATTCCTGCAAGCCCAGCACATAGCGGAAATGCTCCGGGAAATCGCGGAACATCGGCAGCTCGGTCGAACCCGGGTTACCGAACACCGTCGTCATCCCATAGGCTTCAAGCAGGGCGAAAGTCGCCTCGCGGACGGTCGTCATGGTCTCTCCCGTGTCTTTGTAATGGGGTTCTGCCCCCCCGCAGCGCCAAACACAACCGGCGCCAGCCTCGCTGCTCGCGGTGCGAAACGCATGGCAACAAAGCCCCTTGCCGTGCGGCACCCGGCCCGCAATGTAGAGGCAAGAGCAAAAGAGGATGCCCCGATGACCACCCGCCATCTCGTCGATCCGGATTTCCTGCCGCTGATCGATCTCCTGCCGGATAACGCCTTTACCCGCGAGACCCTCCCGGCGATCCGCGCCGAATCCGAAAACCGCTTCGCCTTCGTCGGTGCGCCCCCGATCGCCCCCGAAATCAAGGTGATCGAGGGCGATGGCGGCCCGCTCGAGGTCTACTGGTACGATCCGGCCCCCGGCACATCAGGCCGCGCCGCCCTGCTCCATATCCACGGCGGCGGCATGGTCATCGGCTCGGCGCGTTCGATGCAGCAGGCGCCTTCGGGCATGGCGGCTGCGCTCGGCATTCCGGTCGCCTCCGTCGAATATCGTCTGGCGCCCGATCACCCGTTCCCCGCGCCGCAGAACGATTGCTACGCCGCGCTCAAGTGGCTCGCCGCAAATGCTGACGAACTTGGCGTCGATGCCTCGCGCATCGGCATAACCGGCGAAAGCGCGGGCGGAGGGCTCGCCGCAGCGACCGCGCTCATGGCGCGCGATCTTGGCGGTCCGGCACTTGCAGCGCAGTTCCTCACCTACCCGATGCTTGATCACCGCACCGGCAGCCCCGATTGCCCCTATGGCAACCCGATCACCGGCGAATTCGTGTGGACGCGGCTCCACAACCGGTTCGGCTGGGAATGCCTGCAGGGCGACTATGCGGCGGACGATGACCGCAAGGGCTGGTTCTCTCCCGCCCTCGCCGAAGACCTCTCCGGCCTGCCGCCAACATGGATCGGCACCGGCAGCCTCGATCTGTTCCTCGATGAGGATCTCGACTACGCGCTGCGACTGGTAAAGGCAGGCGTCCCGGTGGAACTGCACTCCTATCCGGGCGCAATCCACGCCTTCAACGCGATTGCCGAGGCCACCACGGCAAGAGCCTTCACCCGCGACCTGCTCGGCGCCATGGCCCGCATGCTGCGGATCTGAGACAGGATAACCGATGAACCTGATAAAGCCGTTCATGCTCGCCGCGATGACGCTGGGCGCCGCTCCCGCCGCAGCCGCGGACATCTCCACGCATATCCTTGATCTGGCGCGCGGCACCGGAGGCGCGGGCGTGCCCGTCACGCTGGCGCGGAAAGATGCCGCAGGGACCTGGGCCAAGGTCGCCGAAGCGAGCACCGATGCCAATGGCCGCGTCCGCAGCTTCGGTCCGGGCGAAAACTTCGTGCCCGGCACCTACCGGCTCCAGTTCGACATGACCCGCTATGCCGACGGCCCCGCCGCGCCGTTCTTTCCGGAGATCGTCATCACCTTCAGCGTGACCGACGCTGGCGCGCATTATCACGTGCCGGTGGCGGTCAGCCCCTTCGGCTACTCCACGTATCGCGGTAACTGAGGCGGCACGACCATTAGTCCAGCTGATTGGCTCCATCAGTAATTCGGCATTCCATTCCGCCGCGCCGCCTCTAAAGTTGTGGCGAGGGATGGAAGAGGGACCCTAAATGAATTTCGAAACCTTCATCACCTGCGCCGTCACCGGCTCGGGCAATACCGCTGACAAGCATCCGGGCCTGCCCATCACTCCCGCACAGATCGCCGACGCCGCGATCGAGGCTGCGAAGGCCGGCGCTGCCATCGCCCACATCCACGTCCGCGATCCCGAAACCGGCAAGGGCAGCCGCGATGTCGCGCTCTACCGCGAGGTCGTCGAGCGCATCCGCGCGAGCGATACCGACGTCATCATCAACCTCACGGCCGGCATGGGCGGCGATATCGTGTTCGGCCCGGGCGAGAATCCCTTCCCGCTCGATCCCGCCGGCACCGACATGGTCGGCCCGATGGAGCGCCTGCTCCACGTGCAGGAATTGCTGCCCGAAATCTGCACACTCGATTGCGGCACGATGAACTTCGCCGAAGCCGATTACGTGATGACCAACACGCCCGGCATGCTGCGCACAATGGCCGCCGAAGTGCAGCGCCTTGGCGTGCGGCCCGAGCTTGAAGTGTTCGATACCGGCCACCTCGTGTTCGTGAAGGAAATGATCCGCGACGGGCTGCTTGATGATCCGGTGATGATCCAGCTGTGCATGGGCATTCCCTATGGCGCACCGGACGATCCTCTGACCACAATGGCAATGGTCCACCAGCTGCCGCCGGGCGCCGTGTTCAGCGGCTTCTCGATTGGCCGCAACCAGTTGCCGTTCGTCGCCATGGCTGCGCTGGCCGGGGGCAATGTGCGGGTCGGGCTGGAAGACAATCTCTATATCGGGCGCGGCCAGCTTGCCACCAATGGCCAGCTCACCGAACGCGCGGTGCAGATCCTGACGGGCATGGGCGCGCGCATCCTGACACCCGCCGAAGTGCGTACCAAGCTCAAGCTGACCAAGCGCTGAAAGACAGACCATGACCCCTGAAATTCGCAAGGTCGGCATTGTCGGCGGCGGCGTGATCGGCGCTGGCTGGGCTGCCCGTTTCGTGCTCAACGGGATCGACGTTTCGATCTACGATCCCGACCCCGAGATCGAGCGCAAGACCGCTGCCGTCATCGCCAATGCCCGCCGCGCACTGGCGCGCCTGTTCGGCAACGCGCTACCGCCGGAAGGCAGCATCACCTTCGCAGCCAGCCTGCAAGACGCAGTGCGAGAGGCTGATTTCATTCAGGAAAGCCTGCCCGAGCGCGAAGACCTCAAGATCCGCCTGCTCGCCGAGATGGACGCGGCCATGCCTGCCCATGCAGTCATCGGCTCCTCCACGTCCGGCCTGCTTCCCACCAAGCTCCAATCCGGCATGGCGCGGCCTGACCGGCTCGTTGTCGGCCACCCGTTCAATCCGGTCTATCTCCTCCCGCTCGTCGAGATCTGCGGCGGCGACCAGACCAGCCAGCAGACCAAGGACATCGCCGCCGCCGTCTACACGCGGATCGGCATGAAGGTGCTCCACGTCCGCAAGGAAATCGACGGTTTCATTGCCGACCGCCTGCTCGAAGCTGTGTGGCGTGAGGCGCTGTGGCTGATCAACGACGGGATCGCGACGGCTTCCGAGATCGACGATGCCGTCCGTTTCGGTGCGGGCATGCGCTGGTCGTTCATGGGCACCTTCCTCGTCTACCGCCTCGCGGGCGGCGAAGAGGGCATGCGCCATTTCCTCCACCAGTTCGGTCCCTCGATGGAATGGCCATGGACGAAGCTCATCGGCCCCAAGCTGACCGATGAGCTCATCGACACCATCGCCCGCCAATCCGATGAGCAGGCCGGCGGGATCGACCTGCGCACTTATGAGAAGCTGCGCGACGATTGCCTTGTCGACCTCACCCACGCGCTTGAACGCAATGATTTCGCCTCGGGCCAGGTCGCCCGCGCGCACCGGGCCCGACTGGTGGCGGCCGGCAAGGATAGCGGCCCGACAATCGGCTCGATCCGCGATGACGGGCGGATGCTCACCATCGCCACGCCGGTCCAGCCCGAGTGGATCGACTACAACGAGCATCTCACCGAATACTGCTACCTCAAGCTGTTCGGAGACGCGACGGACGTCGTCCTCGGCGCCATCGGTGCGGGTGCCGATTACGTCGCGGCAGGCCATTCATGGTACACCGTCGAAACGCATATCCGCCACCTTGGGCAGGCCCGACTGGGCGACACAGTAGAGGTGCGCACCCGTGTGATCGCTGCCGACGGCAAGCGGCTGCACCTGTTCCATGAAATGGTCCGCGGCCCGGAAGCCGTGGTGATCGCGACAGCCGAACACATGCTCGTCCATGTCAACGCGGCCGCCGAAAAGTCGGTCCCCGCACCCGATGCCATGCAGCAGGCCGCGCAAGCGCTGGTTGCAGCGCAGGCCGCATTGCCGCCGCCCGAGGGCATGGGGCGCCAGATCAGGATGCCTGGCTAGCAGCAGGCGCGCTGCCGGTAAAAAGGGGGGATCGCATACCGCATGGCCTTGGTCGAAAGCCGCTCGATTGACTACATTCCCCTCGCCGAACGGCGCGGCAAGGTGCACCATCTCTGGCCGGTGTGGTTCATGGGCGATGCCCACCTCGCCACGCTGGCGACGGGCGCGATCAGCGTGGTCGGCGGGCTGGACCTGTTCTGGTCGAGCCTTGCGGTCATCGGCGGCTGCGCTTTCGGTACCGTTCTGATGGCGCTTCACTGCACGCAGGGGCCGCATCTGGGCCTGCCGCAGATGATCCAGTCGCGCCCGCAGTTCGGCTATATCGGCGCGCTGCTGGTGTGGATCGTGGCGCTGTTCACCTACATCGGCTTCAACGCGCTCAACCAGTCGCTTGCGGCCAGCACACTCCACGAGCTTGTCGGCCTGCCCGAGGTGCCCGCGATCATCGGCTTCGGGCTCGTCGCCGCTTTGGTGGCGGGTATCGGTTATGATGTCATCCACAGCACCCAGCGCGTGCTCGCCTATATCATGCTGGCGGCGCTCGCGGTCTACACCCTGGGCTTCTTTACCGCGTTCGATCTCGCCGCCTTGCTCAAGCCTGGCGAATTCAACCGCACCCTGTTCCTTGTCCAGTTCTTCGCGTCCGCCGGCTACCAGCTCAGCTGGTCGATCTACGTTTCGGACTACTCGCGCTACCTGCCGCGCGAAGTGGGGATCAAGTCGGCGTTCCTCTGGACCTTCTGCGGTGCCTTCATCGGCGGAACCTGGATGATGCTGGTGGGGGCCTTCGCCGGCGCGACCTTCACCGATCCCGATATCGTCGTCGCCCTGCGCCGCAGCGCAGATGCCATGTTCGGCGGATTTGGCCTGTTCATGCTGGCGAGCAGCTTCTTCGGCCTCATCACGATCACCTCGCTCAATCTCTACGGCTCCTCCCTAACCCTGTTGAGCGTGATCGACAGCATCCGGCCCATCCCGCTCGGCGCCCCGGCACGGCTGGCCGCACTGATCGTCTGCCTGATCGCCTCACTGTCACTCTCGCTGGGCATGGGCGGCAACGTGCTCCACCAGTTCGAGGCGTTTCTGGGAGTGCTCGTCTACCTCTTCACGCCGTGGACTGCGATCAACCTCGCGGACTTCTTCTTCGTGCGCAAAGGTCGTTATTCGATCCGAGCGATGTTCATGGCGGACGGCATCTATGGCCGCTGGAACTGGCGCGGGCTGACCGCCTATGCCATCGGCTTCACCGCAATGATCCCCTTCTTCAAGACCGAGCTCTATGTCGGCCCCGTTGCACAGAGCCTTGGCGGGGCGGACATCTCGATGCTGGTCGGGCTACCGGTCTCGGCGGCGATCTATCTGCTGCTGTGCCGCAATCTGGATCTCGCTGCCGAACTGGCGCAAATACCGGCGCTCGACCGCAATCTCGAAACAGAGCCGGTGCGATGATGCGCTGGCTTCTCGCACTGGGAGCCCTCGTAGCGGCCCCCGCCAGTGCGCAACCGATCGACTTTCCGGGCCATTTCGATTCGATCGGCACCCCCGTTCGCAGCCTCGTCACCAGCGAGGGCCGCACCGTCCACTATACCGATACCGGGGAGACTGGCTGGCGCCCCATGCTCTTCGTCGGCGGCGTTGGCACCAGCGCCCGCGCCCCCGAACTCGTCGCCTTCCTCGATACCCTGCGCCGCCGCCTGCATGTCAGGATCATCTCGGTGGAGCGCAATGGCCTGGGCGACACCGCCTACGATCCGAACTGGACCTTTGCCGACTACACCAGCGAGGTCGGGCAGGTTCTGAACCACCTGAAGATCGCGAGGTTCGCCCTCGTCGCCATCTCCGGCGGCGGAGCTTTTGCTGGCCACATCGCCGCCGCAATGCCGCAGCGCATAACCTCATGGCACATGCTCGCCGCCATCGCGCAGGCTCCTGCGGGAAGCGCCGTTTGCACGGCAGAGCCCCCCGCGCTTGAAGCCATGCTGGCAAAGCAGGTGGGTGCCCCACGCGAATTCTGGGCGATGCCGTCCGAGGGTGTTGCCAGCAAGGTCACCGGCTTTGCCGACCGCGCCGCCGACGAAGGCGCGCATGCCTATTTCATCGCCGGCCAGCACGGCGATTCCCGCGGCGTCGTCCGCGAGTATCGCAGCTTCTGCAATGCCCCCGCGGCGGTCGCGGCATTCCCTGCCCCCGCCTTCTTCACCTACGGCGAGGCCGACAAGCTCGTCCCGCCCGCGCAAGGCGAATTCTGGGCCAGCAAGGTCGCCGGCAAGGTCACCTTCCGCCGCTATCCGGGCGAAGGCCACGATGTGCAGTATCGCCACTGGGATCAGGTGCTGCTTGATGTCGCAGGGCACGGCGCGGAGATGCTGGTCTGCCGGAACGGACGCGCGCAGCTCATCCCCGGCGTGCTCGATCCCCTTCATCTGCCCAAGGGCACCACACTTGGCGTCTGCGCCTGGGTGGCGGCCGGAAAGGAGCCCGATCATGTCGCCGGACACTGAGCCCCATGGCCTCACCACACCGCTGGAAGGCGTGGCTGCGGACCCGTTCCAGCCCGGCGAGGCGATCCCTGCCCCGCTGCGCCTGATCCGCCCGACCGTCCCGCGCGAGTGGGTCGATTACAACGGGCACATGAGCGAATCCTGCTACCTCCTCGCCTTCGGGGACCAGTCGGACGCCTTCTTCCGCAAGATCGGCATCGACGAGGCCTACCGCGCAAGCGGCCACTCGCTGTTCACCGTGCAGACGATGATCTTCAACCTCGCCGAAGCGCACCTCGGCGATCCGCTCGATCTCGCGCTTCAGTTGATCGACGCGGACGACAAGCGCCTGCACATCTTCCACACCATGCACCACGGCGAGACGGGCGAACTTCTCGCCACGGGTGAACAGATGCTGGTGCATGTCGACATGACGGAAGGCAGATCCGCACCCATGCCGCCCGAGCTTCACGCACGCGTGCATGCCGTTCTCGCCGCCCATGCGGGGCTCGAACGCCCCGCTCAGGCTGGCCGCTCCATCGGAATCAGACGGGACAAGAAGTAATGCATTTCGAACTTTCTTCCGAACAGCAGATGCTGGTCGAAACGGTCCGCCGCTTTGTCGAGACCGAACTCTATCCGCACGAGAAGCTGGTCGAAGACACCGACAACGTGCCGACCGATCTCGCCGAGGAAATCCGCCGCAAATCCAAGGAACTCGGCCTTTACGCGGTCAATATGCCAGCGGAACTCGGCGGCGGCGGCCTCGGCACGTTCGACACCACGCTGATGGAGCGCGAACTGGGCCGCGCCAGCTACGGCCTGCAGATGATGATCGCGCGCCCCAGCAATATCCTGCGCGGCTGCACCGGCACCCAGATCGAGGACTATCTCCTCCCCACGATCCGGGGCGAGCGTCACGATTGCCTCGCCATGACCGAGCCCGATGCGGGATCGGATGTCCGCTCGATGCGCACTTTCGCGCGGCGGGACGGCGATGATTTCGTCATCAACGGATCGAAGCATTTCATCAGCCACGCCGATGTAGCCGATTTCGTGATCCTCTGCGCCGCCACGGGTGAAGCTGGCGGCAAGAAGACAATCAGCTGCTTCCTCGTCGATTTCGGCACCCCCGGCCTCACCCGGCGCCGCGGGCCGAAATGCGTCTCGCACCGCGGCTACCACCAGTGCGAGCTGATCTTCGAGGATTGCCGCGTCCCCGCCTCGGCCCTCCTCGGCGAACTCGACAAGGGCTTTGAACTCATGGGCCAGTGGCTCGGCTCGACCCGCTTGCAGGTCGCCACCACTTCGGTCGGGCGCGGCCAGCGCGTACTGGAAATGGCGACGCAGTGGGCCGCCACGCGCAAGCAGTTCGGCCAGTCCATCGGCAAGTTCCAGGGCACCGGCTTCAAGCTGGCGGATATGAAGACCGAACTGGAAGCCGCCGAACTCCTCACCTTCCGCGCCGCGTGGAAGGACGATCAGGGCACGATGACCGATACCGACGCTGCCATGGCCAAGCTGTTCGCCTCAGAAGCACTTGCCCGCGTGACGGACAACGCGCTCCAGATTTTCGGCGGCATGGGCCTGATGGACGAACTGCCCATCGAACGCTTCTGGCGTGATGCCCGGGTCGAGCGGATCTGGGACGGCACCAGCGAAATCCAGCGCCACATCATCAGCCGCGCGCTGCTGCGTCCGCTGGAGGCATGACGTCCCGGCAGCTTGAAGGCGGGCGGCTCACCCGCCTGCTGCGCCCGCGCAGTCTGGCGCTCGTCGGCGGCAAGGCGGCGGAGGAAGCCGTCCGCCAGTGCCGCGCGCTGGGCTTTGCCGGACCAATCTGGCCGGTGAACCCGAAGCGCGCGGAAATGGGCGGGCTGCCTTGCTTCCCTGATATGGCCTCGCTGCCCGCTGCACCCGATGCCGTGTTCGTCGCGGCGCCCGCACCGGCAACCATTGCGCTCGCCGGCGAACTGCAAGGGACCGGCGGCGCGATCTGCTACGCCGCCGATTTCGCCGAAGCCGGCGCGGAAGGACAGGTCCGGCAGACCGCCCTGCTGGAGGCCGCCAAGGGCGTCCCGCTCGTCGGCCCCAATTGCTACGGCATGCTCAACCTGTTCGACCGTGTTGCTCTGTGGCCCGACCAGCACGGCTGCCTCCCCATCGACAGCGGAAAAGGCGTCGCCATCGTCAGTCAGAGCGGCAACCTTGCGCTCAATCTCACCATGCAGGCGCGCGGGCTCCCCATCGGCTATGTCATCTCGGTGGGTAACTGCGCCGATGTCACTCCGGCGGACCTCATCGAAGCCCTGATCGCGGACGAACGCGTCAGCGCCATCGGCCTTCACCTCGAAGGCCTCGGCTCGGTCGCGCGTTTCTCCGAGGCTTGCCTCGCCGCGCGGGCGGCGGGCGTCCCACTCGTCGCCCTGAAGACCGGTGCTTCGGCCAAAGGCGCTGCGCTCACTATGTCGCATACCAGTTCGCTCGCGGGTGCAGACGCGCTCTGCGATGCGCTGTTCGCGCGCTACGGCGTGGCCCGCGCGCATGATCCCGCGACGTTCCTCGAAACGCTGAAACTGCTGCATGTGGCAGGCCCCTTGCGCGGGCGGCGGATCAGCAGCGCCAGTTGCTCGGGCGGCGAAGCCTCACTCACCGCCGATCTGGCCGAAGCAGCCGGCCTCGAAACGCCGGACTTCCCCGCCGCGACGCAGGCCTCGCTGGAGGACGTCCTCGGCCCGCGCGTCCATGTCGCCAACCCGCTCGATTACCACACCTATATCTGGGGTGATCTTGCCGCGACGACCGCGTGCTTCGGCGCGATGCTCGGGGCTGATTTCGAAGCCTCGCTGCTCATTCTCGATTTACCCCGCGCCGATCGCTGCTCTGCCGCCGATTGGGATGTGACGCTCGCTGCCTATCGCGATGCAGTGCGGGCCCATCCTGCCGCCAAGGGCACCGTGCGCATGGTGGTCAGCTCGCTTGCAGAAACGATGCCCGAGGCCGTTGCGACCGCCCTGTTGGCGGAACGGATCGTCCCTGCCGCCGGTCTTGGTGAAGCCCTTCGCGCCATCGCCGCCGCGGCGAGCATCGGCGAGGCTTGGGGCAAACCGGTTCCACCCGCTCTGCTGGAAATGCCAGCCCTGTTGCCCGGAGACCCGATCACCTGGGACGAAGTGCGCAGCAAGGCCGCGCTGGCCGCAGCAGGCGTTCCCATCGCGCGCGGCAAGGTTCTCAGCCTTGCCGAACTGGAAGACCCGGCCACTCCGCTCCCCGCACCGTTTCCCTTGGTACTCAAGGCCGTAGGCTCCGACCTTGCGCATAAGACTGAAGTTGGCGGGGTCGCCCTTAACCTCGCCAACCGCGAGGCGCTGCTTGGCGCGGCAATGAACATGAGCCGTCTGTCCGAGACGTTCCTGATCGAGGAAATGGTCGGCGGCGCGGTGGCCGAACTCATCGTCGGCGTCGGCCGCGATCCGCAATTCGGCTTGTTCCTCACGCTCGGCGCAGGCGGCATTTTCGTCGAGCTGCTGCGCCAGACCGAGCAAGTCCTGCTCCCTGCCAGCCGCGGGGACATCGCCGCCGCGCTTGCCCGCCTGCCGCTCCACAAAGTTCTCGCCGGCTATCGCGGAAAGCCGGGCTGTGACATGACCGCGCTCGTCGATGCCATCGCAAGGATTGCCGATTGGGCCGTGGCCCATGCTGACCGGCTCGAGGAAATGGACGTCAATCCGCTGCTCGCGCTCCCCACCGGCACCATGGCGGTGGACGCGCTGATCCGCATAAGGGAACCGCAAGCATGAGCGCCGTGAAGCTCGATACCCGGAATGGCATTCTCGTCATCACGCTGGACCGGCCCAAGGCCAATGCCATCGATGTCGCAACCAGCCTCGAACTCTATGCCGCGTTCAAGACGCTGAACGATGACCCTGCCCTGCGCGTAGGGATCATCACCGGCACTGGCCGCTTCTTCTCTGCGGGGTGGGATCTTGGTGCGGCCAACGATGGCGAGGCGGTCGATGCAGATCACGGCCCCGGCGGATTTGCCGGGCTGACCGAGTACTTCAGCCTCACCAAACCGGTCATCGCGGCGGTCAACGGCCTCGCCGTCGGCGGCGGGTTCGAACTGGCGCTCGCGGCAGACCTTATCGTCGCAAGCGACGCCGCGAAGTTCTGGCTGCCGGAAGCCCAGCTCGGCATGCTGCCCGATTCCGGGGGCCTGCTGCGCCTGCCCAAGGCCATTCCCGCCCGCCTTGCCCGCGAAATGATCCTCACCGGGCGGCGCATGGATGCAGCCGAGGCTCTGGCGCTCAACCTCGTCAACCGCGTGGTGCCGGGCGAGGACCTGCTCGCCGCTGCGCTGGAGCTTGCCGCCACCATCGCCAAGTCCGCGCCCCTCGCGATCACCGCCGCGCGCGATATCCTGCGCGAGACCGAAGCGCTCGAGGTTGAAGCGGGCTACAAGCACATGCGCAGCGGCGCGATCCCGTCCTATCAGGCCATGCTCCGATCCGATGATGCGCTCGAAGGCCCTCGCGCCTTTGCCGAAGGGCGCGCGCCGGAATGGAAGGGGCGCTAGGCCGCGTCCCAATCCACCGGCGCGACTTTTGGCAGAATCCCCAGCCAGCCGATCAGACCCAGCACGTTGACCAGCCCCGCGAGCAGGAACGCAGTGCCATAGGAGCCGCCTCCGGCATCGATCAGCACGCCGGCGAAAAACACGCCGATAATCCCCGGCATGTTGCCCATCATGTTCTGCATGCCCACCCAGCGCGCGGCGGCCGATGGCCCGGCCATGATCTGCGGGATGATGAAGTAGGCAGGGCACGAAAGGCCCAGCGCGATCTCGTAGACAAACAGCAGCGCGATGCACCAGCCGATGGGCATCGAAGGCATCGCCAGCATGCACACCAGACCCGCCACATGCGCCAGCGCCAGCGGGCCCTTCAGCGCGAGCGAGGGCGACCAGCCGCGCGCAATCGCCTTGTCGATGGCCCAGCCCGCGAACAGGGCCGCCAGCGCGTTCACGAGGTAAGCGCTGGAGACGACCGTCGCCATGTGCTCCTTCGAGAAGCCGCGCTGCATTTCGAGGTACATTGGCAGATAGCCGAGGATGAAGTACCAGTTCCAGTTGCCCGCGAAGTGCCCCAGCGAAGCCCCCCACAAGGCGCGCTTCGAGAGGATCTGACGCAGCGTGACAGCCGGCTCATCCGCTGTCACTGCCACTGGCTCGCTGATCCGGACCCGGCTCCACGGCAGCAGCCACAGCAGCGAGAGCATGCCGAACAGCATGAAGGTCGCGCGCCAGCCCCAGTGCGCCATCAGCATGCCGCCGATCAGCGTGCCTGCGGCGGGGCCGACGAGGTAGCCGAAGCCGATCAGTCCGTTCGCCAGCCCCATCTGCGACTTCGGCACATTGCTGGCGATGATCTTCGAGGTCGTGGTGAAGGCAACGCTTTCGCCCATGCCCAGCATCAGGCGCAGCACGAAGAGGCCGAGGAAGCCCTGCACGAAGCCTGTGAGCAGCGTTGAGACGGACCACAGGGTCGCCCCGACCGCCAGCACAAGCTTGCCGCCAAGCCGGTCAGACAGCGCGCCTGCAGGCAGCTGGCAGAAGGCATAGGCAAAGTAGAAACCTGCCGCGAGCGCGCCATAGGCGGTGGCGCTGAGGTTCAGGTCTGCACGGATCTGGGTCGCGCCGGTCGCAAGATTGCCGCGATCGATGTAGTTTATGAACAGGCTCGTCGCCATGAGGCCGACCAGCACGAGCGGCGCAGTGGTGCGCAGCCCGCCGGTCTCACTGTGCATAGTCGGAGCCTTGCCGGTCCAGCATGCGCCTCAGCGCCGCGAAGTGCAGATCGATGCGGTCCAGCCCCTCGACCTTGGCCGAGGTTGTGTACTGCTCCACCGTGCGGCTCAATGCGGGTTCACCAACCAGCCGCACCTTCTGCCCGCTCGACTGCGCCAGGATCTGCGTCATCGCGGCGCGCTCGAAGAAGTAGAGCGTGTTGAAGGCCTCCGCGACACTTGCGCCGGTCGTCACTACGCCGTGGTTGCGCAGCAGCAGCACCGCCTTGTCCCCGAGCGCCGCGGCCATACGCCGACCCTCACCGCTATCGAGCGCCAGCCCCTCGTAGTCGCACAGCGCGACGAGCCCGGAAAAGCCGATGGCGTTCTGGCTTGCCATCAGCAGTTCAGGCTCGTCCAGCATACTCAGCGCCGTTCCGTAGGGCATGTGCGTGTGCATCACGCAGCGCACATCAGGCCGGGCCGCATGGAGCGGCGCGTGGATGTGGAACGCGGTGTCCTCAACCGGCCCCGTGCCCGCGAGCTTGTTCCCCGCAAAATCGACAACGAGAAAATCGGAGGCGCGGATTTCAGACCAATGGAGCCCGAACGGCGCGAGCAGGAACCGGTCGGCATGGCCCGGCAGGAGCAACGTGAAGTGGTTGTCGATGCCCTCGTGATACCCGAAATGGACCGCCAGTCGGTGCGCGGCGGCAAGGTCCACGCGCGCTTTCCATTCAGCCGCATCCATTAAGGTATCTGACATCAGCGCTTGGGCTCCGGCGCGCCGTCCAGCTCGCGGATCAGCGGCTTGCGCAGCAGCAGGATCACCGCCGCACCGACCGCACCGATGGCCGCATCCATGGTCCAGAAGGCCGAGGGGCTCATCGCATCGAAGTTGCTGCCGACCCAGCCCGCCGTGACATGGGCGGCGAAGGGTGAGAGGAACGCGACGCCCATCAGGGTCGAGGCAACACGCGGCGGCGCAGCCTTGCTGACAATCGCCATGGTCGTCGGCCAGTAGTACATCCAGCCCAGCCCCATGATCAGCCAGCCCGCGATGGCCCAGATCGCGCCGACACTGTGCGGCTCGGTCACGCCGAGGTTGGAGAAAGCAAACAGCAGCGCCGCAAAAGACACGATCGCCGTGCCGATGCCCTGTTTTGTGACGTTGGCCGGTTCCTGCGCGCGCTTTGCCTGCCAGCTCCACAGCGCGACGAGAATCGGTGCGGCGAGGATCGAGCCGAACGAGTCCATGCCTGCGAACCAGCTCGAAGGCACCGTGCCCAGCGGCGTCACCAGATTGACCCACTGATCGACCCACAGGATGCCGATGCTCCAGACCATCGGATAGGTGATCTCGGCCGGGAACGTCAGCGCAATGACGAAGATCAGCACTGCCACACGGCGGCGCTCCGCAGCGGTGAGCGGCGGAGCTTTCTCGCGCGCAGTGGCCACCGGCTTGAAATCGGGCAGATGGCGCTGGCCCATGATGTAGCCAACCATGGCCACCAGCATCAGCACTGCCGCCACGGCAAACCCTGCGTGAAAGCCCCAGATCGCAGCCACGAGTCCGGTCACCACCGGGCCGCTTGCCGCACCGATGTTGATGCCCGTCGCGAAGATCGTGTAGCCCTGCGAGCGGCGCGATTCATCCTCACGCGGGTACAGCGTGCCGACTTGAGCGGAAATGTTGCCCTTGAGGAAGCCGGACCCCAGGATCAGCAGCAGCAGCGCGATGACGAACGTCGAATAGAGCGACATCGCCGCGTGCCCGGCGGCCATCAGCAGCACACCGATCAGCACGGTGCGCTTGGGACCAAGCAACCTGTCCGCCACCCAGCCGCCGATGATGGGCGTGAAATAGACGAGGCCCGCATACCACCCGTAGATGATCGAGGCGAAGGCGACGTCGCTCATCGCACCATTGAAACTGAGCCCGTGGCGCAGTCCGGCGAGCCCGAGCACCTTGTCGGCATGGAGCGGCAGCAGCTCCTTCACCATGTAGAGCGTCAGCAGCGCAGACATCCCGTAGAACGAGAAGCGCTCCCACATTTCGGTGAAGGCGAGGTAGTAGACCCCCTTGGGATGGCCGGCAAATTGTTCGAACTGCTGCTCTTCGGCCGCCATTATGTTGTCTCACCCCTGTTCGCGCGCTTCGGTTCGCGGCGCGCGGATATGCAAGGGATGGGCGATTGTCGGCCCATCCGTCAATTGCGAAAGTCAGATGCCGGGTCAGGGAATCGTGATGACGGCATTCCCGATCAGCTGGCCGGATTCGACCGCCTCGTGCGCCTTCGCGCTGTCTGCCAGATCGAAGGTGGCTGCAATCGCGTGGGTAAGCGCGCCTTCCTCCAGCGCCGCAGTGAGCCGCGCAATGACGTTCGCCCGCTCCCGCGCCGATAACAGGTAGACGATGAGCATCCTCAGCGTCACGTGGCGGAACATGAACGGATAGAACGGCAGCTTCGGTTCGGCATCTGCCATCGAACCGTAGGCCGCAATGACACCGCCCTCGCCGATCACGGCACTGGTGATCGGCAGGTTGCCGCCGAATTCCACTTCGACCACGCGGTCCACCGGCTTGCCCTGATTGGCCGCGAGGATCGCCGCCGCAACATCGCCGTCGCGGTAGTTGATGACGGCATGTGCGCCTGCGGCTTCAGCGGCCCGCGCCTTTTCAGGACCGCTCACCGTCGTGATCACCCGCGCGCCGCCCCAGCGCGCAAGCTGGATGGCATAGTGGCCCACAGCGCCCGCGCCGCCCGTTACCAGCACGGTCTGCCCCGTCACGTCCCCATCGGCGAACACGGCATGGCAGGCCGTTGAGGCCGGAATGCCAAGGCAGGCGCCTGCCTCGAAGCTCGTCCCGGCAGGCAGCGGCACGGCCTGCTGCTCGGGCAGGCAGACCTGCTCAGCGCAGGTACCGAAGGGGCGCCGATAGGCTGCGTTCCATACCCAGACCCGCGTGCCGATCCGCGCAGACGAAACGCCTTCGCCCACCGCATCGATCACGCCCGCGCCATCGGAATGCGGGATCACCCGCGCAAAGGCGATCGGCCCGCGTAGTCCGGCGCGCGACTTCACATCGGACGGATTAATGCCCGAGGCCCGCAGCCGCACGCGCACTTCGCCCGGCCCGGGCTGCGGCATTTCCACCTCGCCCAGGTGCAGCACCTGCGCAGCAGGCCCCGTCTCTTCGTACCAGACTGCGCGCATCAGGCCTCCATATCGAGGGACAGGCTTTCGGTATGGCCGTCGATCGCGATCGCCTGTCCGGAAATCCGCGCTCCTGCCGGCGACATCAGGTATTGCACCATGGCCGCCACGTCCTCTTTTGTCGCAAAGGTGCGCAGCGAAGTCTGGCGCTTGTACTCGCGCTCGACCTCTTGCGCGGTCAACCCGCGCTCCGCCGCATCAGCCGCGATCACCCGGTCGATGCGCGGGCCTTCCACACTGCCGGGGCAGATCGCGTTGACGCGGATGCCCTCGGGCCCAAGCTCCATCGCCAGCGTCTTGGTCACGCCGATGAGCGCCCACTTGCTGGCGACATAGGGGCCCCTGAGCGGGCAGCCGAACAGGCCCGCCGTGGAACTCATGCAGATGATCGCCGAACCGGGCGCACGGCGGCGCAGCAGCGGGATCGCGCTGCGGGTCATCAGGAACGTCCCGTTGAGGTTGACGCCTATCGTGGCGTTCCACGCGTCGATGGGCTGTTCCTCGAACCGGGCGGTCGGTCCGGAAATCCCGGCGTTGTTGACGAGGAGATCGATCCCCGCTTCGTCCCGCGCCGCCAGATCGCTCTCGATACAGGCAAAGAAGCGTGCGACGGATTCGGCATCGCTCACATCACAGACCATGGCGGAGAGCCCCTCGTGCCTGCCGCCGAGCGCTGCTACCGCCGCCACATCCTGATCGCCGGCATAGACCCGCCAGCCGTCACCGAGGAGCGCTTCGGCAATGGCAAGCCCGATGCCGCTTGCCGCAGCCGAAATGACGGCAATCCGCCTTTGCATTCCCTCGCCCCGCCAGCTTCTTCAGTCGTGCACGGTCCGGTCGCTCGCCGGGTCCGAATGGAACTCATGCCAGATACCGTTGAGGATCGCGACACTCACCGCAAGGCCCAGCCCGAGGATCCACGAAAAATACCACATCGCGCTTGCCTTCTCTCAGTAAAGGTCGGGATTGAGACGGACTTCCTCGGCGCTGACCCGGCCGAACATCACTTTGTAGGCCCAGCTCGTATAGGCCAGCACGATCGGCAGGAAGACGAGCACCACCACCAGCATGATGAACAGCGTCAGGTGGCTCGACGAGGCGTTCCACACCGTGAGGCTGGACGCCGGATCGATGGAGCTTGGCAGAATGAAGGGGAACATCGAAAGGCCGACGGTCGCGACGATCCCGGCAGCGGCGATGGTCGATCCGGCAAAGGCCAGCGCATCGCGCCGCATCCGCAGTCCGGCAAGCGCCACGAGCGGCCCGGCCAGCCCGAGCAGCGGTGCCACCATCATCCACGCATGCGCACTGTAGTTATCGAGCCAAGCTCCGGGTGCTGCAACCGCGCGAACAAGATGCGGATTGGAAGGGCCGCCGGTATCCACGGCATCGGCAATATGGAAACCGGGGCCTCCCCACGCAACATAGGCGCCCCCTGCGGCGAACAGCACCAGCGCCAGCACCGCCGCAATCGCGCCGTACTGCCGGGCGCGGTGCTGTACCGGGCCCGGTTCCAGCTTCATCGCCAGCCAGCCCGCGCCGTGGAGCACCAGCATCGCCACCGAGAGCAGCCCGGTCAGCATGCTGAAGGGCGTGAACAGGCCAGCCAGCGACCCCTCATAAGTAGCGCGCAGATCGCTATCGAGCCGGAATGGCGCGCCCAGCAGCACGTTGCCGACCGCCACGCCGAAGACGAGCGCCGGCACCAGTCCGCCAGCAAACAGCGCCCAGTCCCACCGGCTGCGCCATGCGGGATCGGGCTTCTTGGAACGATACTTGAAGCCCACCGGCCTGAGGATCAGCGCGGCGAGGACGAGGAACATCGCCAGATAGAAGCCCGAAAAACTGACCGCATAGACATAGGGCCAGGCCGCGAAGATGGCACCGCCGCCGAGGATGAACCACACCTGGTTCCCTTCCCAGGTCGCGCTCACGGTGTTGATCACCATACGCCGCTCAACATCGCTGCGCGCGACAAACGGCAGCAGCGCCATAGCGCCGAGGTCGAAGCCATCTGTCAGCGCAAAGCCGATCAGCAGCACGCCGATCAGCACCCACCAGATCAGCCGGAGCGTTTCGTAATCAAGTGGCAGCGCCATCGCGGCTCTCCTTCACTCAGCCGGAACGCTGTGAAACGGCGTAGGCGTGGCAGGCGGCGGCACGGGATCGCGGCGTGGCTGCCACGGCATGTAGCCTTCCGGTCCCTTGCGGATCGCTGCCAGCATCAGCCGCACCTCGATCACCGCCAGCGCGCTGTAGAGCACGGTGAAGCCGGCAATCGTTGTCCAGATCTGCCCTGTGGTCAGGCTCGATGCGCCAAGGAACGTCGGCAGCACGCCGTCAACCGCCCAGGGCTGCCGGCCGATCTCGGCCACAAGCCAGCCAAGCTCGATTGCAAGCCAGGGCAAGGGGATGATCAGCACCGCCGCGCGCAGGAACCACTTGGCATCGAAGCGCCGCGTATTGGCCAGAACCAGCGCGGTTCCGAAGAAGCCGATGAACAGGAAGCCCAGCCCCGCCATGCCGCGGAACATCCAGAACAGCGCGGGCACGTTGGGAACGGTTGACCATGCCGCCTTGTCGAGCGCCGCCGCGTCCGCCTTGCGCGGGTCTGCCACGAAGCGCTTGAGCAGCAGGGCATAGCCGAGATCGTCCTTGGCGGTTTCGAACTGCGCCCGCGCGGCCACGTCCTTCGGGTTCGCCTTCAGCTTCTCCACCGCATCATAGGCGATCAGCCCATGCTCGATCCGCGCCCGCGCGTGAGCCACCAGCGGATAGATACCCTCGACCTGCCCCGTCAGGCTGCGCGTGCCGATGATGCCGAGAACATAGGGGATCTTGACCTCATAGAGCGTCTCGCGCCCCGTGCTCGAAGGCAGGCCGAACACCGCGATCCCCGCAGGCGCCGGCTCGGTGTGCCATTCGGTCTCCACCGCCGCGAGCTTCATCTTCTGGTTGTCGGTCAGCGTGTAGCCGCTTTCGTCCCCCAGCACGACGACCGAGAGCGCAGAGGCCAGCCCGAACGCGGCGGCGACGGCAAAGCTGCGCTTGGCCAGTTCCAGATGCCGCCCCTTGAGGAGGTACCATGCAGAAACGCCCAGCACGAACACGCTCGCCGCGACGTAGCCTGCGCTGACGGTGTGGACGAACTTGGCCTGCGCCACCGGATTGAACACCACATCGTAGAAGCTCGTCACTTCCATGCGCATCGTCAGCGGATTAAACGCCGCGCCCACCGGGTGCTGCATCCAGCCGTTCGCGATCAGGATCCACAATGCCGAGAAGTTCGATCCCAGCGCCACCATGAACGTGGTGAACAAGTGCTGGCGCGCGGTCAGCTTGTCCCAGCCGAAGAACATCAGCCCCACGAATGTCGCCTCGAGGAAGAAGGCCATGAGCCCCTCGATGGCGAGCGGCGCACCGAAAATGTCGCCCACATAATGCGAGTAATAGGACCAGTTGGTGCCGAACTCGAACTCCATGGTGAGGCCGGTCGCCACGCCCAGAACGAAGTTGATGCCGAAGAGCTTGCCCCAGAAACGGGTGATATCCCGCCAGATAGGGCGGTCAGTCATCACATAGACGCTTTCCATGATGACCAGAATGAACGACAAGCCGAGCGTGAGCGGCACGAACAGGAAATGGTACAGCGCGGTCAATGCAAACTGCAGCCGGGATAATTCCACCACTGCCATGTCCATCGCTTGTGCCCTTTCCTGGCCGGGGCGCACTTGCGAAACCGACTCTCGCGGCGGCGCCGGCGTTCCAATAAACGAATCCGAATCATGAGGATACACAAAGCAGCAGGCCTGGCCTGGATGTCGGACGTGGCAGGTGCCGCGGTGTTCGCCTGGGGCGCGGCCAGCGCGCTGGAGGCAAAGCTGCAAGGCTGCCCTGGCATGGCCGCCGGAGCGGCGCTGATGGTGCTTGGCGGCCTGCTGCGCCTTGCCAGCCAGTATGGCGCGCAAGTCCTCGGATTTGACGAAGGACGCGCCCTCGCCCGCCTGCGCCGCGCCGGGCTCTTCCCCCGCCTGCTGGGAATCGCCGGGCCTGCCGCCCCCGCACTGGGTGCCACGGCAACGCTCGGGATCGATCATGTCGCTGCCGAACAGGCCCGCGCCGCGCGGTTCGATCCGGTCCGCAAGGCCGCTACGCTCGGCCCCATCCTCGTCGTGCTCGTGGTCGCGCTGCAGAGCAAGGTCGCAGCGCTCATTCTGTTCCTGACCCTGATCCCGTTCGTGATCGGCATGATCCTGGCAGGCGGTGCGGCCCGGCAGGCGGCTGACCGGCAGATGGCCGCGATCACCGCGCTCTCGGCGCTCTACGTCGACCGCATCCGCCACTTGCCGATCATCCGCCATTTCGCCGCGGAAGAGCGCATCGCCCGTCAGGCAGGGAGTGCGGCGCAGGATGTCGCCGAGCGCACCATCGCCGTCCTGCGCGCCGCGTTCCTCTCCAGCGCGGTGCTCGAATTCTTCGCTGCGCTGAGTGTCGCGCTCGTCGCGGTCTATTGCGGGTTCAGCCTGCTGGGCATCCTGCCGTTCACGCCGCCCGAACATCTCGATTACCGCGCGGCGTTCTTCGTGCTGGTCCTCGCGCCGGAATTCTACCTCCCGATGCGCCGCCTCGCCGCCGCCTATCACGAGAAGCAGCTTGGCGAGGCTGCCGAGAAAGCGCTGGCAGACGTTCCGGAGCCAGTCGCTCGCCCTGCCGTATCGCAAAGGGTCTCACTGCGGGATGTCATCGTCGATTGGCCGGGGCATCGCATCGGGCCGATCAGCTTCGAACTCGGCGCGCACGGCCTCGTCTGCGTGACGGGGCCGACCGGCAGCGGCAAGACCAGCCTGCTCGCCGCCATCGCCGGGCAAGTTGAACCCAGCAAGGGCAGCCTTGCCACGCTACCGGCCGAGGCGATTGCGTGGGCGGGACAAGTGCCCTTGCTGCTGCCGACGACGCTCGAAGACAATCTACGACTTGGCCGCCCCGATGCGACGGGCGAGGAGGTGGCCGAGGCCGCCGGAAAGGTGGGTCTCGATGCCCTGATCGGGCGGCGTGAAGGGGGCCTTGCCACGGCCATCGACCACCACGGCGCATGGCTATCGGGGGGAGAGCGGCGCAGGCTGGGCCTTGCCCGCGCACTGGTTGCGGATCGCGCCCTGCTCCTCGCCGACGAGCCGACCGCCGACCTCGATGCTGCCAGCGCAGAGCAGATCATCGCGCTGCTGGTAGCCGAGGCACGGCAGCGCGCGGTGATCGTCGCGACGCATGACGAGCGCCTCGCCGCGCTCGCCGATCAGGTGATCGCGCTGTGATCGGGGCGCGCTTTCCCCTTCCCCTGCCGCCGCGCGTCAAGGGCCGCATCGCGCTCGGCTTTGCCGCCGCGCTGGCGGCGGGCGCAGGCGGGCTCGTGCTCCTGGCGCTCTCAGGCTGGTTCCTGACCGCCGCCGCGCTCGCTGGCGCAAGCGGCGCCGCGGCTATCGCCGGTTTCAACTACCTGATCCCCAGCGCCGCGATCCGGGGCCTCGCTGTGGTGCGGACCGCAGCGCGCTATGGCGAGCGGCTGTGGAGCCACGAGGCCGCTCTCCATGCCCTCGCCGGCCTGCGCAGCAGCCTGTTCGCAAGGCTCGCCCATGCCGATGGCCGCACCGCACCGGATCTCTCGAGCGGGGATGCCAGCGCGCGGCTGATCGGCGATATCGGTGCGCTGGAAGACCTTGTCGTGCGGCGGCCCGGCATCCCGGCGGCCTTTGCCACGATGCTGATCGGGCTGGGCGCGGTAGGGCTCGCCGGGTGGCAGGCCGCGCTCTTGCTGGCGGCGGTGCTGGCCGCACTCCTTGCCGCGCTCGCCCTGCTCCCGCCGCGCCTCAGCGCCGCCCCGGCAGCCGAAGCGGCAGCAGCGACCGCAGAACTCAGGCGCATGCTGGTGGACTACGCGGCCGCCCGCAGCGAAATCATCACCTATGGGCTCGCCGAACGCGTCACGGCCTTGCTGACAACAGAGGCAGACCGGCTGGACGAAGCGCAGCGCAAGCTGGCGCGGATCGAAGCCGCGAGCAACGCCCTGCTGATCCTCGGCAGCGCGATTGCAGCGGCGGCAACGCTGCTCGCCAGCACCGCCACCGCGCCGCTGACCGCGCTTGCCGTGCTCGCCGCCACTGCAAGCATCGAAGGGATTGCGGCCATCGCCCGCTCGAGCACGCGGGAAGCTGCCGTCGCCGAAGGGACGCAGCGTCTGCGCGTTCTGCTCGCCCTGCCTTTGCCGAAAGCAGACGCAGCGCCCAAAACGGAAGCACCGTTGGCCCTGGGCCTCGGTTCTGCGGAGTTTGCGCCGGGGAGCCGGATCGCACTGACCGGCCCTTCAGGATCGGGCAAGACCCGCGTCATCGAAGCGCTCGCGGGTCTGCGCGAACCGGCGCATGTTCTCACGATCGGCGGCAAACCGCTTACTCAACTGCCGACGGCGGCAATCCGGTCGCAGTATGCGCTGGCGCCGCAGGAGCCCATGCTGATCGCCGGAACCGTCGCGGATAACTTGCGCCTCGCGAGGCCGGGTATTGACGCGCAGGCGATGGAGCAGGCCCTGCGCACGGCGCAACTGTGGGAGCGGATCGCGCGGATGCCGCAGGGCCTCGACACCGTGCTGGGCGAGGATGGCGGCGTGCTTTCCGGCGGCGAGCGCAAGCGGCTTTCGCTAGCGAGAGCTCTGCTGGCAGGACGCCCGTGGCTGCTGCTCGACGAGCCCACCGAGGGCCTTGATGCCGCCACCGAGGCAGCGCTCGTTGCGGCTCTTGCGGCATGGCTGAACGCCAGTGGCACCGGCCTGCTGATCGCTTCGCACCGCACGGCCCCGCTGGCTCTGGCTTCAGTGCAAGTACCGGTCGGCGAGATCAGCTGATCAGGCGGGTTTGCCGGCAACCCGCGCCAGCGCCGCAGTGATCGCGGCCGTCTGCGCTGCCAGCGGCCAGCTTTCAGGGTCGAAGATTGCCTGCGTCACGATCCCGACCAGCGCCGCGAACAAGGCACTCGCGGCCTCGGACAAGGAATCGGCGGGAAGCTGCGCGAAGGCTGGATCGCGCGCCAAGCAGTCGGCGATGCGGCGCACGAACTCGCGCATGCGCTGGCGCTGCTCGGCCGCGAATTCGCTGTCCGCGATGGCGAGACCCCAGAACGAGAACCACACCCGCCAGTCCCGCTCGATCCTGGGATCGGTCGGCAGCAGCGCGTGGAGCAAGGCGGCGATGTCGGCGCGGCCTTCGGGCTGCGAAGCATCGGTGCGCGCCTGCGAACTGAGCGCCGCGTGGCGATAGGTGAGCAGCATGAGCGCGCGCTTGTCCGCGAAGTAGTGCGTCACGGCCTTGGTGCTGAAACCGGCTGCCGCCGCCACTGCGCGCACAGTCGCCGCCTCGGCCCCGCCGGCCGCGACCAGATCGGCCGCGACTTCGGCAAGCGCGATGCGCCGCGCGGCGTGGTCTAATGCTGCGGGCATGGCGCGACGAGCAGTGCGGGAAGCTCGGCGTCTCCCGCGTCCAGCAGGCGATCGAGCCAGCGGTGGAAGTGCTGGAGCCCGCCCTCGTTGCGCCCGAAGCGCACCACGTCCACCAGCCCGGTGCCGAACACCTGCTGCTGGAACGCCGAGGTCGGCAAGTCTTCGTCGCCCACCACATGCGCGAGGAAGCCGGCGAGGTCTTCCATCGCCTTGCGGGTAGGCGCGTCCGGCTCATGCTCGGCAAGGAAAATCTGCGTCGTGGTCGAGGTGCCCACGTCCGCGCCCGGAACGACGATCGACAGCAGCACGCCGCGGTGCCCATTCGGGTAGAACGTATTGATCGAGACCCCGGGGAACAGGATCCACTCGCCCATCAGCAGCGGATCGACCGGATCGCCGGACTTGGGAACCCGGCCCAGCGCGTAGAGATCATCGCGCGCGGTGGTGCCGGGGCGGCCCTGCGGCGCAATCACGCGCTGGTGCGGGCCCTGGCTGAAATAGAACGCACGATTGCTGCGATCCGGCCCGAACGTCTCGCGGTGAAGGACGGGCACATGGTAGAACTCGAGGTGCGCATCGAACGCGAGCTTCCAGTTGGGGCCATGGAGCGTACTGCTGGTGACATGTGTCCAGCCGGCAAGGCCAAACCCGGCAATCAGCGCGTCGATCCCGACGAGGAGGTCCGCCGGATCATGTGGGCTCGCCGGATCGAGGATCGCCCAGATGAGGCCAGACCGCTCGGAAACGGGGAAACGCTTCATCGCCAAGGCGGCCTTGTCCACCGCACCGAAATCGGCAGCGCTGGCGACACCGAGCAACGCGCCGTCGCGGGCGAAGGTCCAGCCATGATAGGGGCAGGTGAACCGCGCCGCCGTGCCGCAAGCGCTGGCGACTGCCGCGCCGCGATGGGTGCAGCTGTTGAGCAGCGCATGGGCCTTCCCTTGTGAATCGCGCACCAGCAGGATCGGAATGCCCGCCACTTCAAGCGTCTTGTAGTCACCGGCCTGCGGGATCTCGCACGAGGCCGCGAGGACCAGCGGCACGCGCAGGAAGATCTGCCGTTTCTCCCGCGCAAAGCGATCAGGGCACGTATATTGCGAGGGATCCAGCTGCATTACCTCGTCCGCCAGCGGAAAAGTCCCCGCCGCCGTGTGCCCCAGCAGCGCCTCGGCGTGCTGGACAAGGGTCCTGCGTGCGGCGGAATCCAAGGTGGCCGTGCTGTCCATCGCAATGCTCTCCCGGTGCGCGAAGGGTTGGTCCGGCTCTATATGCAACAAACGTTGCACATCCTCCACCTAGTTTATTCGTGAGCCGCAGCGCTGCCGGGGATCGGATAGAACCATGCGCAGCAATCGGTATGCCGCAAAGGGGAAGCCCCGCATGACAGTGACCGTTCTCACCCTGCTCAAGCGCCGGCCTGACATGAGCAAGGCCGATTTCATCGCCTATTACGAGACCCACCACCGCCGGATCGGCGAGAAAGTCCTCGGCCCCTGGGCGATCCGCTACGAGCGCAAGCATCTCCATCCGATGGACGGCACTGATGCCGACCATGACTTCGACGTGGCGATGGAAATCGAGTTTGCCGACGAAGCCGCGATGGCCGCCTGCTTTGGCGCGCTGGCAGAACCCGAGACCCGGCGCGAGATCACCGAGGACGAGGAGCGCCTGTTCGACAGGCCGCGCATGCGCGTCTACCGGGTGGAGCAGCACCGCTCGGCCATGCCGCACGACAAGGCGGGCTAGTCCCCGGCAGTCGGGCGCTAGTCCTTCCGGCTCGCTCTTGCCTCGCGCTTGATGATCTCGAGCCCCTCGGGATCGACGAGCTGGCCGTAGATCGCGAAGTTGTTGGCGTGGCCGAACTGGTGGAGATTGAACGCTGACTGGATCGCGTTCCACATACCCATCGCATCCATCGACTGGTTGACGCTCATCTTGGCGGTCTTGAGCCCGATTGCCGGGCGGGAGGCGATTTTCTCGGCCATCGCCAGCGTGAAGCTCTCAAGCTCGGCGCGCGGGACGACCTCGTTCACCATGCCGAGCGACTTTGCTTCCGCCGCCCCGATGGGTTCACCGGTGAACAGCATCTGCTTGGCCTTGCGGTGGCCAAGCTCGAAAGCGTGGACGAAGAATTCGTGGCCGTTCATGCCGAAGGCGACAACGGGATCGGAAAACTCGGTATCGTCTGCGGCAATGATCAGATCGAACGGCCAGATCAGCATGAGGCCGCCCGCTATGGCCTTGCCCTGAACCTGCACGATGATCGGCTTGGGCAGGTTGCGCCAGCGCCAGCAAAAACCGAGGTAGACTTCCTGCTCGCGCGACATGTGCCCTTGCGGGCCCTTGTGACGATAGCCGCCGAAGCCGAGCACCGGCGGGCGCAAATCGCCGATCCGTGCGCGGTCGCCGAGATCGTGGCCGGAGGAGAAGTTCTTGCCGTCTGCCGCCACGATCACGACATTCACCTCGTCATCGTCCATCGCGATATCGAGCGCATCGTTGATCTCGTAGAGCATGCGCAGGCTTTGCGCATTGTGCTTGTCCGGCCGGGCCAGCGTGATCCGGGCAACGCGCCCGGCAGGCCTGTCGTAGCGGATATCCTCGAAGACCGGCATTTCGCTCATTCTGGCATTCCTTTCCTCTCCCCACACGCGCAAGGTAATGCACCGGCAGCACAGGCATGTCCGCCAGCAGAATCGTCAGTGTACGCATGCGCTGCGAGGCGGGATGGCTGCACCGGAACGGAGAGGGTTTGGCGATGGACTTGGGAATCAGAGGCCGCAAAGCGCTGGTGAATGGCGGGAGCGCCGGCATGGGGCGCGGCTCCGCACTGGCGCTGGCGCGCGAGGGGGCCGAGGTTTTCATCTCCGCGCGCGGCGCCGAGCGGCTCGAACAGACCTGCGCCGCGATTGCCGCAGAAACCGGCGCGGCTGTGCATCCCATCGTTGCCGATCACGCCAGCGACGAAGGCCGTGCCGCGATCCTTGCCGCCTGCCCCGATCCCGACATCTTCGTCGCCACCTGCGCGCCGCCGCCGTTTACGGGCGACTTCCGCGACGTCTCTCGAGAAGCATTCGAACGCGCGGTGGCAACCGCACTCCTCAGCCCGATCGACTACATCAAGGCCGTATCAGCGCCGATGGTGGAGCGCCGCTGGGGCCGCATCGTCAACATCAGCACGGGCGCGGCGAAGTATCCCGCCGCGATGCGCGTGCTCTCCGGCCCTCCGCGCGCCGCGCTGGCGAACTATTGCCATGCAATCTCCAAGGAACTGGCGCGTTACAACGTGACGGTAAATTCGGTGCTGCCCGGAATGCACCACACACCCGGCATCGAGGACATGATGAACCCGCGCGCAGCCAAGAATGGCCGCACCTATGACGAGGAAGTTGCCGCATTCGTGAAGGCGGTGCGCATTCCTGCGGGGCGGTTCGGCGATGCCGAAGACCTCGGCGCGCTGGTCGCCATGCTCTGCAGCGCGCAGGCAAGCTTCATGACCGGCCAGTCGGTCGTCGTGGACGGCGGTATGGGGACTTCGATCTTCTAAGCCGCTGACCTGTACCCAGCACCGCGGATCAGCTTGCCCGGCCGCGCGCCCGTTGATTGATCGAACCGCCGGATCACCTCGCCCGCGACCACCGTCGCCTCATATCCGGTCGCGCGCTGGTGCAGGCGGCGACCGCCAGCCGGAAGATCGCGCACCACTTCGGGCAGGTGGAGCGAGAGGCCATCCAGGTCGATCACGTTGAGGTCAGCCCGCGCGCCGAGCTTGAGCAGGCCGCGATCATCAAGCCCGACCGCGCGCGCGGCCTTGCGGCTCAGCATGTGAACGGCTTCGGCAAGGTCCAGCTTGAGCGGCCCCTCACCCTTCACGAACTGGGTAAGCAGATAGGTCGAATAGCTCGCATCGCAGATCGCGCCATAGTGCGCGCCGCCATCGCCAAGCCCAGGAACGCAGTAAGGGTGCTTCAGCATTTCGTGTGCGCTGTCGAGCTTGGCGTTCTCGTAGTTGCCGAGCGCGGCAAGGAACAGCCCCCTGCCCTCCGTTTCCAGAATGCGGTCGTAAGCGATTTCCTGCGGCGTGCAGCCGCGAGCGGCGGCTTGGCCGGCCATGCTCCGGTGCGCGGGCGGTGCGTAGTCTGGCGGATTGTCGAGCGGGAACAGCCAGTTCCAGTTGCGCGCCAAAGCGTTGAAAGGATGACCGGGGGCGAAGTCCTCGCTGAGCAGCGCCTCGCGCAGAGCAGGATCGCGCATGGCCGCAACCTGCTCGGGGATCGAAAGGTGCGCGATCCTGGCCCAGCTCGGGCAAAGCACGAAGGGGTGGACCGTCAGCTCCAGCCCGGCAATGAGGCCGATCGGACGCGGCATGACCTGCGCGTGAGCCATGCCGCCAGCCGCGTTGGTCTTCTCCAGCATTTCCAGCACGCGCCGCCAGCGCGGCGGGGCATCGTTGCCCGAGGCGAGCGTGAAGGTTGCCGGTCGGCCACTGGCCGCGATCACACGCTCGATCACGCGGTATTCCTTGTCCCACCCGACGAAGGCATCGAGCACGACCTGAAACGTCCCTGCACCCACATCGCCCATGCCGCGCGTGATGGCTTCCAGCTCGGCGATATCGGCATCGAACGTGGGGATCGCGCCGCCATCGGCGGTCTTGTGGATCGATAGGCGCGAGGTGGCAAAGCCGATGGCCCCGGCGCGCATCGCTTCCGCTGTCAGGCGGCGCATCAGGGCAAGGTCAGCCTCGGTCGCCGCCTCGCGTGCCGCACCGCGTTCGCCCATCGCATAAACGCGCAAAGGGGAGTGCGGGAGATAGGCGGCCACGTCGATATCCCGCTTCTGCGCGGCGACCTTGTCGAGGTACTCGGGGAAGGTCTCCCAATCCCACGAAAGCCCCTCGGTCATCACCACGCCGGGGATATCCTCGACGCCTTCCATCACGTTGATCAGCATCTCGTGATCAGCCTTGCGGCAAGGCGCAAAGCCGACGCCGCAATTGCCCATGACCGCCGCCGTCACGCCGTGGACAGAGGACGGCGAAAGCTCCTCGGCCCAGATGCACTGGCCATCGTAATGCGTATGGACGTCGATGAACCCGGGGGTGACGATCCTTCCCCTGGCGTCGATCTCTTCCGCGCCGCGCCCGTTGAAGGCGCCGATGGCGGCAATGCGCCCGCCCGCGATGGCGAGATCGCCTTCGATCAGATCGCCGCCGCTGCCATCGGCGATGGTTCCGCCGCGGATCACCAGATCATAGTCGGTCTGCATCGCATCAGGCTCCCTGAACCACGCGCACGATCCCGCCGATCAGCGAGCCAAGCACGAATATGTAGATCGGCGGCATCGAGATGTAGAGCGGGATCAGCCGCTTCTCGGCTGCCTTGTGATAGCCGCGCGCATAGAGCACGCGCATGAACGGCCAGATCGCACCGATCCCGGCGGCCCAATAGGGGCTCACCACATAGGCAAAGAGCCACATGCCGGGCAGAAACAGCACCAGGTGTTCCAGCGTGTTGTGGTGCGCGCGGACATAGCGCTCGTACTCCTCGGGCCCGCTATGCGAGGGCACCGGGATCTTGAAGCGGCCCCGGGCAAGGCCTGCCATCAGCAGCGTGAAGTAGTAGGCCAAAAGCGCCAGAGCGCTGACGATCACGACATAGACGTACGGGTCAGTCATTGCTTTGTGCGCGCCTCTTCCCTTTGTTTGGAAAGGAGGCTGACGCCGGGCGGGCTATCCGGCAACTCGCATTTTTGGGACCGCCCGCAGCGGCAAGCGGTCAGCCCTTGCCGCTGCTCTCCCGCACCCTCAGTTCCTCCTTGAGCGCAGCCTTGGAAATCTTGTTCGCACCGCTCAGCGGCATTGGCTGGTCACGGATCTCGAGCGTACGCGGACACTTGTAGTGCGCGAGGATCGCGCGGCAGTGCTCGATGAGATCGCGCTCGCTCGCCTGCATCCCCGGCTTCAGGGTCGCGACAGCGTGGACCGCCTCGCCCCAGTGTTCGTGTGGCCTGCCAAAGACGGCGCACTGCGATACGGCCGGATGTCCGGCAAGCGCGTTCTCCACTTCCAGAGAATAGACGTTCTCGCCCCCGGAGATGATCATGTCCTTCAGCCGGTCGATGACGAAGAGGTAGCCCTCATCGTCGAAATAGCCGATGTCGCCGGTGTGCATCCAGCCGCCGCGCAGCGCTTCGGCGGTGAGTTCCGGGCGGTTCCAGTAGCCGAGCATCACGTTCGGCCCGCGCGCGACGATCTCGCCCGCCTGTCCCGGGGGCAGCAGGCGGTCTTGCGCATCGACCACACCGACCTCTGAGAAAAGGACCGGCTTGCCCGCCGAACGCAGGCGGCCGCTTGCCCACCGCTCGGGCAGGTGATCGTAGCAATCGAGGATGGTCACCACCGGGGAAAGCTCGGTCATGCCGTAGGACTGCAGAAATCCGACCTCGGGCAGCGCCGCCATGATTTCCCGCAGCAAGGCTTCCGGCATCGGTGCGGACCCGTAGGACAGCACGCGCAGCGAGGTGAGATCTGCCTCGATCAGCGCCGGATCATCGAGCATCGCGCGCAGCATCGTCGGCACGAAGGTGGCATGCGTGACGCCGGTCCACTCGATTGCCGCGATGACTTCACCTGCCACGAAGCGCGGCAGCAGGACGTGCGTGCCGGCCGCATGGGTTACCGAAAACACCCGTGCGGCTGCTGCGACATGAAACAGCGGGCCGTGATGGAGGTGGACGGTATCCGGCCCGAGGCCGAGTTCGCCATAGGTGTTGGCGGTGTTGGCGACGAAGTTGGCATGGCTGAGCATGACCCCCTTGGCCGCGCTCGTTGTGCCGCTGGTGTACATGAGCACGGCAAGATCATCGCCGCACCGACCCTGATCGGCCAAGGGCTCCGCCTTGTGCATCAGGCCCTCGAGGTTCTGCATCCCGGCCGGCACATCACCCTCGCCCGCAAGAAGCAGGGGCACCTTGCCGCCTGCCGCTGCCAGCAGGTCCGGCCCCAGATCGGAGAAGTCCGGACCCAGCACGATCACGTCCGGCCGGCAGTCCGCGACCTGATCACGCAGTTCGCCAATGCCAAGCCGGTGGTTGAGCGGTGTGATTGCTCCGCCCGCATGGATCGCCGCGAAGAAACATTCGAGCGAGTAATGGCAGTTGAGCGAGAGGAGTACGACGCGTCCGCCTTCTTTCAGGCCAAGCGATGCAAAAACGCCCGCCAGACGCGCCACGCGATCGGAAAAGACCTGCCACGTGAACGACTTTTCGCCGTCGATCACCGCCAGCCCTTCACCGCGCACATGGACCGCATGCCGCAGGGCCTGCCCGAGACTGACCGCCTTGTTCACTTGCCCGATCTCCCGCTTCGCCGCTCAACCATGCCGACGTTGAGGTCCACTTGCAGGGGTGGCCGAGGTTTTTCAATCCGGACTGAATGCCACATGGTCCAATTGATAGGACGCGGGTTTGACAGGGAGCGGGGCGTTATCACCGCCTAAGCCCCTACCCGGGTCTTGCCCAGACCCGCGCATACGGGCCATGCGCCGCTGGATGACTCTCAAGGTGGACATGGGATTCGATGGTGCCGGGGGGCCGGCGCTGGTCGATCTGGAAGAGCTTCTGGCGACGCGTCTGCTCGTCCAGGGCAATTCCGGCTCGGGCAAGTCGCATCTCCTGCGACGCCTGCTGGAAAAGAGCGCCGGGCAGGTCCAGCAGGTCATCATCGATCCCGAAGGCGATTTCGTCACGCTTTCGGGACCATACGGCCACGTCGCGATCGAGGCGGTCGACTACTCGGTGAGCGAGATCACCCACTTCGCCCGGCGCTGCCGCGAGCATCGCACCTCGGTGGTTCTCAGCCTCGAAGGGCTGGAGATGGAGGGACAGATGCGCTGCGCGGCGGCGTTTCTCATGGGCCTGTTCGATGCTCCGCGCGAACACTGGTTCCCCGCACTGGTAGTGGTCGATGAAGCACAGATCTTCGCGCCTGCTGCCGGCGCCGAGGTGAGCGAGGAGGTGCGCCGCGCGTCCCTCGGCGCGATGACCAACCTCATGTCGCGCGGGCGCAAGCGCGGTCTTGCCGGGATCATCGCCACACAGCGCCTCGCCAAGCTTTCCAAGAATGTCGCCGCAGAGGCGAGCAACTTCCTGATGGGGCGCACCTTCCTCGATATCGACATGGCGCGCGCGGCAGACCTGCTGGGCATGGAGCGGCGCCAGGCCGAATCCATCCGCGATCTCGCGCGCGGCACGTTCCTCGGGCTCGGCCCCGCCATCGCCCGGCGTCCGGTCAAGCTGCGGATCGGTCCGGTCGAGACTTCTGCGCGCAGCAGCAGCCCGGTGCTCGTGCCGCTGCCCAATGCCCCGGCGGGTGACATGCGCGAGTTCCTGCTGGCCGGGCTGGACGATGCAGCACCGCTTCCTCCGCCGGCGCCAACGCCGCGCCCGCAGCCGGCGACGCTCGTGCTGGAGGAACTGGCGCGCATGCCGCTCGAGCCGGTTGCCGAAGATCTGCCCGAACCCGTCGATCCCGAGCCGATCATGGTCGCCGCGCTGCGCGCCATCGTCGGCGACGAGGAAGCGACCGGCAAGACGACCGCGGTGCTGTTTCAGGACTTCCAGGTTCGCTGCCGGATGCACGGGCTGCGCCACGCGCCGCTCGATCTCGCAGGCTTTACCCGCCGCTTGGCCGCTGCACGCGCCGGCATCTTCGAGGGGCTCGAAGACGAATGGGCACCGGCGCTTGAGGCCGGCCGCCGCGTGCCCGATGACATGCTCGGCGCGTTCCTGCTCATCGCCCGCGCGGCGAGCGAGAACCGCCCCTGCCCGAGCGATCAGGAACTGGCCAACGTCTATGGCACCAGCTCGCTCGGCCGCGCGCGCCGGGTGCTGAGCTACATGGAAGAGCGCGACATCATCGTGGCGCGCACAGACCTTTCCGGACGCCGCTCGATCACCATTCCGGCGCTCGGCTGGACAACACAGCCGACCGAACCCTGACAAGCTGTACGTCAGTGTCCCGTCAGGCTGGCTTGCTATTGCCCGCCCGCTGAACAATGCAGGGACGCAATGGCGCGGGTTCTGGTCATCGAGGACAATGAACGGCTGGCGGGGCTCATCGCCGATGGCCTCGCTGCGCAGGGCCATGTCTGCGATGCCGTACACACGCTGGCCGCCGCAGAGGACGCATTGGCTGGCGCGCCGTTCGACGGGATTGTGCTCGATCTCGGCCTGCCCGATGGTGACGGTGTCGACTGGATGCGCATGCAACATGGGCCCCGCCCGCCCATCCTCGTGCTGACAGCGCGCGATGCGCTGGAGGATCGCATTCGCGGCCTCGATGCGGGCGCGGACGACTATCTCCCCAAACCCTTCGCGATGAGCGAACTGGCAGCCCGCCTGCGCGCGCTGCTGCGGCGGCCCGGCGGACGGCAGGATGCCGTGCTCAGTCTTGGCAACGTGGCCTTCGATCCAGCCAGCCAGCAAGTCACTGTCGAGGAGCAATCGCTTGATCTTACCCGCCGCGAAGCTGCTCTCATCGAACTCCTGCTGCGCCGCGCGGGACAAGTCGTGCGACGGTCAGTGATCGAAAGCAGCCTCTACACCTTCGACGAGGCGGTGACGCCCAATGCCGTCGAGGCCATCATTTCACGCCTGCGCCGCAAGCTCGAGGATGCCGGGGCCGCGCTCGAACTCCACACCATCCGGGGTGTCGGCTACATGGCGCGGGCGCGCGGCGTATGAAGCGGCCGCCCTCGATCATCCGGCGGTTGACCGCCAGTCTTGCCTGGGTCGGCGGGCTCGGTGCGCTCCTGCTGCTGATCGTTATCGGCATCGAGTACCGTATCTCGTTCAGCAATCTCGGTGACCACGACGCGTTTATCCGGGCGATCCATGAACTCAGCGAGCATGTGTTGCTGCCGATGGCGGTGCTCATCATACCGATGGCGCTTGCGGGCCGCTGGGCGATCAAGAGCGGTGTACGCCCCCTGATCGAAGCTGCGGCGCAGATCGACGCCCGCGCCGGGGAGACCCGCGGCGTCCGCGTCGATACCACCGGCTTCCCGATCGAGGCGCGCCCGTTCGCCGATGCGATCAACCGCGTGCTCGGGCGGATCGATGGCGCGGCGGCGCTGCACGAAGCGTTCGCCGCCGATATCGCGCACGAGTTGCGCACGCCGCTCACGCTACTGTCGCTCGAACTCGACCAGCTCGACCATCCCGATGCCGAGCGCATGCGCGGCGACGTCGCGCAGATGCGGCGGCTGATCGACCAGCTCATGCTGCTCGCGCAGATCGATGCCGATCATGCCGCCCAGATCGCACCCGCGCCGGTCGATCTCAGCGATGTGGCGGGCGATGTGCTCGCCCAGCTTGCCCCCATCGCGCTTGATCGCGGCCTGCGGCTTGCGCTGGAAGCCGAGGCACCCGTCATGGTGAGAGGGCGGCGCGAGGCCATCGGCGCGGCACTGCGCAATCTGATCGAAAACGCGCTGAGGGTCAGTCCGCCCGGAGGCTGCGTCACGGTACGCACCGCCGCAGGGGGGCTGATCGCCGTCGGGGACGAAGGCCCCGGCCTTTCCGCTGAGCAACTCACGCTTCTCACGCAGCGGCATCGCCGCGCCGATCATGCCAGCCGCGATGGCGCGGGGCTTGGCCTCGCCATTGTCGAGCGCATCATGCGCGCGCATGGCGGCACGCTGGAAACCTGCGCGAAGGCAAACGAATTGCGGTTGCAGTTTCCATCCACAATCGCGTCAGACTAACGTCAGCTTCAAGAACTAGGGCGGGCACCATGAAGCAGAAACTGATCCTTGGCGGCACGGCTGCCGTACTGCTCGCCGGCGCAGGCTGGTGGTGGATGACCTCGCATGGCGCGGGCAGCACCGCCCCGGCGGCCAATGCCGCGCCAGTCGCCGCGAAGGACGGCATGATCGCGCTTTCTGCCGAACAGATGCATGCGCTTGGCCTGACGCTCGCGGTGGCCGCAGCGGCGCAGACGATGCCCGTGGCAGACCTTCCCGCGCAGATCATGCCCCAGCCCAACGCGCGCGTGGCCGTCGCCGCGCAGTTCCCGGGCGTCATCACCCGCATCTTTGTCGTCAACGGTCAGGAGGTGACGGCAGGCCAGCCGCTGGCGAGCGTCGCCAGCCGTGACATGGTCAGCCTCACTGCGGAACTCTCCCGCGCCCATGCACGCCAGAGTGTCGCCCGCGCGCAGGCCGCCCGGCTCGGCCAGTTGGCGCGCGAGGGGATCATTGCCCCCGCCCGCGCCGATGAAGCTGCCTCGCTTGCCCGGCAGGCCGATATCGATGTCGGCGAGCAGGTCCGGCTCATCAGCCTCGTCCCCGGCGGACGGGCTGGCGGCGCAGGCTATACCCTGAGCGCGCCGATCAGCGGCCGGATCAGCGCCATGAGCGCCGAGACCGGCAAGGCTGTCGATCCGGCCATGGCACCCTTCGTCATCGATGGCGGCGGCCCGCTGCAAGTCACGGCGCAGCTGCCCGAGCGGTTGCTCGGCACGGTGAAGCCGGGGATGGCAGTGCGCATCGGCACGGTTTCCGGCACCGTTACGGCGGTCGGACAGGCGCTTGATCCTGCCACCCGGTCAGCGACCGTCACCGCCACGATCCCCGCCGGCAGCGCCGTCCCGGGCAGCGCGACGGCCATCGGCATCGAGGGCCCCGCCCCAGCCGGAGCCGTGCGCATTCCGATGTCCGCGCTGGGCGAAGTGAACGGCAGCAAGGTCGTCTTCGTCGCGGTGCGCGGCGGCGTGCGGGTGCGTCCGGTGACCGTAGCGGGAATGTCTGGCGATAGCGCCGTCATCACCAAGGGCCTCGCGCCGGGCGAACGCGTCGCCGCCAGCGGGGTCAGCGAGCTTTCCACGCTCGCCGGCGCCAACTGAACGCAGCGCCGCCATGCTTCGCGAACTTCTCGCCAAGGCGCTGTCCTTCCGCCTCCTCGTGCTCGCGGCCGCGCTGGCCGTCGCTGGCATCGGCGGATGGACTTTCGCCAACCTCCCCATCGATGCTTATCCCGACATCGCGCCGACGCAGGTAAAGATCATCCTGAAGGCGCCGGGCATGACCCCGGACGAGGTCGAGACGCGCATCCTTGCGCCGATCGAGCAGGAGATGCTCGGCCTGCCCAAGCAGGCCGTGCTGCGCGCCACCGCCAAATACGCCATCGCCGACATCACCATCGACTTTATCGACGGCACCGACATCTACTGGGCGCGCCAGCAGGTCAGCGAGCGGTTGGCCGGGGTGATGGGCGATCTGCCGGCGGGCGTCAGCGGCGGACTCGCCCCGATTTCCACGCCGCTTTCCGAACTCTTCATGTTCACCATCGAAGGGCCGCAAAGCCTCGAAGCCCGCCGCACCGCGCTCGACTGGACGATCCGTCCGGCCCTGCGCACGGTGCCCGGGGTCGCCGACGTTAATGCGCTGGGCGGCTATGTCCGCACCTTCGAAGTGCGTCCCGATCCGCTCGCCCTCGGTGCGGCAGGCCTTACCATGGCGGACGTGAAGGCCGCAGTCGAAAGCGGCAACCGCAACGATGGCGCAGGCCGCCTCGCCAATGGCGAGAATGCGCTGATCGTGCGCGCTGTCGGCGCGATCAAGACGCTCGATGATCTGCGCGCGCTGGTGCTCCACGCGCCGGGCGGACGCGTGCTGCGACTGGGCGACATCGCCACGGTCAGCAACGGCAGCCTCACGCGGTACGGCGCAGTCAGCAGCGACGGGCATGGCGAGACGGTGGAGGGCCTCGTCATTGCGCTGCGCGGTGCGGATGCGCGCAAGGTTGTCGCAGGGGTCAAGGCACGCCTTGCCGAGCTCCAGCACAACCTGCCGCCGGGCATGAAGATCAACGTGTTCTACGACCGTTCGGACCTCATCGCCCGCGCGGTCGGCACGGTCGAGGAAGCGCTGCTCGAGGCGACGCTGCTCGTGGTCGTGCTGCTCGTCGTGTTCCTCGGCGATTGGCGCGCCGCCGCCATCGTCGCGACGACCCTGCCGATGGCCGCGCTCATCTGTTTCATCCTGATGCGCAGCTGGGGCCTCACCGCCAACCTCATGAGCCTTGGCGGGCTCGCCATCGCCATCGGCATGCTCGTCGATGGTGCGGTCGTGGTTGTCGAGAATGTCGTCGAGCGGCTGGCGCAGGCCCGTGCCGACGATCAGTCGCCGCGCCTCCACCATGTGTTCCGCGCAACCAATGACGTGGTCGTGCCCGTTTCGGCAGGGCTTCTCATCATCGCGCTCGTATTCCTGCCGCTGGTTTCTCTCGAAGGCCTCGAAGGCAAGCTCTTTGCCCCCGTCGCGCTGACCATCATCTTCGCGCTTGTGGCGGCGCTGCTGCTCGCGCTGACGCTTGTGCCGGTGCTTGCCTCGCTCGGGCTGAAGTCCGGGGCGCATGGCGAGCCCTGGATCATGCGCCAACTCGGGCCGCGCTACCGCGAACTGCTCGCCGCGGCCTTCGCTCGGCCGAAGCTGGTCTACGGGATCGCCGGGCTCGGCCTTGCCGCCGCTGTCGTCGCCTATGGCGCGGTGGGCAAGACCTTCATGCCGCAGATGGACGAGGGCAGCGTGATCGTTCAGCTGGTCAAGAGCCCCTCGATCGGCCTCGGTCATTCCGTTGCCGGAGACCTTGCCGCGCAGCGCCTGCTCAAGGCACGGGTGCCCGAAGTGGAGCGGGTGATCTCGCGCGTTGGCGCCGATGAGCTTGGCCTTGATCCGATGGGCCTCAACGAGACCGACACTTTCGTCACGCTGAAGCCGCAGGGCGAATGGCGCGGCAGCAAGGAAGCGATCATCGCGGACATGCGCCATGCGATGACGCTGCTGCCGGGTATCAACGCCAGCTTCACCCAGCCTATCGAAATGCGCGTCTCCGAAATGCTAACCGGCTCGCGCGGGGATCTTGCGGTCAAGATCTTCGGGCCTGACGGCCAGACGCTGGGCAAGCTCGCCGGCCAGGTCGAGGCCATCCTCAGGGCAACAAGCGGCGCGACCGAAGTGATGACGGTCGCCAACGACCGCGTCGACTATCTCCAGATCGATATCGACCGCCTCGCCGCAGGCCGCGCCGGGCTCTCCATCGACATGATCGAGGACACCTTGCGCGGGCAGCTTGAAGGCGTGCGCGCTGGCATCGTCGCAGAAGGCAACCGCCGCACCCCCATCGTGATGCGCGGCGCCGCAGGCGTCGAAGCCAATCCGGCCACCTTTGCCGATACCCTCCTGCGCGGCGCCAACGGCCAGACCGTCCGGCTGAGCGATGTCGCGCATGTCCGTCCGGTGGCAGGCCCGGTCAAGATCGATCACGAAAACGGCTCGCGCTATGCCCTCGTGCAGGCCTTCGTCTCGGGCCGCGACCTCGTCGGCTATGTCGAGGAAGCCAAGGCGGCGGTTTCGGCCAAAGTACCCATGCCCGCCGGTTACCGCGTGGTCTGGGGCGGCCAGTTCGAGAACCAGCAGCGGGCCGCCGCCCGGCTTTCGCTGGTGGTGCCAGCCGCGCTGCTGCTGATCTTCCTCGTGCTGCTCGCCACGCTGCGCTCGCTGCGCGCGGCGCTGCTCATTCTCGTCAATATCCCCTTTGCGATGGTCGGCGGCATCGTCTCCCTGTGGGCGGCGGGGCAGTATCTCTCGGTCCCCGCATCGGTCGGCTTCATCGCGCTGCTCGGCATCGCGGTGCTCAACGGCCTCGTGCTCGTCTCCTACTTCAGGCAACTGAGGACAGAGGGCGTGCCCATGGCCGAGGCCGTCCGCCTCGGCGCCGAACGCCGCCTGCGCCCCGTGCTGATGACCGCCAGCATCACCGCCTTCGGGCTCGTGCCGCTACTCTTTGCCACCGGTCCCGGCTCCGAGATCCAGCAACCGCTGGCCATCGTCGTGATCGGCGGTCTCGTCAGTTCCACTCTGCTGACGCTGGTTCTGCTGCCGATCCTGTTCGAACGCTTTGGTGAAAGCCCCGAGGAACGTGCCGATGGCTGAAGTTCTGCTCACGCTGCACTGCGCCGCCGCAGATGCCGAAGCGATCGGCGAGGCGCTGCGCCTCGCGCTCCAGACGCCCGTTCATGTGCGCTCCGAAGCGGTGCTCGGCCTCGACTTTTCCGACGCCACAACGGCAGAGCGCGTGACGGCACGGCTGGACCGGCGCGCGATCGAACTCGTGCTGTCCGAGCCGAATCTGCCCACCGCGCTCGCCGCGCTGGACCGTGTCCGCCGTAGCGGCGCGGTGCGGTGGTACACCAGCCCCATACTCGAGAGGGGACGCATCGCATGATCCGCCGCAGTGTCCTTCTTGCCGCGCTGCTGCTGCCCGGCCTTGCGTTTGCGCAGGCAGCGCCTCCGCTCGACCAGCGGGCGGACCTGCCGCCTGCGCCGCTCGTCAGCGAAGCACTCGACAGCTACCCCGGCGTGCTCTCTGCTGCGGCCCGTATCGATGCCGCGCGGGCGCAGGCTGGCGCGCTGGCACGCGGCCCGCAGGAAGTATCGATCCAGGCCACGGCGCTGCGCCGCGACGTCGACCGCGAAGGCCGCTTCGCCGAATTCGATGCTACCGTTACTCGGCCCTTCCGTCTCCCCGGCAAGGCCACGCTTGATCGCAAGACCGGCGCGGCAGGCGTGAAATTCGCGCAGAACGAAATGGCCGATGCCCGTCACCAGGCCGCACTCGCGTTGTCGCAGCAGTGGTTCGATTGGGTCGAGGCCGGCGCCCTTGCCGCCAGCGATGCCGCCAACATCGCATACCTCGAGCGCGCGCTGGCTGCGGTCGAGCGGCGCGCGGCGCTGCGCGATGCGGCGGCGCTTGATGTCGATCAGGCCCGCGCCGCACTTTCGCGCGCACGCGGCCAGCGCGCCGACGCGCTCGCCCGAGCGGCCGAGGCCCGCGCGAGGCTTGCCGCGACATTCCCTTCCATCCCCCTCCCCCTGGATCCGCCGGCCCCCACCGCGCCGGCAGAGCCGCCCATCGGCTTCGACACGCTGGCCAAACTGGTCATCGAACGCAGCCATGAGATCGGCGCGGCGCAGGCCATGGCCGACCGCGAGGGCTTTGCCGCCGAGCGCGCCCGCGCCGAGCGCCACGCCGATCCCTCGTTCGGCGTGCGCGCGTTCAGCGAGCGCGGCGGCACGGAGCGCGGTCTCGGCGTTGTCGCGACGATGCCCCTTGGCGGCGGCTACCGGCGCCTTCAGGCCGAGGAAGCGGCGGCCAACGCGCGGGCCGCCGCGCAGGACCTTGCCGGTGTGCAACGCTCGGTCGCGGCAACGGCGGCGGCAGACCGGGCGCTGGCAGAAACCCGCCTTGCCGGCTGGAAGGCCCTTGCGCAATCAGCCGATGCGGCCAATGCCGTCGCCGAGCGCACGATCGCGGGCGGCAAGCTTGGTGCCATCGATCTGGCCGACGTGCTCTTCGCCCAGCGGCAAGCGGGCGATGCGCGGCGCGAGGAAATCGCCGCGCGCATGGCCGCGCTGCGCGCGATCCTCAAGCTGGAGATCGATTCCCACGTCGTGTGGATCGATGCCGACGATCACGGCGATAGCAGCGCACCCTGAAGCTTTCAGGACGCGCCCAGCTTGCGCCAGGCGATCTCGGCAAATTCGCACAGCAGCGGGCGCGTATCGCGCGGGTCGATGATGTCCTCCACCGCATAGCGCTCAGCGGTGCGGAAGGGTGAGCGGACCCGGTTGAGCCGCTCCCGGATCATCTCGAGATGGGCTGCCGGATCCTCGGCCTGTTCGAGTTCGGACTTGTACGCGACCTCGATCCCGCCCTCGATGGGGAGGCTGCCCCAATCACCCGACGGCCATGCGAAGCGGTACTGGAAGTCGTCGGCATTGCTCATCGCGCTGCCGGCAATACCATAGGCCCGGCGCACGATGACCGAGGCAAGCGGCACGGTCGCGCGGTAGATCGCGTTCATCGCCTGCACCCCGTAGCGGATCGTGCCGCTGGTTTCGGCGGCAAGGCCGATCATGAAGCCCGGATTGTCGACGAGGTGAATGATCGGCAGGCGGAACTGGTCGGCGAGCTTGACGAAGCGCTCGACCTTCTCGGACGTGCGCGCTTCCCACGATCCGCCGAGGAACGAAGGATCACTGGCGAGCAGCGCCACCGGCCACCCATCGAAGCGGGCAAATGCGGTGATCGCAGCGCGGCCCCACTGGCGGCCCATCTCGAATACGCTGCCTTTGTCGGCTACGGCTTCGGCCACGCGGCGCATCGAATAGACCTGCTTGGGATCGCGCGGCACGGCGGAGAGCAGGAACGCCTCGCGGCGGTCCACGGGATCGCGCGGTTCGGTGCGGGGCGCAGGCTGGCCGACCGCGCTCGGAAGGTAGGAGAGGAAACGGCGGGCGCGCTGGAAGGCTTCGGCCTCGCTCGCCACTTCATCGTCGACCACGCCGTTGCGGGTGTGGATCGCACTGCCGCCAAGGCTTTCCTTGTCGCTCGCCTCGCCCAGCGCCTCGACCACCGCAGGACCGGCGGCGAAAAGCTGCGAGAGGCCCTTGACCATCAGCGAATAGTGGCTCGCCACAACCCGCGCAGCGCCCAGCCCCGCCGTCGGCCCAAGCGCGAGCGCAACGACCGGCACGCAATCGAGATTGCGGATCACATCGGACCAGCCCGGCACCGCAGGGACATATGTCGCGCCGATCTCTTCCAACGTGCGCACGGAGCCGCCTCCACCGGTGCCGTCGATCATGCGGATCATCGGGATGCCGAGCGTATGCGCCATCTTCTCGCACTGGACGAACTTGCGGTGGATCGCCGCATCCGCTGCGCCGCCACGCACGGTGAAATCATCGGCCGAGGCCACGACCGGCCGGCCTTCGATATTCGCGCGGCCGAAGATCAGGTTCGAGGCGCTGAGATCGACCAGATTGCCCGCTGCATCGTAATGCCCCTTGCCCGCGATCTTGCCGATCTCGCGAAACGATCCGGCATCGACCAACCCGGCGATCCGCGCCCGCGCATCAAGTTTGCCCCGGCCATGCTGACGGGCGACCTTGTCGGCCCCGCCCATCTTCTCCGCCATCTCCTCGCGGCGGCGCAGTTCATCGATCTCGGCTTGCCATGTCATTGCTATCGCTCTCCCGCCAAGCGATGTGCCATGTGAGCAGGACCAGCGCCAGACCCTCTGGCCATGCTCACCGCCGAACGCGCCGCTTCTGGGGGGCCGCAGACCGGGTTCCCCGCCAACCTAGACTATTCGCCAGCCGCAGCGGCGCGGCAGATCAGGTAGGCCAGCACCAAGCCGTCACTTCCGGCGCTTGCAGAAAAGGACCCTGATCGCCGTGAGCCACAGCTGGCACCACCTGATGGCAGAGGCCGCATTTCCTGCCGATGGCAAGTATGCCGCGCGGATCGCCGGCTGGCATGTGCTCGTGCTGCGCGGCGATGACGGCGCCTTGCGCGCGGTGAACGATCGCTGCACGCATCAGGCGGCGCTGCTTTCGGGAGGCCGACTGCGGCGCGGGGCGATCATGTGCCCGCTCCACGGCGCACGTTTCGATCTGGCCAGCGGCAAATGCCTCGGCGGCGCCTATCCCGATCTGCGGGTCTTCGATCTGCGGGTGGTGGACGGCATGATTGAGGTCAGCCTGCCCGACAGCCCGCCCGGCCCGGCCGAACTCCCCATCGCCAACTGAGGAGAGGCACCGCCATGGATCGCAATGAACGGCTCGGCGCGGCAGCCGCCACGATGAAGGACTTCGTCGCGCGCACGGAAACCTTCCGCACGAGCGCGGTGAAACGGGTGCCGACCCGCAGCTACACCGACCCCGACCAGTGGAAGGCCGAGATCGAGCTCGTGTTCCGCCGCTTGCCCCTGATGCTGGCGTTTTCGGCCGAACTTCCCCGGCCCGGCGATTTCAAGGCGATGGACGCCGTGGGTCTGCCCGTGCTGATCAACCGCGACAAGGCCGGCACGGTGCGCGCGTTCCTCAACGTCTGCCCGCATCGCGGCGCGCCAGTGGCCAGCGAAGGCCACGGCAACTGCCCGCGCTTCACCTGCAAGTATCATGGCTGGACATTCCGGCAGGACGGCCGGCTGATCGGCGTTGCCGAGGCAAGCTCGTTCGGCGCGGTCGACAAGGCCGAGCTTGGCCTTCGCGAACTGCCTGCCGCAGAGCGTGCGGGCATGATCTTCGTTTCGCTCACGCCCGGTGCGCCGATGGATATCGACCGCTTCACCCGCGGCTACCTCGATGATTTCAGCGCGCTGGGCCTTGCCGAATGGACCTGGCTCGGCAGCCGCGAGATCGAGGGCGCTAACTGGAAAGTCGCGATCGACGGGTATCTCGAAGGCTATCACTTCGCCTCGCTCCACCCCGAAACGATCAAGCCGCGCACGCCTTCGAACTGCGCGAACTACGAAAGCTTCGGCCCGCACCAGCGCATCGGCTTTCCGCAGCGCCGCATCGGCGAAGCGCTTGGCTCCATCCCGCGCGCGCTGTGGGGCGAGCAGGAGAACAACGGCTTCGATTTCGCGCGGATCCTGTTTCCCAACGTCTCGATGTTCATCGCGCCCGAAATCGCGCAGATCGCCCAGATCTTTCCGGGGCCGACGCCGGATCGCAACCGCACCGTGCTCAACTATCTGCGGCGGGAACCGATCCGCGACGAGGCAGACCGGGAGGCGACCGAAGCGGCGATCAACTTCTTCCGCGACGTGACCTACAACGAGGACTACCTGATCGGCCTCGCTGTCCAGAAGGGTCTCGAATCCGGCGCCCACGACGAAATCCTGTTCGGCCGCAACGAACCGGGCAACCAGTACTTCCACGATTGGCTCGACTGGTATCTGCAGGACGACAGCGAGATGCCCGAACCGGTACTGGTGCGCTCGGACGAGGCGTGAAGGGCGGCCTCGCCGGTCGCCCTTCACCAGCCGGGATCAGTGCGCGAAAACGATCCGGTAGGCGCGCCGGGTGAACTTCCACGCGCCATCGATGCGCTTCAGTTCATCGTCATAGCGCCCGGTCGTATGCACCCGCGCGCCGGTCTCCGGATCGTCATAGAGCTCGATGGTATAGGCAACCGCCTTCGCGCTATCCCCGTCCACCTCGATCGAGCCGGGCTGCATGAAATAGAGCATCGGTCTGGTGCAGCCATCGAGCCCGTAGTGCTTCATCGATTCCGACCAGGCCGCGACGATGGCAGCCTTGCCGTCGAACCCGCCAAGATCGGGATATTCGGGCAGCTCCCAATAAGCGTCTTCCGCCCAGATGGAGCCCCATAGCTCGGGATCTCTGGTCATCACGCCGTGGGCGTGGGTGTCCATCAGCTCGCGAATGGCGAGGCGGTCTTCGGCAGGCCCGGTAAACGGCATGGGTATCTCCTTCTAGCGGCGGCCTTCGAGCCAATCGTTCAGCACTTCATGGAAGAAGCGCACGCGGGTTTCCTGCGCGGGCAGATAGGCATCCTCGTACCCGCGCGAATGCATTCCGGCCTGCATCGCCTCGGCCAGTTCCATGTCCTGATAGACGATCTGCCCGGCGAGTTCGGGCACGCCCCGCCCACCATCGAAATCGCGGTGCTCGCAGGCAGCAACCTCGCGCAGCGGCTTCTCGCCGGCCATGATCGACTGGCAGGTTTCCTGCCCTTCGACCGGGAAGGCCATGCACCACAGATCGAAGAAGCACTTCTCCGGATCGTCCGGGTGCGGTTCGCTGCGAAAGAAGATCAGGTTGTCCGGCAGGAAGCTGATCGTCACGTTCGGGAAGATCACCGTGTGCGGGCTGTCGGTGATCTCCTCCTCGTCCATGTGCTCGTAGTGGAGATAGCCGCGCTCCTGCCACAGCCTGCGCTTGGCGGCCTTGAGATCGAGCCAGCCTTGCAGGGCGAAATCCTCGTAGGTGGCATAACTGGCCGGGTCGATATCCCACTGCCGCAGGATCGCGGCGAAAGGATGCTCGGTGCCTTCAGGCAAGCGGTCGCTCAACGAGGGGCGCATGGGCTGCACCGTCCGGCCATGGCCGCGCGGCCACATCTCGTGACGGGCGGTATCGACATCCTGATCGATCCATGGCGGCACCTGCGGATGCGCGGTGCGGGTGTGGTAGCTTTCCGAGAAGTTGTCGGAAACAAACTTCCAGTTGGCGTTGATCGCGATGCGGTACCACGCGACGCGCACCGCCTTGTCCATCGGATAGTTCCGATAGAGCGCCGGCATCGGCTCCAGATAGTCGAGCAGCGGTTCGGCCGCATCGTCCATCGTGTACCACACGAAGCCGCCCCAGGTGTCGCAGCGCAGCTCGCGCAGGGAGAGCTTGCCGCAGGGATCGCCTTGCGGAAAATCGTGGCCATCCTGCGCAAACTGCAGCACGCCGTCCTTGCCCCAGCGCCAGCCGTGATAGGGACAGATAATGGCCTCAAGTGAGGCGCTTGCCTGCACCATGCGCATGCCGCGGTGGCGGCAGGAATTGTAGAACGCGCGGATCGAGCCGTCATCCTGGCGGATGCAGATCACCGATTCCTTCATGAAAGTATGGACGAGGAAGTCACCCGGCTCCGGGATTTCCGCGGTGCGCCCCGCGACATGCCAGATCCGGGTCCACAGCCGGTCCCATTCGCGTTCGGCAAACGCGCGCGAGAAGTACCGATCGCCGCGGATCGGATCGCCGCGCAGATGGGCGGCATCGCGCCCGTCCATTGGCGGCAGGACCGGACCTGTGTGGTTCATCGCTCAAGCTCCCGTTCGGCGAGGACGCCGCTTCGGGGGCCATCATGGCTGGCGCGTCGGCACAGCCGCTACTGGTACATTGGCTGGTATTTCCGGCAATAGTGCCGGTTTATTCCGCAGCAACCTTGGTCGCGTAGATCAGCCGCAGCACTTCGTCGGTCAGCTTGTGGAGCCGCTGCGCGCGCGCCTCGCCATAGACCGGTTGCTGGAGCAGAAGCCCCATGTGCATGACGCTGACGAGATCACTGGCCAGCTTCATCTGCTCCCACTGGTCGCGCCACTGCGGGAACGATTCGATCATTTCGGCGATCCACACCTCGTCGTAGCGCCGTGCGACGGGACCGAAGAACTGGTCGAGCTCCTGGTCGGTGCGGGCCGCGACCGCGAGTTCGAGATAGGCGGAATACTCCCGCGTGTGCACGCTGCGCCAGTGCGCGGCTGCGGCGATCTCCAGCATCTCGGCCTCTGAGCTGCGCGCCAGGCTGGACAGATAATCCTCCAGAAACAAGCGCATGCGGCCATAGAACACGTGTTCGACGACCGCCTCGACCAGATCCATGCGGGTCGCGAAATGGTGGTGCATCGCCCCGCGTGAGACACTGGTACGCTCTGCGACACCCTGCGTGGTGAGGCGCGAATATCCCCCTTCGACAAGGCAGTCGATCGCCGCCTCGACGAGGCGCAGGCGCGTGCGGGCGCTCTTCTGCTGCTGCCAACGGGCCGGCTCCTCGCCCAGTCCTGCAGGTCTCATCGCGCTAAGCATGCGCTTTTGCATTGTCGATCCGGTCACGATCCCACTTTTCCCATATATCCGCGCTTCGCCAAGCGATTTTGATCCCGAAGCGCACGTTTTCCCCCTGACCAAAGTTTCAGGTTCATGCACTCGCCAAACCGGGCATAAAACCGGCATCAGTGCCGGTTAATGATCGAATCGCCCGCGAGCGATGTCATGCCAGCCTGCAGCACGAAAAGCCGGAGCACCGGCCAAGACGCGCTAATCATGGGGAGTAGGACACATGAGGACAAGAACAACAAGCCGTTGGCTCGCCGGCCTTTCGCTGCTGGCGCTGACCGCAACCCCCGCGCTGGCGCAGGAAGCCGCGCCGGCGAGCGATGCCGGAGCCGATAGCGGCATCCAGGAAATCGTCGTTACCGCCCAGAAGAAGGTCGAGAAGATCCAGTCCGTGCCGATTTCGATCGCAGCGGTTGGTGGCGAGACGCTGGCGGCTTACAACGTGACCACGCTGCAGGCGCTGCAGGGCACCGTGCCCAACGTCCAGATCGACAACTTCGCCAACACCCCCAACAACGCGGTCTTCACGATCCGCGGCATCGGCGTGATCGAGCCCGATCCCTACGCCGGCAACACCGTGTCGATCGTGGTCGACGGCGTTCCGCAGTTCTTCTCGATGGGCGCGCTGCTCGATACCTACGACACAGGCCGCGTCGAAATCCTGCGCGGGCCGCAGGGCACGCTGTTCGGTGCGAACACGACGGGCGGCGTCGTCAATGTCATCACCAACCAGCCGACCGGTGAATTCGGCGGCAACATCCGCGCCACCTATGGCAACTGGAACCGCTTCGATGTGAGCGGCGCGATCGAGGCGCCGATCGTCAAGGACAAGCTGAGCATCAAGGTTTCGGGCATCCATACCGAGCGCAAGGGCTGGGTCACGAACGTCTGGAACGGCGAGGACATGGGCCGCAAGAACGTCAACGCCGTGCGCGGCCAGTTGCTCTACACGCCCAATTCGGACCTGAAGATCACGCTGCAGGGCGAAGTCGTCACCGCACGCAACGGCGCCCCGGTCGTGGTCAACGGCGGCCTTCCGGGCGAAGCCAACTACGTGCCGGCAGGCACCTACTGGAACGGCTCGGTTCTGCCGATGTACACGAGCCCCTGCGCCGTGCCGAACGAGCCCTGCAAGGCGCCGGACCAGTACTTCTCGGGCAACAACGAAGTGCCCGACAAGTCGGACATGACGACCCGTTTCGGCATCGCGACGATCCAGTACAACAACACCCCGCTGGGCGACATCACCGCGATCACCGGCTACAAGAACTTCACCCTGTTCGAATACACCGACCAGGACGGCACCGCGAAGACCAACAACGCGACCCGCCGCCGCACGCACGGCTGGCAGTTCAGCCAGGAAATCCGCAGCGCCTTCAACGTGGGCGAAAGCTTCAACGCGGTGGCTGGCCTGTTCTTCCTCAAGACGAACTACCACCACTACCAGATGTACCACCTCGATTTCGCCCTGCCCGGCCTGATCCAGTACAACGTCCAGGATCAGGGGACGAAGTCGTTCTCGGCCTTCCTGCAGACCTACACCAAGCTGGCCGAAGGGCTGAAGCTCTCGGCGGGCGTGCGCTACACGCATGACAGCATCGATGCGCGCTCGACGCTCGATCTGGGCTTCGGCAGCGAAGCGCTGACCTCGCCGAACTGGGACAAGTTCGACGTGAAGTTCCCCGGCAGCCTCGATGTCGGCGGCAAGAAGAGCTGGAACAACGTAGGCTGGAAGCTCGGGCTCGATTACCAGATCGGCCAGAACCAGATGATCTACGCAAGCTGGGCGCGCGGCTTCAAGTCGGGCGGCTTCACGGGCCGCATCGGCGTCGCGGCAGACGGCGACACGCCCTATGGGCCGGAGAAGGTCGATACCTTCGAAGTGGGCCTCAAGGCAGACTTCCTCGACCGGCACCTGCGCGTGAACCTGGCGGCCTTCACCACCAACTACCGCGACATGCAGGTTGCGCAGATCTACTTCGATCCCAAGACCAACGTGCAGGGCAACCGCATCCTCAACGCCGCCGCCTCGCGCATCAAGGGCTTCGAGCTCGAGATGCAGGCGATCCCGGTCGAAGGTCTCACTCTGCGCGGCTCGCTCGCCTACCTCGATGCGAAGTACAAGGACTTCCTCTACTTCGATCCGGTAAGCGCGAACTATACCCAGCTCAAGGGTTACGACCTGCAGAACGCCCCGCGCTGGGCCTCGACGCTGGGCGCCAACTATACCTACAAGCTGGGCGGCGGATCGCGGATCGTGGCGGACGTAAGCTGGCTCTACACGGCGAAGAAGTTCTACACCGCCGTGACCGACACGCCGCGCTCGACCGTGCAGCCGACCTACTACCTCGACGCGCTGCTCACCTTCTACGGTCCGGATGAGCGCTATTCGATCGGGCTGTGGGGCAAGAACCTCCTCGACAAGCGTTATATCTCAACGGTTTACGACTCGCCTGGCTACATGGGGCTGGTGGGCTATGCTCCGCCGCGCCAGTTCGGGGTGACCGCCGGCTACAAGTTCTGAAGCCCTCCTCCCTGACCCCGGCTTGCGCCGTCTGCACCAGCGGCAGGCGGCGCAAGCCGGGGTACCTTTTTCAAGGGGAACACAAATGGTTACCCCGCATGACCTGGCTGCCCGTCACCTGATCCTGAACGCGCTCGCGCGTCACAGCCGAGGCGTTGATCGCGGCGATGCAGCCCTGCTCGGCAGCGCCTATCACCCCGGCGCCACGGTCGATTACGGCTTCTTCAACGGACCCGCCGAGACACTGGTCGCCATTCTGGGCGAAGCGCAGAAGGCAGCGCCGCCAACGACGCATCGGACGTCCAACATCTGGATCAAGGTTTCGGGCGAGACCGCGATCA
>CANGJI010000008.1 GCA_947454135.1 Sphingomonadaceae bacterium
GGTTGGCAATCCCGTCCGCGCCGAACGCACGGACGCGCCGCGTGAAGGCCAGCGTGAGGGCGAGAAGCGCCGGTTCCGCCCCAATGGCGGCGGCAACGGTGGTGGCGGTGTCGGCCAGCACCGCAACAAGGTGCGCCGCGTCGTCTGATCCGTAGCAGGCGCGTCCATTGTGGACTCAATGGGCCGGGGACTGGCCCATTGGCCGTCTGTCCATGGACGCGCTGCCTTGGCATAGAGGGTGATGTGGCACCGACTTCCCTTCCGTACCTGACCGGAGCGCAGCCCGCATGAACGAGCTGTGGCTGACAGCAGCGATCATGACGGTCATCGTCGCCGTGCGGTATCTGGCGGTGAGCGGGCTGTTCGCATGGCTCACCGCAAAGGTGCGGCCGGGGCACTATGCCGGCCTTGCCCGCCAGATGCGGAGCGAGATCAGCTGGAGCCTCGCTTCCGCAGCGATCTATGGCGTGCCGGCCGGGATCATTGCCTGGGGCTGGCAGCACTACGGCTGGACGCGGGTCTATACCGACGTCCATGACTACCCGCTGTGGTGGCTGCCGCTATCGCTGTTCGTCTATCTCGCGCTCCACGACACGTGGTTCTACTGGACGCATCGGCTGATGCACCGTCCCAGCGTGTTTCGTGCGGTCCATGCGATCCACCACGCCAGCCGCCCGCCGACGGCCTGGGCGGCGATGAACTTTCATCCCATCGAGGCCGCAGTGGTCGGCCTGTTCATTCCCGCGCTGGTCTTCGTGGTGCCGATCCATGCCGGTGTGCTCGGCGCCGTACTGATGGTGATGACAATCATGGGCGTCACCAATCACATGGGCTGGGAAATGTTCCCCAAGGGTCTCGTTCATTCGCCAGTAGGGCAATGGGTGATAACGGCGAGCCACCATCATCGCCACCACGAGCTCTATAAATGCAACTACGGCCTGTACTTCCGCTTCTGGGATCATGTCTGCGGGACCGACAAGGGCCTTTCCGCGCCATGATCTGGAAGCGTTTGCCGCTGGCCGTGGCCGTGTTCGCAGCGCCGGTTGCAATGGCGGCGATGCCGCTGCCGGAGATCAAGGCGCGTCAGCAGGGACCGGTGCAGGCAGGCTCCGCTGCGCCGAGCTCGATCGTCGTCCAGATCGAAGGCCTGCGTTCGAACCGGGGCCAGATCATGGCGTGCATGACGGCCAATCCGAAGACGTTCCCCGATTGCCAGAAGGATCCCCATGCACGGCACCTCACCGTGCCGGCGTTCAATGGCGAGACGGTGCAGTTCACGGGCGTGCCGCAGGGCCGCTATGCCATCGCACTGTTCCATGACGAGAACGGCAATGGCCGCATGGACAAGATGATGATGTTGCCGAAGGAAGGCTTCGGCTTCTCGCGCGATGCGCCGCTCCAGTTCGGCCCGCCCCGTTTCGGCGCGGCTTCGTTTCAGGTGGGTCCGGCACAGCTCAGGACCGCGATCAAGGTTCGTTATATCCTGTAACATTTGCTTGCGCAGCGAGGTGGCTTGGAGGAAGGGCGCAAGCCTAGCCTCACGCCCCGGGCGCCATGCCCAAGCGCCATGACCCAAGTGACTTGGTTTGTCGGAGAAGCACGTGCCCGAAGCCCAGATCGGAGCGCAGCCGCTGCGCTCACTGCTCTATATGCCTGCCAGCAATCGCCGGGCGGTGGACAAGGCGCGCACGCTGCCATGCGATGCCGTGGCGCTCGATCTCGAAGATGCCGTCGCGCCCGAGATGAAGGACGAGGCACGCACCGCGCTGGTGGAAGAGCTTGGCGCAGGCGGCTTTGGCCACCGGCAGATGATCGCCCGGATCAACCCGCTCGGCTCGCCCTGGGGCAAGGCCGATCTGACTGCACTCGCCCATTCGCCCCTGCACGCCATCCTTGCGCCCAAGGTGGATGATGCCGCCGACGTCGTCGCGCTCTCGGTCGCGATGGACGGGGCGGGCTATGATCCCGCCGTCCGCCTGTGGGTCATGATCGAGACGCCGCAGGCTGTGCTGGCGCTGGAGCGGATTGCCCAGTCGGCCCGGATCTCGCGGCTCGCGGGCTTCGTCCTCGGGCTCAACGATCTCGCCAAGGAAACCGGGATGGCGCAGGTGCCGGGTCGTGCCGGGTTCGTGCCGGTGATGGTCCAGTCGCTGATGGCCGCGCGCGCTTATGGCCTCGTGCTGCTCGACGGGGTGTGCAACGCGATCGATGAACCCGCGCGGCTCGAGGCGGAATGCACGCAGGCGCGCGAACTGGGCCTTGATGGCAAGACGCTGATCCACCCCTCGCAGATCGAAACGGCAAACCGCGTGTTCGCCCCGGGCGAGGCCGAAGTGGCGGAGGCGCAGGCGATTGTCGCCGCATTCGCCGACCCTGCCAATGCCGGCAAGGGTGCGCTCAAGGTGGGCGGGAAGATGGCCGAACTGCTCCACCGCGACATGGCAGTGCGGGTGCTCGCGAAAGCGGCGGCCATCGCAGCGCGCTAGGTGCCGCAGCTCTACAACAAGATCACACCATATTCGAACCGTTGCGCGCGGAGACGCGGCGCAACTTAAACACATCTTTACCATGTTGCGCCATGACGAGCCCCATCGGACGACCACGGGGACTGGTTCATGGATACCTATCGCGGCATTGCACCGGACGGACGGGAGGGTCAGGACCCGCTCGATCTTGCCGCTGAATATACCGGATACGAGGAATCGATCGACGAGCAGGGCCCCGTTGCCGCGCCGCCGCCGCCCATCGGGCAGGACGAGCGCCGCATGCAGGTGCGCGCCTACAACTTCTGGGCCAGCCTGCTGGATCAGGGCCAGTTTCCGCCCGTGCAATCGCTGCTGGACGGGCAGATGCCCGACTTTGCCGATCATTCGGTGCTGCTGCACTTCGACAATGGCATCGAGGATCCCGCGATCCCCTTCCTCGGCCAGGTGCTGGCGGATGAATGCGAAGCGGACGGCCCGCTGCGCCGCTTGAGCGACATCCCCGGCCGCTCGCTGCTTTCGCGGATCACCGACCACTACTTGCAGATCATCGCCAACCAGGCGCCGATTGGCTTCGAGGCCGAATTCGTAAACCACCGCGGCATGACGATCCTCTATCGCGGCATTCTCCTCCCGTTCTCGACCGACAACGACACGATCGACTACCTCTACGGCGTGATCAACTGGAAGGAGCTGGCCGACCAGCACACCACCGACGCGCTGCTGCTCGAAGTCGACCAGGCGCTCGATCAGCGCCCGAGCAGCGCGACGCTGGCCCCGCGCCGGACGTCGGCCATGCCGCTTGGCGGCTGGGCGGACGGGCCCGATGCCGATGTCCTGCCGCTCGATCTGGCGGAAATCGGCGCCGAGATCATCGAGGACGAAGCCGATGCGCCTGTGGTTGCGTTCGCAACCGAGGAGCCGGAGCCGGCCTGCCTCGCCGACTGGCTCGCCTCTGCGCGCGACCTTGCGCAAATCGCCCATACCAACGAGGACCGCACGCGCGGTGCGCTCTATGCCGCGATCGGCCGGGCGTGGGATTTCGCGCTCGCGGCGGAGGATGCGCCCGAAGACTACGCCGAGATGGTGGCCGATGCCGGCCTCACCATGCAGGCCCGTGCGCCGCTGACCCCGCTGGTCAAGCTCGTGTTCGGCGCCCATTACGACAAGACCCGCATCACCGAATACACCACCGCCCTTGCCCACGCGCAGCGCCTTGCGCTCGGCTTCGGGGAACTCGGCGCCTATCTCGCCAAGACGCCGGGCGGCTTGAAGGGCGTTGTCGCACTGGAGCGCAAGCTGCGCCGCGAAGAGACCGGCAAGGCGGCAGCCAAGCCCCAGGCGGCGCTGACCGATGGCCTGCGCGCGCTCGATCACAAGCCGCTCTATGCGCTGGAACCGGAAGGCGCGGAATTCGCGCTGGTCGTGGTGCGGCGGCTTGCCGGCGGCACGGCGGTCATGCTGGGCGAAATCGCCGACGACCAGCCGCTGCTGGAACGCGCGGCGCGTCGTCTGCTGGGGTGATGGGTTTGCTGGGGTGATCGGATTGCTGCGCTGAAGGGCTCCTTCCCCGTCTGCGCAAAACCGTCTAGCCATGGCTCATGGCAGACAATTCCCTCCTTCAAGGCACGGCCCGGAAACCGCGCCGCCGCTGGCTTCCGTGGACTTTGGCGGCGCTCGTCGTGCTCGGCGCAGTCGGTTTTCTTGTTTATCAGCAGGCGCTTGCCACCGAAGCCGTGGCGATGCTCGACAATGCTGACCGCATCCTGCGCGGCGGCGATGGGGCGATCCGCCAGGTCGCGGCCGTCCGCTATGGCAGCGACCGGGCGCAGAAGCTGGAGATGTTCCTCCCAGCCGATGCCGATACCGCGAAGGGGCCGCTGCCGATCGTGGTGTTCATCCACGGCGGCGGCTGGCGTTCCGGTGATCCGCACGACTACCGCTTCATGGCCCGCGCGCTCGCGCCGCAGGGCTATGCCGTGGTGCTCGCAGGTTACCGGCTTTACCCCAAGGCGCGCTATCCCGGCATGCTGGAGGACGGCGCCGCCGCGCTGCGCTGGGTGGCAGACCATGCGCGCGGCCTCGGCGGCGATCCGCAGCGCGTGGTGCTCATGGGCCACTCGGCAGGCGCCTACAACGCGGTGATGCTCGGGCTCGACCAGCGCTGGCTGGCGGCGCAGGGCCTTTCCGCCAACGCCTTGCGCGGGGTCGTCGGCCTCGCCGGACCCTACGACTTCTATCCCTTCGATACCGATGCGACGAAGCTCAGCTTCGGCAAGGCGCCGAACCCCGAGGAGACACAGCCGGTGGTCCACGCCCGCGCCGGCGGGCCGCCGCTGCTGCTGGTCCACGGCACGGCAGACAAGCGGGTGCGCCCGCGCAACTCGGTGGAGCTTGCCCGCACCATGACCCGCGCCGGAGCTCCGACGCAGGCCGTGCTGCTCGATGGGGTGACGCACGAGGGCCTGATCATGATGTTCGCCCGGCCCTTCTCGCATGATCCGCGCGTGATCGATGCGGTGCTGCCGTTCCTCGCCAAGGTGACCGCTTCACCGGCGGTTCAGGCGCATGGCGGATAAGTTCAGGCCGTCGTGACCCGAACCCCTCCCCGCCGCCTCGGCAAGGCCATCGCGGCCAGTATTGCTGGCAGCATCGCGCTCTTCCTCGCGCCGACCCCGGCGTTCGCGCAATCGGTGCTGCGCGATGCGGAGACCGAAGCCTTCTTCCAGGACATGGCGGCGCCGATCGTCTCGGCAGCGGGCTTCACGCCGCGCGCAATCGATGTCGTGCTGCTCAACGATCCCTCGGTGAACGCGTTCGTGGCGGGCGGGCAGGCGGTCTACATCCACTCCGGCCTGATCAACGCGGCGGACGACGCGGAGGAAGTCCAGGGCGTCTTCGCGCACGAACTCGGCCACATCACCGGCGGCCACGTCATCCGCGGCGACGAGGGCGGAAAGCCGGCCACCGGGATCACCATTCTCAGCCTGCTGCTCGGTGCGGCGGCCGCTGCGGCGGGTTCGGGCGATGCCGGTATCGGCATTCTCATGGCGGGGCAGCAGGCCGCGCTCGGCAAGTACCTTGCCTTCAGCCGCGCGCAGGAATCCTCGGCAGATGCCGCCAGTGTCGGCTTCCTTTCGAAGGCGGGCATCTCGGGCAAGGGCTCGGTCGATTTCTTCAAGAAGCTGCAGAACATGGAGTTCCGCTATGGCTTCAAGCGCAATGCTGATGCGGAGTTCTACTCGACCCACCCGATGACCGCGGACCGCCTGACAACGCTGCAGGATTCGTTCTCGCAGGATCCGGCGTGGAACAAGCCCGCCGATCCGGCCCTGCAGGCGCGCTTCCTGCGGGTGAAGGCCAAGCTCGTGGGCTATCTGGCCGAGCCTTCGGCCACGCTCACGGCCTATCCCGAATGGATGCAGGACGCGCCCGCGCACCTCGCCCGCGCCTATGCCTTCCACAAGGAAGCGCTGATGGACAAGGCGCTGGCCGAAACCGACGCGCTGCTCAAGCTCGATCCCAACGATCCTTATGCGCTTGAACTGAAGGGCCAGGTCCTGCTCGAATCAGGGAGGCCCGCCGATGCGATCGCCCCGCTGCGCCGGGCGATGGAGCTGACGCGCAACACCCCGCTGATCGCCACGACGCTGGGCCACGCGCTGCTGGCAACCGAGGACAAGGCGAATTTCCCCGAGGCCGAACGCGTGCTCAAGACTGCCGTGGCGCGCGATCGCGACAATCCCTTCGCGTGGTACCAGCTCGGCGTTGTCTACGAGGCAAAGGGCGATATTCCCCGCGCGCGGCTGGCCAGCGCCGAGCAGCAGCTCGGCGAATACCAGCTGCCCGAAGCGCTGCGCAGCGCAGAGGCTGCCGAAGCCGCGCTCCCGAAAGGCACGCCCGATTGGCTGCGCGCACAGGATATCGCCATGTCCGCCCGCGCGATGATTGAGCGGATGCGCAAGTCGCGGTAGCGGGGCATCGGAGAGGCTGGGGCCAACAGGAGTTTCGACGCATGCGTTTCAGTCCGTTTCTTGCCCTGGCGCTGGCAATCGGCGCGGCGGGTGCCGCCGGTGGCTGGTGGGCGATGCATGGCCGCGGCGGCGAGCAGGAGGCTGCGGCCCAGGAGGGCAAGCTGGACGGCCAGCTTGCCGAGGCGGGGATCGACGCCCGCAAGCGCGGCGCGATCGAGGCGCTGGTGCGCAGCTATATCCTCGAACATCCCGAGATCCTGCCCGAGGCGATGGAGAAGCTTCAGGCGCGCGAGAGCGAGGCAAGGCTCGCGCCCTTGCGCGGCGCGATCGAGACGCCGTTTCCCGGCGCGGTGCTGGGCAACCCGGCTGGCAAGGTCACGCTGGTCGAGTTCACCGACTTTTCCTGCACCTATTGCCGCAGCAGCGTGGCTGACGTCGAAACGCTGGTGAAGAACAACCCCGATCTGCGCGTGGTCATCCGCGAATTGCCGATCATCGCACCGGAAAGCGAACCCGCCGCGCGCATGGGCCTCGCCGCCGCCGCGCAAGGCAAGTATGCTGCGTTCCACAAGGCGATGTTCTCGGGCGAGCGGCCGAGCGCCGCGAGCATCGCGGTGGCCGCGAGCGCAGCGGGCGTGGACACCGCCGCCGCCGCGACCTTTTCCCAGCAGCCCGGCGTGCGGCAGGAGCTCGAACGCAATCTCGGCTTTGCGCGGCAGCTCGGCATCAACGGCACTCCGGCGTGGAGCGTGGGCGGCAAGCTGATGACCGGCGCGGTCGGCCGTCAGGCCCTGCAGGCGGCGGTCGACGCCGCGCGCAAGGGCTGATGCGGGCCGGCCTTGCGCTGCTGATGGCCGCACTGGCGGTAGCGATGGCGCAGCCCGCCACTGCGCAGCCCGTCGACGATCTCCAGCGGGACGACGCCAGAGTCCAGACCATCGGCTGGCGGCTCAGCAGCGCCAATGCGCCCTATTGCCAGCGCGCCGCGCCAGGCATCGGCCTCTTGCTCGGCGATGTGCAGACCTTCGCCGATCCTGCGCTCGCGCGCACGGTTTATGGTTTGTCCGGCGACGTCGCCGTGGCGGCTGTGGCGGCAGGCAGCCCGGCAGAGGCGGCAGGACTTGCGGCAAACACCGTGGTAACCGCCATCGCCGGGGTGCCGGTCGGCCCTGCGCCGCCACGTGGCAACTGGGGCCGCTTTCTGGCGCTGCAATCGCGGCTTGAGCAGACGGCGGCGAAAGACGGCAAGGTTTCCCTGACGCTTGGGGATGGGCGGGTGGTTACCGTGCCCGCAGCCCCCTCGTGCGGCGTGCGCTTCATCGTCGACGATGCGAAGGACAACGCCGCCGCGACCCGCAGCCAGGTGCGCATCGGCCGTGAGGCCATGGACCGGCTCGGCGACGACGAGGCGATGATCGCGGCCTTGCTGGCACACGAACTGGCCCACGCCGCGCTCGATCACGAGACCGTGCTCGGCACCGGCAGACGCAGCACCGCAGCCGTGCGCCGCACCGAGCGCGAGGCGGACCGCCTGTCGGTCTGGATCCTGGCCAATGCCGGTTATCCGCCAGAGGCGGCGCCGCGCATGATCCGCCAGATCGAGCCGCGCAGTCTGCTGTTCATCCCTGGCGCCAGCCACGGCAAGGCCAGCACCCGGGCGGCAGAAATGGCTGCTGAAATCAAGGTCATGCGCGCCCAGCCCGATACGAACTGGGCGCTTCGGTTCCGGCGGGAACCTTAGGATCGGACCTGCCCTCGTCATCCCTGCGAAGGCAGGAATGACGAGAAGGGTGGTGGCAGGCCCTAGGCCGGAACGCCGGCCTTCGCCGCCGTGGTTTCCATCGCCAGAATCGAGGTCTCGCTGCGCGGACGCGCCATCACGCGGCGCACCATCGGTTCGAAGAAATCGAGCGGCAGCGTGTCGTAATCCGGATCGAAGGCGGCCTGATCGTACTTGGCGCAGAATTCGGCGCAGGCATCGAAGTGCGGGTTATCGCGGTGCTTCTCGCGCACGTTGCGATCGATGCCGAGGTAGTGGAAGTAGTAGTAGCCTTGGAACGCGCCGTGGTTGCGGCAGATCCAGTGCTCTTCCTCGCTCACGAAAGGCTGGAGGATCGCGGCGGCGATCTCGGGGTGGTTGTACGATCCCAGCGTGTCGCCAATATCGTGCAGCAGCGCCATCACGACATAGCTTTCCGGGCGGCCATCGCGATGGGCGCGGGTGGCGGTCTGCAGGCTGTGCGTCAGGCGGTCGATCGGGAAGCCGCCGAAATCGCCATCGAGGAGCCTCAGGTGCGCCAGCACGCGGTCAGGCAGACCGGCTGCAAAGCCGACATAGTCGCGCGCGATGATCGCCCAGTCTTCCTGCGTGCCTTCTTCCATCGAATGGAACTGCGCGCGTTCTTCGGAACTGCCGTGATGATCCATGGTTCTCTCCCGTTTGACGGGGAGAATACCCACTTTGCCCAGCCTCGCAAACCCCACCTGTGGCGCAATGCGAATCTGTGCGGTACACACCCCTCATGGCAATGAAGCTGCCGCTGCGTCCCACGCCGTTCTTCGGCAACAAGAACCGCGCCTTCTGGCGCCTGCAGATGCTCGGCTGGGGCGGTGCGATGCTGCTGCGCGCGCTCTCCAGTCTGGCCAATGCGCAGCCGTGGTCGTTTCTGGTCATCGTGCTGATTGCCACGATCACCGGCTTCTCGATCTCCCTGAACCTCTCGGTGATCTACCGCACGCTGATCAACCGGACGCCGCTGATCACCTGGGGCATTACCGCGGTGGTTCTGGCGATCGCGGTGGGGCTCTACGCCTTCATCGATTCCTGGGTGATCAGCCTCTATCGCTCGGGCAGCGATTCCGGCTTCGCGCAGCTGTTTCTCGGCGTATTCTACCTCGATCTCACGCTGCTCGGGGCCTGGTCGGCGCTCTATTACGCGATCAACTTCTACGTGCAGGTGGAAGAGCAGAACGACCAGTTGATGCGGCTTGAGGCGCAGGCAACCTCGGCGCAGCTTGCGATGCTGCGCTATCAGCTCAACCCGCACTTCCTGTTCAACACCCTTAACTCGATCTCGACGCTGGTGCTCTTGAAGCAGACCGAGCCCGCCAACGCGATGCTGAGCCGCCTCTCCTCGTTCCTGCGCTACACCCTGATCAACGAGCCGACGGGCCGCGTGACCGTGGCGCAGGAGGTCGAGACGCTGAAGCTCTACCTCGATATCGAGCGGATGCGCTTCGAGGAGCGGCTTTCGACCGAGTTTCGCATCGACGATGCCGCCTCGCCCGCGCTGATGCCCTCGCTGCTGCTTCAGCCGCTGGTGGAAAATGCGATCAAGTACGGCGTCAGCCCACTCGAGGAAGGGGCCACGATCACCATCGCGGCGCAACTCGTCGGCCCGGTGCTGCGTGTCACCGTGTCCGACACGGGCCCGGGCTTGCAACCGGGCACCGACCCCTCGACATTGTTTGGTGTGACCAGTTCCAGTTCGGATTCCACGCGTGTCGGGCTCGCCAATATCCGCGACCGGCTCGCGCAGGCCTACGGCGAGAACCAGCGGTTCGAAATCGGCGAGCGGCCGGGTGGAGGCTTCCAGGTGGTGATCGAACTGCCCTTCGAAGCGCGCGAGGCGCCATTGAGCCAGTCCGCTTCTCAGCAGTCCGCTGCGCAGCTCGTCTCACAGCAAAGGTAGCGCATGACCATTCGCACGATCCTCGTCGATGACGAAAAGCTCGCCATTCAGGGCCTCCAGCTGCGGCTTGAAGCTTTCCCCGATGTCGAGGTGATCGACACCTGCTCCAACGGGCGCGAGGCAATCCGCAAGATCAAGACCGAGAAGCCCGATCTGGTGTTCTGCGACATCCAGATGCCCGGCTTCGACGGTTTCAGCGTGGTGAGCGGGGTGATCGAGATCGATCCGCCGCTGTTCGTCTTCGTAACCGCCTATTCCGAGCACGCGATCCGCGCGTTCGAGGCCAATGCGGTCGACTACCTCCTCAAGCCGGTCGAACCCGCCCGCCTTGCCGACGCGCTTGATCGCGCGCGCACCCGGCTTGCCGAGAAGCGCGGGCTGGAGGAGGCGGAAAAGCTCAAGACGGTGCTGGCCGAAGTCGCCCCCGATGCGATGGAAGGCATTCCCGAAGAGAGCGAACCGGCGGTCGGACGCTTCGAGAAGCTCATCAACATCAAGGACCGCGGGCAGATCTTCCGCGTCGACGTCGACACGATCGAGCGGATCGAGGCGGCGGGCGACTACATGTGCATCTACACCGGCGACAATTCGCTGATCCTTCGCGAGACGATGAAGGATCTCGAACGCCGGCTCGATCCGCGCGTGTTCCAGCGCGTCCACCGCTCGAAGATCGTCAACCTCGACCGCGTGCGGCAGGTGAAGCCCCATACCAATGGCGAATGCTTCCTCGTGCTCGACAGCGGCTCCGAGGTGAAAGTCTCGCGCTCCTACCGCGATGTGGTGGCGCGCTTCGTTCATTGAACCTCGGCACTGACGCTCGACAGGCGGAGCGCCTCTGGCTAGTCCGGCCCGCATGACGGACTTCTCCATCCTCGGTTTCGATCTCGAAGCCTTCGTTGCCGCAACGCTCGCCGAAGACCTCGGACAGGGCCTCCCCGGCGGCGGGCATGACGTGACGAGCGAGAGCGTGATCCCCCCGGACGCACGCTTTGCCGGGGTGATGGACAGCCGCGATGCGATCACCGTCTGCGGCCTGCCGATTGCCGCCGCCTTTTTCCGCGCGCTCGATCCGGCGATGGAGATCGAGGTGCTGGTGGAAGAGGGCGCGCAAGTTGCGCCCGGCTCGGCGCTGATGCGGCTCACCGGCAGCGCCCGCGCCATGCTCACGGCAGAGCGCAGCGCGCTCAACACGGTGCAGCACCTCTCGGGCGTTGCCACGCTGACCCGCAGCTATGTCGATGCGATGGGCGAGACGAAGGCGCGGCTGCTCGATACGCGCAAGACCATCCCGGGCCTGCGCCATCTCGAAAAGTATGCCGTGCGCACCGGCGGCGGGGTGAACCACCGCATGGGCCTGTGGGACGCCGCGATGATCAAGGACAACCACGTGCTCGTCGCAGGCGGCGTGGCAGAGGCCGTCCGCCGCGCGCTGGCTGCCGGGGTGCGCGAAGTGATCTGCGAGGTCGACCACATCGACCAGATCGAACCCGCGCTGGAAGCCGGCGCAACACGGCTGCTGCTCGACAACATGGGACCGGACGTGCTGCGCGAGGCTGTCGCGCTCGTGGCGGGCCGCGCGCCGTGCGAGGCATCGGGCGGCGTGCGTCTCGACACCATCGGCGCGATTGCCGCCTCGGGCGTGGACTACGTCTCGGTTGGCCGGCTGACGCAGAGCGCGCCTGCCGCCGATATCGGGCTGGATTTCACGCCGCTGTGATGCGCTGGCGGCTGCTGCTGGCCGCCACGGCGCTGCTGCCGCACGCAGCCCATGCCGAGGTGCCGCAATGCCGCTTGCCGCCGCAAGTCGCCGCACCGGCCCTCCCCGCGCCCGATGGCCCGCGCCGGGTACTGCCGATCGCGGGCTACACCCTCGCGCTCAGCTGGTCGCCGGAATACTGCCGCACGCGGGGGCGCGATGCGGGCGCCGCGTTCCAGTGCGGGGGCAAGCTGGGGCGGTTCGGCTTCATCCTGCACGGACTCTGGCCGGAAGCGGCCCCCGGCGAGTGGCCGCAATGGTGCCCGGCAGCCCCGCTCTCTGCCGAAACGGTGCGGCGCCATCTCTGCATGACGCCCTCGCCCGGCCTCCTCGCGCACGAATGGGCCAAGCACGGCGCCTGCATGGCCAGCACGCCCGAAGCCTACTTCACGAGCGGAGCCTCGCTGCTCGCTGCAATCCGTTTCCCCGACATGATGCGCCTGTCGCGCCGCCCGGGCCTGACGGCGGGGCAGCTGCGCGATGCCTTCCGGTCCGCAACGCCGGCCCTCCCCGCCGCCGCGATTCGCGTGAAGGCCAATGCGCGCGGCTGGCTGGAGGAAGTGCACATCTGCTACGGCAAGGACTTGCGGCCTGCCGCCTGCGCCGAGCGCGCGGCGGAGGACAGCGCGCCGCTCAAGATCTGGCGCGGCCGCTAGCGCCGCTCGCGGAAGAACGCGCGCAGCATCTCTGCCGCCTCGGCTTCACCGATCCCGGAATAGACTTCGGGCCGGTGCAGGCATCCGGGCGCATCAAACACCTTTGCACCATGCTCCACCGCGCCGCCCTTGGGGTCGCCCGCTGCATAATAGACGCGCGCCAGCCGGGCGTGGACGATGGCGCCCGCGCACATCGCGCAGGGCTCCAGCGTGACCCACAGGTCGCACCCGGTCAGCCGTTCCTGCCCCAGCGCGGCGGCTGCGGCGCGAATCGCCAGCACCTCGGCATGGGCGGTGGGATCATGATCCTCGCGCGGGCTGTTGTGGGCCGCGGCGATCACTTCGCCGTTCTTGACGATGACCGCCCCGATGGGCACTTCGCCCGCCTGCGCCGCGCGTGCAGCGGCTTCCAGCGCAAGGCGCATGGGCTCGGGAAGGGGCCAACGGGTCATGCCAGAGCCGCTAGCGTGCCTTGGGCCGCTGATGCAACGTGCGAATCCTTGACTTTGCGCCACGGATCGGCAAGAGCGCGCCCTTCCCGATCCATGATCGTCCATATCCAAGCGAGTTTTCAACCATGTCGCGTATCTGCGAACTGACCGGTAAGGGCCGCCAGGTCGGCCACAACGTGAGCCACGCCAACAACAAGACCAAGCGTCTGTTCCTGCCCAACCTGCAGAACGTCACGCTGATGTCGGAAAAGCTCGACCGCAGCTTCAAGTTCCGCGTGTCGACCCATGGCCTGCGCTCGGTTGAGCACAACGGCGGTCTCGACAACTGGCTGCTCAAGGCTTCGGACACCAAGCTCAGCCCGCGCGCGCTCAAGGTGAAGCGCGAGCTGGCCAAGGCAACTGCTGCCTGATCTGGCTGCCGGGCGGGTCCATCCCGCCCGCACCTGCCCATACGGGACCAAGCGGGCCGGAGTCTAACGGACTTCCGGCCCGATTCGCAGCTTGAGCAAGAGCGTTCGCTGCGCCCAGGCCATCTCGTTGCTATCGGAAACCAGCCAGACGATCTGGCTGCCATCTGCCTCGCGCGTGACGGTCATCCCCTCATAATTGTCGCGGATGCGCGGATCGTTGATATGGGCGATCACGCGCGGCGTGACGGTGCCACCCGGCTGCACTTCCTGCGGCGCGAAGATGGCCACTACGGACGCGAAGCTGGCGAAATTGAAATGCCGGCCAAGCACGAGCAGCCGGCCATCCGGCATCTGCGCCAGCTCGGTTGGCCGATAACCCGCCGGCATCACGAGTTCGAACCGCGCCGGGGCTTCGAACGGTCGCGGTATGCCGCGAAAGATCAGACCGGGATGGCGCGTGCGGTCCAGCCAGTGGGAATAGGATTCGCCAACAATCACGGTGCGACCATCGGTCAGCCGTGTCATCGCTTCGGGCCCCTGATTCTCGGGCCATTCAGCCAGCGCAGGCAGCGGAATCCGCTGGCGCCGGGTGAAATCGGGACTGAAGCGCTCCAGCATCGCGGCATCCTCGTAGCCGACGAAAAGCGCACCGCTGACCGGCTCCACAAAGACCGATTCGGCATCCGTGGGATAATGGTATTTTTGCCAATCGAGATGGACGAGGCGATCAGGCCGTGCCGTCCACCGGCCCGGCATGTCTGGCCGCGAGAAATTGAGAACCCCGCCTCGGTCGCCCACCGCGACGAACCCGGTGGCTGTCTGGGCAAGCCCGGAAAGCGTGCCGAGCGTGCGGCTTTGCCCGACGATTTGCCATGCCCCCATGAGCTGGAGCCCGCCTGTCTGCGGCAGGTCGCCACGGAGTGCGGGCATCAGATCGACCAGCCGGATGGCAGGATTGCGGGGCGGCGGCGGCGGTGTTTCGCGCAGCCATATCGTCGGCAGCAGCGCGAGGATCAGCAGGGCCAGTTTGAACGCGCGCATTGCCTAACCGCTTGCCACAGCACGCGGGACGTGAACAGCCGCGTTCAGGCGGGCACGAACTTCAGCGCATCGCCATTGATGCAATAGCGCTTGCCGGTGGGCGGCGGGCCATCATCGAACACGTGGCCGAGATGGCCGCCGCAGCGCGAGCAATGCACTTCGGTGCGGGTCATGCCGAAGGAGGTGTCGGCCGAAGTCCCGATGCCGCCCTTGATCGGGGTCCAGAAGCTGGGCCAGCCGGTACCGCTGTCGAACTTGGTCGAGGAGGCGAACACGGCATTGCCATCGGCAGCGCAGACGAACGCGCCCTTGCGGTGCTCCTTGAGGAGAGCCGATGTGAACGGCCGCTCGGTCCCTTCCTCGCGCAGGATGTAGTACTGCGCCGGGGTGAGGAGCTTGCGCCACTCGGCCTCGGTGTGGCGGAGCGGGAAGGTTCCCTTGCGAGTGGCGGCTGCGGGCGCACCGCAGGCGGCGGCGCTCATGGCAGCGGTGGCCGCGAGGAAGGTCAGGAAATTGCGGCGTGAAGGTTTCATGATCGCCGGTTCGCTGCTTTTGGTCATGCCACTACATCCGCTGGCAGGGACGGCGGATCAAGCAGGCCATTCGGGTGAGGAAGAGTCCCGCCGTGGGCCGGGGAGGGGGGGGCGGGATAACCCACCGGCGGGACACCCCTCACCTAGCCTTGGCTACCTGAACCGAATCTGACCGAATCGGAAAGGCTCAGCGCTTTTCGAGCACGACTTCCATCTTGCGGAAGCCATGGACGAAGTTGGCGCGCACGCGCGTCACATCGCCCACAACGCGCGCGCGCATCTTCCGTTCGTGCATCTCTTCCAGCAGCACGCGCAGCTGCAGTTCGGCGAGACGCGCGCCCACGCAGCGGTGGATGCCGTGGCCAAATGCAAGGTGGCGGCGTGCATTGGGCCGATCGACGATCAGCTTGTCCGGGTTCTCGAACACGGTCTCGTCGCGGTTGGCGGAGAGATACCACATGATGACCTTGTCACCGGCGCGGATCTGGTGGCCCAGCAACTCGGTGTCCGCCGTCGCGGTGCGGCGCATGTGGGCGAGCGGCGTCACGAAGCGCAGGCATTCCTGCACCGCGTTGGGGATCAGCGAGGCGTCGCCTTCAAGCAGGGCGCGCTGATCGGGGAACTGATCGAGTGCATGGATGATGCCCGACATCGTGTTGCGCGTGGTATCGTTGCCGCCGACGATGAGCAGCACCAGATTGCCCATGAATTCGAGCGGGCTCATCTTCGACATCGCGGGCGAATGGATCATCATCGAGATGAGATCCGGCGTCGGCGCCGCGCCCATGCGCTGCATCCACAAGCCCTGGAAATAGCGCGCCATCTCGGTGAGGATCTCGAAGCGCTGGTCGGCGAGGTCCGGGGCCAGCGTCAGCTCGACGTCACCGGCCCAGTCGGACCAGAACGTGAGCAGGCGGCGGTCCTGCCACGGGAAGCCGAACAGGATCGCGAGCATGCCCGTGGTCAGTTCGATCGAGACCTTGTCCACCCAATCGAACTTCTCGCCCCAGGGCAGGCTGTCGAGCACTTCGCCGGTGCGGTGGCGGATTTCGTTTTCCATCCGCGCGATTTCGGCAGGGGTGAAGGCGGGCGCCACGGTGCGGCGCTGGCCGGTGTGCTCGGGCCGGTCCATGGCGATGAACATCGGCATCTGGCGTTCGGCAAGCTTGGCTGGATCGGTGCCTTCCGGCGGATCGCCGATGGTGATGCCGCCGTGCTGCCATGAGGACGAGAACAGCTCGGGCAGCGATTCGACGTGCTGGATCGCCTTGTGCGTGGTGACGTTCCAGAAATCGCCATAAGGCGTGCCGGTGATCTTGTTGATCGGCGCCTTGGCCCGCATCTCGGCAAAGATCGGGCCCCAGCGGTCCTCCACGTAGATCGCCGAAGCGCTCACGTCCCACGGCTGCGTGTGGTGCGGTGCGGCCTGCGGATTGGCGGCAAGCCATGCCTCGAACGCCTCGTTTGCAGTCGGCGAGGTGCGATAGGTGAACGGAGCTTCGGGCGCGAGCTGGGTGGCCATGGCTATCCTTCCGGGTGCGGGCGGCCCATGCGTGCAAGCCGCCCTAGTTCGGATCAGGACTATCCGTACAACCTACATGGATGTCAATAAGCTATCGATCCGAAGCAATCCTCAGCGCGCCGAGGCTGCCGCAGAGCGGCGAAACCAGCCCCGACGCCCCCGCGCCGGACCCGATTTCATCACCGTGCGGCGGAACAGCTGCGCACCGACGCGGATGATCACGCCGACCCACACCGCCTGCCACACCAGCGCGATCACATGCGGCCAGAGCGCCGGAGACTGCGCCGCCTGCGCCAGCATCGCGAAAGGCGAGCTGACCGGGAAGACGAGGCTCGCCGTCTCGATCCACGTACCCGGGCGGGCCAACGCATAGCTCGCGAAGAAGAACACCATGAGCTGCATCATCGTGACCGGCATCGACAGCGTCTGCACTTCGCGCACGGTGGTCGCCATGCCGCCGATCGAGAGGAACAGCGAGCCGAGCAGGAGGTAGGCCATCGCAAAGTAGAGGAAGCCGAGCACGCAGAACATCGGCCAACCGACGGCGGGTGTCGCCAGCAGCGGGATCGACTTCATGCCCGCAATCATCAGCATGCCATAGACCGAGCCCCACACCGCGATACCGACAAGGCTGACCGCGAGCATCGCGAAAAGCTTGCCGAGGAACAGCGCGTCCATCGGGATCGAGGCGGCGAGCACTTCGATGATCTTGTTGGCCTTCTCCTCGACGAGGTTGGACAGCACCATGCCCGCCAGCAGCATCGTCAGCAGGAACAGCAGAACCTGGCCAGCCTGCGCCGTCACCGCGAGGTCGACGTGCTGCTTGGCAGCGGTGGTGGCGATCTTGTCTTCCTTCACCTCGGGATAGGCACGCGGCCCTGGCGCACCGGCCTCTGCGGCGATCAGCGCGACTTGCCCGCTCCACTGGTCGACACGTTCGGATGTGGCGGTGAGAACGGGCTTGTCCAGCGTGCCGGTGATCACGGCAGCGAGCTGCGGAGCGCCCTTCACGCCCTTGCTGGCGAGCACGGTGCGGGCATCGAACGTTTCACCGGGCGCCAGCCGCGCCAGCACGGTGTATTCCGGCACGAAGCCCGACATCTTCGGCGCGAGACTGCCGCGTGCGGCGACCATCGCGTCACCCTGATGCGCGGGCATGGCGATCCCGATCACCGGATTGTCGATATCGCGCGACACCTGCGAGCCGACCGCCGCCGCCATCGCGCCGATGAACACCGGGAACAGCGGGCCGATCAGGAAGAAGATGAAGGTCTTGGAAAATATCACCGCGCAGAAATCACGGCGCATGATCACCCAGGCGGCGGCAAAATGATTGCGGAGCATCAGCGGCGACCCTTCTTCTGACTGGCTTTCTCGGCCTCTTCCTGCGCCGATTCCTCCAGCGCGCGCGCGGCGGCTTCGCCCGCGATCGAAACGAACGCGTCGTGCAGGCCGGGGCGCTCGATCGAGAGCGAGAGAATGCCGGCATCACCTTCGATCAGCGCGCGCAGCAGCGGCTCGACGCCGCTTTCCGGCAGGGTGAAGAACCAGAAGCGGCCTTCGTGGCGTGCATCAGCGGGAATGGCGGCGCGCCACGGCCCATGCTGCGCGCGGGTTTCTAGGCGGACCTGCGGGCGCAGGCGATCGCGCGCGGCGTCGACCGGCCCCGCGAAAGGCACCTTGCCGCCCGCGATGATGGCGATCTGGTCGCACAGACGCTCGGCATGCGCGATGACGTGGGTGGAAAAGATCACCGTCGTCCCGCGCTCCGCCAGACTGCGGATCATCCGTTCGAGCTTGCCCTGGTTGAGCGCGTCGAGGCCGGAGAACGGCTCATCGAACACCACGAGATCGGGTTCATGCACGAGCGTGCCGAGCAGCTGGACCTGCTGCGCCATGCCCTTGGACAGCTGGCGGATCTGGCGGTCAGCGGCATAGCCGAGGCCGTGCTGTTCAAGAAGTTCGCGGCCCTTGCGGCGGCCTTCCTTCAGCGGCACCCCGCGCAGCGCGGCGAGGAACGCGATAGCCTCGCTGGCCTTCATCGCCGGATAGAGCCCACGCTCTTCGGGCAGGTAACCGATGCGGCGCGCGACTTCGGTCGGACGTTCATGACCCAGCACGCGGCGATAACCCGAATCGGGATCGATGATGCCGAGCAACATGCGCAGCGTCGTCGTCTTGCCCGCGCCATTGGGGCCGAGAATGCCGTAGATCGCGCCGCGCGGCACCGAAATGTCGACGCCGTCGACCGCGGTAAAGCCATCGAAGCGCTTGACGAGGCCGCGCGCCTCGATGGCGAGTTCGGGCGCAAGGGCAGCAGATGGAGCGTTGTCCAGCGCGGACGTCCCGGTAAAGGAGGCAAAGGGTTCGATCTTCATGAGATCCGCCGTTAACCCTAAGCGATGAACGAGGGAGGCAGCAAGTTTGGTTAACAGCGCGGAAACCATGCTCGTCTCGCGCATCAAGGACGAAGCCGCGAAGCTGGGTTTCGCTGCCTGCGGGATCGCGCCCGCCGCTGATGATCCCGTGCGCAGCGCGCGGCTGGAGCAGTGGCTGGCAGACGGCCAGCACGGTTCGATGGAGTGGATGGAGACCCGCTTCGAGCACCGCAAGGGCCCGCAATCGCTATGGCCCGAAGCACAGAGCGTGATCGCGCTCGGCATGAGCTATGCCCCGGCGGCCGATCCGCTCGCGCTGGCCGCGGCCACAGACCGCGCGCGCATTTCGGTCTATGCGCAAGGAGCCGATTACCACGACGTGGTGAAGCGGGCGCTGAAGGCCCTCGCCCGCTGGATCGTGGCCGAAGTGCCGGGGGCGGAGGTCAAGGTCTTCGTCGATACAGCGCCGGTCATGGAAAAGCCGCTGGGCGAGGTGGCGGGGATCGGCTGGCAGGGCAAGCACACCAACCTCGTCAGCCGCAGCCACGGTTCATGGCTGTTCCTCGGCGCGATCTACACGACGCTCGATCTGCCGCCCGATGCGCCGCATGCGGACCGCTGCGGATCGTGTACCGCCTGCCAGACGGCATGTCCGACCAACGCCTTCCCCGCGCCCTACCGGCTCGATGCGCGGCGCTGCGTTTCCTACCTCACGATCGAGCACAAGGGGCCGATCCCGCACGAATTCCGCACCGCGCTGGGCAACCGCATCTATGGCTGCGACGATTGCCTTGCCGTATGCCCGTGGAACAGCTTTGCCAGCACGGCGGCCACCAACAAGGCCTTCCTGCCCCGCGCCGAACTTGCCGCGCCGCGCCTTGCCGAACTGCTCGCGCTCGATGACGCCGCCTTCCGCGCGCTCTTTGCAGGCTCGCCGATCAAGCGCATCGGGCGCGACCGGTTTGTGCGCAATTGCCTCTATGCCGCCGGGAACAGCGGCGACGCGGCGCTGATGGGCGCGGTGCAGCGCCTGCTTGGCGATCCCGATCCCGCCGTGGCCGATGGCGCCAGCTGGGCCTTGGACCGCCTCGCGGAAGCCCAAATCGTTACTGGGCCAGTTCCTTGAGCGGCGTGCCCGCGTCCGCCAACCGCTCGGGCGCGATCACCGCACCGGATTCGACCAGCTTGCGGCCCTGCACGTAGTCCTTGACCATGTTGACGCAGTCGAGCGCGACGACCTTGCCGCCCTTGAGGTAGATCACCGAGAAGCTGCGCGTGGCCGGATCGCCGCGCGTGACGACAGCATCATGGCCGGTCGAAAGGCCCACGGTCTGGAGCTTCAGATCATACTGATTGGACCAGAACCAGGGCACCGCATGATACGTGGCGTCCACGCCGCAGATCGTCTTGGCCGCGACAGTCGCCATGTCATTGGCGTTCTGCACCGATTCGAGCCGGATCACGGCGCCATCGGCAAAGGCGTTGGCATGCGCGGCGCAATCGCCGATCGCGTAGACATCGGGGAGCGACGTGCGGCACTGCCCATCGACCTCGACACCGTTCGCCCCTGCCGCACCGGCCGCGCGCAGCGGCTCCACGCAAGGGATGATGCCGATGCCGACGATCACCAGATCGGCCGGGAGCACGGTGCCGTCCGCCAGCTTCACGCCGGTGACCTTGCCGCCTTCGCCCACCAGACAATCGACCGACACGCCGGTGCGCAGGTCCACGCCATGCGCGCGGTGGTCGGCTTCGTAGAAGGAGGACAGCGCCTCGCCCGCCACGCGCGCCAGCACGCGCGGAAGGGCTTCGAGCAGGGTCACCTGGCAATCGAGCTTGGTCAGCACTGCCGCCGCTTCGAGCCCGATATAGCCGCCGCCGATCACCACGGCGCGCTTCGCCCCGGCATCAAGCTCGCCCATCAGGCGGTCAACATCCTCGCGCGTGCGGACCGCGTGAACGCCGGCGAGATCGGCCCCGGCGCAGGTCAGCTTGCGCGGATCGCCGCCCGCAGCCCAGATCAGGTGGCCATATCCCAGCTTGCGGCCATCGCTCAGCGTCGCGACATGCGCCGCCGCATCGAGCGCGGTCACTTCGGTGCCGAGCAGCATCGTCACGGCCTTGTCCGCCCAGAACACTTCGGGCCGGATCATGATCCGCTCGAAGGTCTTTTCGCGCGCGAGGTATTCCTTGGAGAGCGGCGGGCGCTCGTAGGGAAGCTCGGGCTCGCGCCCGACGACCATCACCGTACCGGCAAACCCGTTCTGCCGAAGCGCAATCGCCGCCTGCGCGCCGCCGTGGCCTGCGCCGACAATCACCACATCCGCTGCCAGATCCGTGTCGCTCATTCCCGCACTCCTTTTGGTGCGCGGGGATTTGGCGAAAAGTCGCGGCGCGTCAACTGGCTGGGATGATAATGTCCGGCGCGGCAAAGCCTCCTAGCGGGCGAGCAGCGTCCGCGCCTGGCTCGCCAGCTGCGCGAGCATCGCGGGTGCGACGCCCGCCGCGCCCTGCGCCCGGCCCGTCAGCGCGCGGAAATTGCGCACCGGCACGGCCTGCGCCTCGAGCCATTGTGCGACTGCCGCGCCCGGATCCTGCCCGGCTGCGCGGGCGAGGAAATCGAGACGCATCTGCTGGAAATCGCGCGCGAGTCCGGCAACGAGCAGCCGCTCCCACGGATCGGACGGGTTCATCCGGCTGGCCGCCTGCTGCGCCCAATCGAGCCCCAGCGCCGCACCGAGCGCGGAGAACGCAGCGGTCAGCGCGCCCGCATCGATCCCGCGCGTGGCGGCAAGGTGGGCAAGGCCGATGGCTCCGTCCATGTCGACGAGATGCGCGATCCGCTCGGCCACTTGCAGCGGCACGCCGGCATCGGTCAGCTCGGCCAGCATCCGCCGCGCCTGCACCTTGGCTTCGCCCTGCAGCAGTTCGCCGGTGGAGACCGCCAGCTGCGAGACACCGGGAGCGAGCTCCGCAATCAGCTTGCCCGGTTCGGCCGAACCGCGCCCGGCGCGCAGGACATCGGCGATATGGCCGCGCAGCACTTCGGCAACGCGGGCGTAGAGCGACAGGCGCACCTGTTCGGGCATGGCATCGCCGTCCGGTCCATCGAGCAGGGCCCAGATGCCCTTGAGATCGAGCAGTCGCGCCGCGACGACGAATGCCGCCGCGACTTGCGCGAGGCTGACGCCCTCTTCCTCGACGAGTTCGAAGGGATGCACCGGCCCCAGATCGTTGACGATCCGGTTGGCGAGCTTGGTCGCGATCAGTTCGCGGCGCAGACGGTGGGTGCGGATATCCTCGGCAAAGGTTTCCCGCATCTGCGGCGGGAAAGCGGCGAAAAGATCGGCCTCGAGCACCGGATCGTCGACCACCGCGCTTTCCTCCAGCGCGCGCTGGAGCACGAGCTTCGCGCTTGAGAGCAGCACCGCGAGTTCGGGACGGGTGAAGCCGTGGCCCGCCGCCGCGCGGCGCAGCATGTCTTCGCTGCTGGCAAGGCCCTCGGTCTTGCGGTCGAGGTCGCCGTTCTCCTCCAGCACGTCGACGAGCCGGGCATAGGCAGGAGCCGCCCCGGCCCCGCCGCGTTCGGCGATGGACAGCGCGAGCGCCTGCAGGCGGTTGTCCTCCAGCACGAGGGCGGCGACGTCATCGGTCATCGCGGTGAGCAACGCGACGCGGCCTTCCTCGTCGAGCCGCCCGGCGCGCTTGGCCGATGCGAGCGCGATCTTGATGTTGACCTCGTTGTCCGAACAATCGACGCCCGCCGAGTTGTCGATGAAGTCGGTGTTGATCCGCCCGCCGCGACCAGCGGCGCCGGCCAGCGAATACTCGATGCGGCCCGCCTGCGTGGTGCCGAGATTGGCGCCTTCCCCGATCACCCGCGCACGCACGTCCGCGCCATTGATGCGCAGGCCGTCGTTGGCGGGATCGCCCACCGCAACGTTGTTCTCAGCCGATGCCTTCACATACGTGCCGATGCCGCCGAACCAGAGGAGATCGACCGGCGCCTTGAGGATCGCGGTGATCAGCGCCTCGGGCTCGAGCTCGGCGTCCTCGATGCCGAGGAGCCCGCGCACTTCATCCGACAGTGGGATCTGCTTCATCGTCCGGGGGAACACGCCGCCCCCCTTTGAAATCAGCGCCTTGTCGTAGTCGTCCCAGCTCGAACGCGGCAGCGCAAAGAGGCGGGACCGTTCGGCCCAGCTTGCCGCCGGATCGGGCGCGGGATCGAGGAAGATGTGACGGTGATCAAACGCGGCAACAACCTTCAGGGCCTTGGAGAGCAGCATGCCGTTACCGAACACGTCGCCCGACATGTCGCCGCAGCCTGCCACGGTGATCGGCTGGGTCTGCACATCGATGCCGAGTTCGCGGAAGTGCCGCTGCACCGAAAGCCACGCGCCCCGCGCGGTGATGCCCATGGCCTTGTGGTCATAGCCCTTGGAACCGCCGCTCGCGAAAGCGTCGTCGAGCCAGAAGCCCTTGGCCTCGGCGATGGCGTTGGCAATGTCGGAGAAGGTCGCGGTGCCCTTGTCCGCCGCCACGACGAAATAGGGATCCTCGCCGTCGCGGATAACCACGCCAGCGGGATGCACCACTTCGCCGCCGACGATGTTGTCGGTAACGGAGAGCAGCGTGCGGATGAACACTTCATAGCTTGCGCGGCCCTCGGCCAGCCAGGCTTCGCGCGCGCGGACCGGATCGGGCAGCTGCTTGGGATAGAAGCCGCCCTTGGCGCCGGTCGGCACGATCACCGCGTTCTTCACGCGCTGCGCCTTCATCAGGCCGAGCACTTCGGTGCGAAAATCGTCGCGCCGGTCGGACCAGCGCAGGCCGCCGCGCGCGACCGGGCCGGCACGCAAGTGAATGCCTTCAACGCGCGGGCTGTAGACGAAGATCTCGCGCCACGGCACAGGCTTCGGCAGGCCGGGAACGAGCGCGGAATCGATCTTGAACGCCAGCGCTTCGGCGGCGGCGGGTGCGAACGCATTGGTGCGCAGAATCGCTTCGGCAAGTGCGCGGAACTGGCGCAGCAGGCGGTCGTCGTTGATCGCGGCGACCCCGGCAAGGCCGGTGCGGATCTGCTCGGCAAAGCGCGCTTCGGCTTCGTCCCGGCTCTCGCTGAACGCCGGATCGTGGCGGGCGAGGAACAGGCCGATGAGCCCGCGCGTGACGGTCGGCGCGCTCCGCAGTGCTTCGACCGCGGTGGCGATCGAGAACGTCATGCCGGCCTGGCGCAGATAGCGATACCACGCGCGCATCCAGTTGGCCCCGCGCGCCGTGAGCCCCGCGTTGACGATCAGCCGGTTGAACAGGTCGTCTTCCGCCTCGCCGTTGAGGACGGCCGCGAGCGATTCCTCGATGGCCTCCGCACGTCCGAGCAGCGCTTCGCCGTCGATGCCTTCGGGCAGCGCGACGAGGAAATCATGGATGAAGCCCAGCCGCCCCTTGTCGAGCGCAGTCGGCACTTCTTCCAGCACGCGGAAACCGAAGTTTTCGAGCACCGGCACCGCATCCGAAAGCACGATCGCGCCCTCGCGCTGGTAGAGCTTGAGACGCAGGCTTTCCTCGCCCGGCAGGCGGTGGAGCCGCACGGCACGGCGCGGCGCGCCGGCCTGCGTCAGTGCGCGCAGCACGCGGATGTCACCCGCCGCTTCGGCGGGGCCATAGGCGCTGCGGTAACCGATGGGGAACGCCTCGGCATAACGCGCAGCAATTGCGGCGGCGCGCGCCGGGTCCTCGCCTTTCGCCAGTTCGGCCTCGACGGCGGCGCCCCAGCCCCGCACCATGGTTTGCAGCGCCGTATCGAGCGCCGCTTCATCCGGGATCGCCGCGCCATCGCGAATATCGATCACGAAGCGCATCAGCGCGAGCGTGCCGCCTTCGACCGAGAGGCTCCAATCCAGGATCGGTGCGTCCGTCGCCGCTTCCAGCATGGCCTGCACCCGGTGGCGCAGTTCGGTGGATTGCACATCGCGCGGGAGCCAGACGAACGCGAACAGGTGGCGTGCAAGCGGCGCGGCGACGAGCGCAAGCCGGGGCCGGGGCCGGTCGATCAGGCTCATCATCGTCGTCGCGACGCGCTCGAGATCGGCATCGTCGAAGCTGATCAGCAGGTCATGCGGCAGTGCCGTCAGCGCGTGGGCGAGAGCCTTGCCGGCATGGCCGTTGGGCGCAAAGCCGAACTTGCCCATCAAGCCTTCAAGCTGGCTGCGCATGCGCGGGATGCGATCCGGCGCGGCGGCCAGCGCGGCGCTGGTCCACACGCCCGCATGGACCGACAGCGCAGTGACCTTGCCGCCTTCCAGCACCGGCACGATGAACAGATCGAGCGGCACGCGGCGGTGGACGCGCGCGATGCGGTTGGCCTTGACGATCAGCGGGCTGCGGGGCGCGTCCGCCCCCCGTTCGCCCAGCCGGTCGAACCACGCAAAGGCGCGGTCATAGCTTGCCTTGGCGAGCAAGGGCGCATCGCTGGCGCGGCAGATGCCGAGCGCCTCGCCGTGGCTGCCATCGCGGTGCTGCACGACATGGCCAAGCTGGGTCAGCATCCCGTCCGCCAGCCAGCGCAGCAGCGCCGCGCCTTCCTGATCGGGGAGCGTGCGCGCATCCTCCTGCATCGCCGCCTGCATGCGCGCCCAATCGGCGACGGCTGCGTGGACGTCCGCCAATGTGGCGCGCAGGCTGGCAAGCAACTCACGGCGTTCGCGCGCATCGACGCGCTCGGTTTCGAGATAGACAATCGACTCGCGCCGTTCGCCCACGGCATCGCCTTCGGGCAGGCCGAGGAGATTGCCCTCGGGATCGCGCCGCACCGCGACCACCGGGTGAACCAGCCGGTCAATGGCAAGGCCCTGCGCCGAGATCGCGGCGGCAATCGAATCGACGAGGAAGGGCATGTCGTCGTTGATCACCGCGATGCGCAGGTAACGCGCACCGCCGCCCGACTGACCGCCGATGCTTTCGATCGCGATGGCGGGTTCGGCTCCGGTGCGCTTGGCGGCGGCGGTCAGGGTGAAGCGGGCTGCTCCGGCCAGACGTTCCGCCTCGAACTCTGCGGCTTCTGCTGGCAACAGGGAGGCTGCGAAACGCGCAGCAAGCGCTTGCGAGAGAATCGCATCCACGCCGGAATCGGCGGTCTTGGTAGCCATGGTCGCTCCTGCATCCCGGCGCCATCGCTCCGCAAGTTTGCCCTGCTGAAGGCGCGCCTTCTTATCGTCCAGAGCGCGCAATTTTATGTCACACTCATGAACTAATCATGCGGAGCCTACTCCGGCATCGCCTCAGAGGCAAGCGGGAGGAGCCTTAAGATTTAAGCATGATTGGCTAGTATGCGGCCACCGCCACTTCGGCCTTGAGCGCTTCCATCGTCAGGGCCAGGCTCCGGTGCCGCAGCGCCGGATCGAACGTCGAGCCGGAGACGATCAGTTCGTCCGCCCCGGTCCGCGCACGGAAGGCGGACAACCGCTCGCGCACCGTCTTTACGCTGCCGATCGCGCTGACCTGCCGCATGTGATCGAGCATCGCGAGCGATGAGGGATGCAGGCTATCGCGGTAGCCCGGCACTGGCGGGGGCAGCTTGCCGGGCGAACCCGTACGCAGGCGCACGAAGGACTGGTCCATCGAGGAGGCGAGCAGCACGGCTTCCTCATCGGTATCCGCCGCGATCACATTGATAGCGGCCATTACGTATGGCCGGTCCAGCCGTTCCGAGGGTTGGAACCGCTCGCGGTAGAGGGTGAGCGCAGCATCGAGGTGATCGGGCGCGAAGTGCGAGGCGAAGGCGTAAGGCAGGCCCAGCATCGCCGCGAGCTGTGCGCCGAACAGGCTGGAGCCGAGGATCCACATCTCGGGCTTCGCGCCGAGCCCGGGCGTCGCCTGCAGCGGCAGGCGGGCATCGCCGGCGAAGTGCAGCTGCAGCTCGACCACGTCGTTGGGGAAGCTCTCGGCCGCCTGGTGAATGTCCTTGTGGAGCGCACGCATGATCCGCTGATCCGCACCCGGCGCGCGGCCAAGCCCAAGGTCGATCCGTCCCGGAAACAGCGCATCGAGCGCGCCGAACTGTTCGGCGATCACCAGCGGGTTGTGGTTGGGCAGCATGATCCCGCCAGCGCCGAGCCGAATGCGCGAGGTGGCATTGCCGATATGCGCCAGCACGACCGAAACCGCCGCGCCGGCGATGCCCTCCATGCCGTGATGCTCGGCCACCCAGAAGCGGTTGTAGCCAAGGTCCTCCGCCGTCCGCGCCAGCGAGGCCGCCTCGGCCAGCGCCTCGCTCACCGTGCCGCCTTCCCGCACGGGAACGAGATCGAGGACGGACAGCTTGAGGTCATTGAGGCTCATCGCGATGTCTCCGGCGGAGCGGCAGCAGTGGCAGGGGATGCTGCCGGTGCGGATGATGTGGGGATTGGTCCGATCTGGTCAAGATAGCCCTTGGCGGTAACCGCTTCGGGGCTCTCGGGCGCGAGCGCGAGGACCGATTGCCACGATTTCCTCGCGGCGTCCTCACGCCCGGACAGCATGGCAATCACGCCTGCCTCAAGCCCGATCTGGCCAGCGAGCGGATCCCCGTGTGCGGCAAGACTGGCCGCCACCTCGATATCACGCTGCGCCCGTTCAAGGTCCTTGCCGCGCCGCGCCAATGTCGCGGAAAGCAGCCAGCCTTCGGGGTCGTTAGGCGCGAGCCGGTGGGCATCCTCCAGCGCGCCGCTCGCTTCCGGCAGGCGGTTCTGGGCGACGAGCGCGCGCGAGCGGTCGATCTGCACCGCGCCGCGGGCGGCGTTCTCCTCGGCGGTCGGGGCCTTGGAGGGCGGCTCCGCCAGCGCGGAATCGAGGAACTTCAGCGCGATCTCATATTGGCCGCCAGCAAGCGCCACACTGCCGAGATAGGCATCGCGGGCAAAAGGTGCCTTGAGATCGGCTTGCGGAACCTGCTGCGCACTTTCGGCAAAGGCGGCTTGGGCACCGGTATAATCCCCCTGCTGCGCGAGAAGCTCGGCAAGGCATAGCGAGGCAGCGCCGCGCTCGGGATTGGCCGCAGCGGTGGGGGTTTGCGCAAGCCACTTGCGCGCGGCAGCGATGGCGGCGGGCAGGTCCTGCCTGCCTGCCGCGATGCACAGATCATAGCGCGATGGCCCGGCGCGCTGCAGAGCAGGCGCAGCGGCGGCGCTCTGCGTGGCGGGCTGCGTCGTGCCCGGCGCAGGAGGCGGCACTTCGGTCACGCGCTTGCGGCGCGGGATCGGCAGCGGCGAGGGTTCATACTGCCGGGGATTGGGGCCGATCTGGTGCCACACCTCCGTGCTGCTCCCGGCATGGCTTGCCGCCAGCGCGGCGGGCGCCGCAAGCGGCAGAACGAGAGGCAGCAGCAGCATGACAGATCCTTACTGCCGCGCAGCGTCCAGCGCGTCCAGCGCGGCGAGCAGCACGGCGATGTCCGACGGACGGGAGAGCCGGTGATCCGCGTCCTTGATCAGATGGACCTGCACATCGGCTGAACGCAGCGCGGCGGCCAGCTTGATCGAGATCTCCCAGGGCACATCGGGATCGGCCTGGCCCTGGATCAGCCGCACCGGACCGGTAAAGTCGATACCCTTGGCCAGCACCCGGCATTCCTGCCCAGCCGCCCAGAACTTCGCGTAAGTCGGTGTCGGTTCGGGGCCATAGATGTTGTCCTCGTAGACCGTCTCGCCCCGTGCGAACTGTGCCTTCTGCTCCGCGTTGAAGCCCCATTCGCTGAAATCGGGTGCGGGCGCGAGGCCGACGAGCGCGGTCACGCGGTCTCCCAGCGCTTCGGCAAGCAGGAGCATCAGCCAGCCGCCCATGCTCGATCCGCACAGCACCGTGCGTTCGATGCCGAGGTGATCGAGCAGCGCGATCACTTCGCCGCGCCAGAGCGGCAGCGACTTCTCGGCGAACACGCCCTCGCTCTGGCCGAGGCCGGTGTAGTCGAACAGCAGGCAGGCCCGGCCTTGCCGCTCCGCATGGGCCATCACCGCGAGCGCCTTGCCGCCGCTCATGTCGGACATGTAGCCGGGGAGGAACACGATGGCGGGGCCTTGGCCCGGCAGGTAGCGGTAGGCCATCCTTTCGCCCGATGGCAGGGTCATGAAATCAGTCATGGCGCGCTTGTGCCACCGTGCGCGCGGGGGTCAAATGGTTACAAACGCTATTCCTGCGCGCGCCGGTTTCTGTCAAAGGCCGCAAGTGTCGCCAAACGGGCGAAATCAGCGAGAGTACCCATGTCCGAGATGTTCAAGATCACCCTGCCAGATGGTTCGTCGCGCGAAGTTGCGCCCGGCACGACCCCGGCAGACATCGCTGCCGCCATTGGCCCGGGCCTCGCCAAGGCCGCGATCGGCGCGCGCGTGAATGGTGAGCTCTTCGACATCACCCGCCCCTTCGAGGGTGACGCCGCGCTGGCGCTCGTCACCGCGCGCGATGAAGCCGACGCACTGGAACTGGTGCGGCATGACTATGCCCACGTGCTGGCCGAAGCGGTGCAGTCGCTGTTTCCCGGCACGCAGATCACCTTCGGCCCGAGCACGGACGACGGTTTCTACTACGACTTTGCCCCGAAGGACCGCGCCTTCACCGAAGACGACCTGCCGGCCATCGAGGAGGCGATGCGCAAGATCATCGCCGCCGACAAGCCGCTCCGCCGCGAAGTGTGGAGCCGCGCCGACCTCATCGCGCGCTGGCAGGCAGAGGGCGAGACTTTCAAGGCCGAATGGGCCGCCGAACTGCCGGAGAACGAGGAGCTGACGGTCTATTGGTCAGGATCCGACTGGCTCGACATGTGCCGTGGTCCGCACCTTGCCTCCACCGGCAAGCTCGATCCGCAGGCATTCAAGCTCACGCGCGTTTCGGGCGCCTACTGGCGCGGCGACCAGTCGAACGCGATGCTCAGCCGTGTCTATGGCACCGGCTGGCTCAACAAGAAGCAGCTCGATGCGCACCTCACGCGGCTGGAGGAAGCGGCCAAGCGCGATCACCGCAAGCTGGGCGCGGAGATGGACTTGTTCCACCTCCAGCAGGAAGCGCACGGCTCGGTGTTCTGGCACCCCAAGGGCTTCCGCATCTACCGCGAGCTCGAGGCCTACATGCGCCGCGCCATCGACGGCGCGGGCTACAAGGAGGTCAAGACCCCGCAGGTGATGGACGCGCGCCAGTGGGAGCAGTCCGGCCACTGGGGCAAGTACCGCGAGAACATGTTCGTCATTCCCGACGAAGTGCCCAACACCGAGGATGAAGGCCCAATCGTCTCGGACGATGCCGAGTGGATGGCGCTCAAGCCGATGAACTGCCCGGCGCACGTTCTCATCTTCCGGCAGGGCCTCAAGTCCTACCGCGAGCTGCCGCTGCGGCTCTATGAAAACGGCTGCTGCCACCGCAACGAGCCGCACGGCGCGCTCCACGGCCTGATGCGCGTGCGCCAGTTCACGCAGGACGACGCGCATATCTTCTGCCGCGAGGACCAGATCGTCTCCGAAGTGCGCGCCTTTTGCGAACTGGCGGACCGGATCTACAAGGACTTCGGCTTCACCTATTCGATCAAGCTCGCACTCCGCCCGGAAAAGCGCTTCGGCACCGAGGAAATGTGGGACATGGCCGAGACCGAGCTGCGCAATGCGGTGACCGAGGCCGGGCTCGCCACGCCGGAATACGGCTGGGAAGAGCTTCCCGGCGAAGGCGCCTTCTATGCACCCAAGCTGGAATGGCACCTGACGGACGCCATCGGCCGCACCTGGCAGGTCGGCACGATCCAGTCGGACCGCGTGCTGCCCGACCGGCTCGACGCGGGCTACATCGCCGAGGATGGCGAGCGCCACCGTCCGGTCATGCTCCACCGCGCGATCTTCGGTTCCTACGAGCGCTTCATCGGCATCCTGATCGAGCACTTCGCCGGCCGTCTGCCCGCGTGGCTTGCGCCGGTTCAGGCCGTCGTCGCCACGATCGTTTCGGACGCCGACGACTACGCGCATGAGGCGACCGCCGCGCTGCGCGCCGCCGGGATTCGCACCGAGAGCGACCTGCGCAACGAGAAGATCAACTACAAGGTGCGCGAGCACTCGCTGCAGAAGGTCCCCTATCTCCTCGTCGTCGGCAAGCGCGAGGCGGAGGAAGGCACCGTCGCGATCCGCACGCTGGGCGAACAGCACCAGAAGGTCGTGCCGCTGGCCGAGGCCATCGCGATGCTCAAGGCCGAAGCGACCCCGCCGGACCTGCGGAGCTGATCGCACTGCTCGACCTGCCGCTGCTCTCGCTGGCCCTGTGTGCGTTGGCGGCCTTCGTGGCCGCCTTCGTGCGCGGCCTTGCGGGCTTCGGCATGGCAATCCTGCTCGTGCCGCTGATCGCGCTGGTGATCCGCCCGGGCGAGGCTGTCGTTGTTTCCAACATGCTCGGCCTGCTCATCGGCCTCGTCGGCGCGCGCAAGGTGTGGAATGCGGGAGAGGCCAGCGCCGGAGTGATCGGCGGCCTCGCCATGGTGATGACACCGCTCGGCCTCCTGGCACTCTTCGCCACGCCTCCCGCCATCGCCCGCGTGCTGATCGCGGTCGTTGCCATCGGCGCGTTCGTGATGGTGCTGCTCCCCGCCAAGCCGGGCCATGCGCCCGGCAAGCTCGAAACCGGGCTGACCGGCACGGCCGCCGGCCTGCTGACGGGGTTCGCCGGCATGCCCGGCCCGCCGGTGGTGCCCTACTACCTGCGCCGCCCAATCCCGCGCGAAATCGCCCGCGCCTCGATGCTCACCGTGTTCCTGCTGACTTCGACCGCCAGCACGGCGGCAGCGCTTGCCTTGCGTCTGGCTTCATGGCGCGATGCGCTGATGGCGCTGCTGCTGTTCGGTCCGGTGCTTGTCGGCAATCACCTCGGCTCGCTCGCCTTTGGCAGGGTGAGCGATGCGCTGTGGCGGGGATTTGTCGGCTTTCTCCTCGCGGCTTCGGCGATGATGGCCGTGGTTCGCCTGCTCGGCTGATCTGCCTATCGCGCCGTGCGGCATGGGTAACGCCAAATAAACCCTCTCCGGTCCATAAGTGCCGCTACTGCACAACCGGACGGACTGCGTAATGACGATCAATTTCCCCGAGCTTGCACGTCAGGCCGCTGCCGACGGCGCGATCACTCCCGAGGAAGTGCTGGCCCTGCGCCGCGCCGCGTGGCCGGATGGCCGGATCGACCAGACCGAAGCCGAAGCGATCCTCGCGATCAACGAGGTGGTCTCCGCCAAGAGCCCCGAATGGATCGACTTCCTTGTCGAAGCGGTCGGAGACTATGTCCTCAATGGCACCGAACCGAAGGGTTATGTCGCCGACGCGACCGCCGATTGGCTGATTGCGAAGCTCGACCGCGACGGGCGCCTCGATTCGGAGGCGGAACTCGAACTGCTGGTCCGCGTCCTCGAAAAGGCGCTCGGCACGCCCGACCGGCTCAAGGACTACGCGCTCGCCCAGATCGAATGCGCCGTGCTCTCGGGCGAAGGTCCGACGCGTGACGGCGGACACCTCAGCGCCGGCTCGATCACCGAGGCCGAATGCAAGCTGCTGCGCCGCGTGATTTTCGCGAGCGGCGGCGATCGCCCCGCCGCGGTGAGCCAGCGCGAGGCCGAGATGCTGTTCCGCCTCAAGGATGCGTCACTGGGCGCGGACAACGCGCCCGAGTGGCAGCGCCTGTTCGTGCAGGGCGTCGGCAACTACCTGCAGGCCTGGACCGGCGGCCACGCAATCACCCGCGAACGCGCGGCGGAGCTGGAAAGCTTCATGAACCAGACCTCGGGCGGCCTCGGCGGTTTCTTCAGCCGCATGAGCCGCGTCGGTGCAGGCGATCTGCGCGCAGCAGCGCGGGACCTTCTGGGCGGCGCCCCCGCACGCGGCCATGCCGACGAGGCCGATGCCGAAGCGGCGCTCACGACGCCCGAGCAATCCTGGCTCGATGCAGAGATCGCGGCGGACGGCCAGATCGACCCGCTGGAAGAGGCGCTGCTGGCGTTTCTTGCCGAGGGTTGAGGAAGCTCTTCACGCCCTGTTAGCCATTGAAGCAGCAGAAAGCGTTTACCCGGTTTGCCGCATAGCTGTCTCATCGCAAGGGGACTTCTATGCAAATGCCCGCCAGAATGCTGACGCAAGACGCTGCGATCGACAATCGCCGCGTCCAGCGCCAGCGCGCGAGTGAAAACACCGCCGGGCGCGCAAACCGCATCTTCGATATCTCGCGCTATGGCTGCCAGATCGAAAGCAACGATCTTGCCGATGGCGCCAGCGGCCAGTTTGTCGAGATCGATTTCGGCACGATCGTCACCCGCGCGATCATCCGCTGGTCGGACCGGGCACGGCTCGGCCTTGAATTTGCGCGGCCTCTCGGTTCGCGTGAGGTCGATACGCTGCTGGCAGAGCAGGCTCCGATCCGGCTGCGGCGGCTCTGACCCCAGTCGCTTCGTCACCGCCGTATAGGCGGCGGTCCGGATTCGCATGGATCAGTAATGATGAAAGCTGCGCGGGATTCTAGGCAGCGGGCTTGATCGCTGCGCTCGGTTTGTACTTCGCTGCATCCGTCGTGAACTCGGCATGTCCGAGGCTGCCGAGGTAGCCGCGCAGCTTGCCGACCAGCCGCTGGTCCGCCAGATGGCGCACCACTGGCGTCTTTGCGGCAACGCCATAGAGCCGCATCTGCCCCATCAGGCCCACGCCGACAGCCGTGGCGCGCAGCTTGTCGATCGCGCGGATCTTGACGCCGTAGCGCGCCGCCGCCTTGTCGCTGCCATTGCAGAAGTTCTGCATGAAATAGACCTTGGCGAACGAGCGTTCGAGCCGGGCGCGCACCTGGCCCTGCGACGTGGAGGTGTCGATCAGATCCGCTTCCAGCGTGGCGCGCAGCAGACCGCCGCAGGTCTCCTCGTCGAACCCGGCCCGCAGCGCCAGCGCGCGGGCGTTCCACGCATCGACGATGCCTTGCGGCGTCTCGGCCAACAGATCTTCCGGCAGGCCGAGCAGGAAGCAGCGGTAGCGCGAAAGCTCGATCTGCGCGCGCTCCTCCGGCGTGAATTCAGTCCGCCCCTCGCGCAGGACCTTGGAGGAAATCAGGAAGTCGGAGATCAGCCCGGCGGGCATCTGGTCCACTTGCGGGATCGGGATGCCGTAGACCCGCTGGTCCCACTTTTCGCCCGAGAGCACGTTGAAGCGCACCATCGAGTGCATCAGCCGCACCATCGCCGCCGCCTTGAACCCCGCACCGAACCGGGCAAGCGCGCCGGGCAGGACCGATGTGCCGAAGAACGTCGCGGTCTCCTTGATCCGCCGCGCGGCGGTCTTGTGGGAGAGCGTGCCCGTCAGCGCCATGGGCAGCGCCGCGTACTTGTTCATGAAGGTCGCGATGAAGGCCCCGCGGATGGCCCAGGGTGCGACATTGGCGAAGCTGACCCGGTGCAGCCGCGCGCCTTCCTCGACCAGTTGCATGTCGACCCACGCCGGGGTCGCCTCCATCGAGTGGATGAAGGTGACGAGTTCGGCCGGTGCGTCCGGCACCTTGTCGACACCCTTGTCGCAGGCCTCGACGAGCATATCGACCAGCCGCCGGAAGCCGTACTGCGGCATCAGCGCCGCATAGGGATCGGCCAGTGCATCGCCCATCATGGTATAGGCGCCGATGCGCTCCATCAGCTCGCGGTTTTCGAGGAGCTTCGCCGCCACCTTGGGATAGGCGCGCAGTTCGCTGCCCGCCACATCGCCATCCAGCAGCAGGCGCTCTGGATGGATGGAGAAATCAACCCCGCCGTACATCGCTGGATTATCGGTGCGCTGCGCGGCGATGCGCTGGCGCAGTTCGGCGATGGGCGTGGGCACCCGGCTCAGACCGTGAAGCTCTCCCCGCAGCCGCAGGAGCCCTTGGCATTGGGGTTCTGGAACACGAAACCGGCGGTGAAATCATCCTCCTGCCAGTCCATCGTGCTGCCGATCAGGTAGAGCACCGAGGCACCGTCGATGAAGAAGGTGCCGCCCGGCGTCTCGATCCGCTCGTCCATCGGATTGACCTCGCTCACGTAGTCCACCGAATAGGCGAGGCCCGAGCACCCCCGGCGCGGGGTGGAGAGCTTGACCCCGATTGCCCCTTCCGGCGCGCTGGCCATCAGCTTCGCAACGCGCGCCTCCGCCGATGGCGTGAGGATGACAGCTGCGGGGCGCTGCCGGGGCTTCGGGCGAATGGTCGTGTCAGTGGTCATGGCTTCACCTAGATAGGTACGCTTCAGAGCATTCCCAGTTCAAGCTTCGCGTCATCGCTCATCTTGTGCGGATCCCATGGCGGATCCCAGACGAGATTGACCTCCGCATCGCGCACACCGGGCACGGCCTCGACGCGCAGTTCGACTTCGGCGGGCATCGTTTCGGCGACCGGGCAGTGCGGCGTCGTCAGCGTCATCGTCACCATGACCGAACCTTCGGCGCTCACGTCGACGCCATAGATCAGGCCAAGATCGTAGATGTTGACCGGGATTTCCGGGTCGAAGATTTCGCGCAGCGCGGCGACCACGCCTTCGTAGATGTCACCGCCCGGCTCACCCGGCGCGGCATCGGCGGGCTTCTCCGCAAGGAAGCCCTCCAGATAGTCGCGCTTGCGCTCCAGCTTCTCAGCAGGGGTCTCGACAGCCTCTTCGACGCGCGCGCGGCGCGGCGGTTCAACGCCTTCGACTTCCTCGATTTCGATCCGGCTCATCCGAATATCCTTTTGGTCCGCTCGATGCCGCGCAGCAGGGCGGCGACATCGCTTTCATCGCTGTAAATGCCAAAGCTGGCGCGCGCGGTGGCAGGCACGCCCAGATGCTCCATCAGGGGCTGCGCGCAGTGGTGCCCCGCGCGGATCGCCACGTTCTCCTCATCGAGGATCGTGCCGAGATCGTGCGGGTGGACGCCTTCGAGCGCAAAGCTGACGATCCCGGCGCTGTCTTCCGGCCCGAACAGGCGCACCGAATTGATCCGCCCGAGCGCCTCGCGGGCCATGGCGACCAGCCGCGCTTCGTGCGCCTGGATCGCGGCGAGGCCTTGGCCGGTCAGGAAGTCGGCAGCCGCGCCGAACGCGATGGCCTCGACAATCGCGGGCGTTCCCGCCTCGAAGCGCTGCGGTGCCGGAGCCCAGGTCGTCTGCGCAAAGGTCACGCGGTCGATCATCGAGCCGCCGCCCTGCCACGGCGGCATGGCATCAAGCAGCTCAGCCTTAGCCCAGAGCGCACCGATCCCGGTCGGGCCATAGAGCTTGTGCGCCGAGAAAACGTAGAAATCGCAGCCCAGCGCAGCGACATCGACCGGCAGCCGCGCTGCCGACTGGCAACCGTCGAGCAGGATCCTGGCGCCCACGCCATGCGCCAGCGCGACAGCGCGCGGGGCATCAAGTACCGAGCCGAGCACGTTCGAGACATGCGCGAAGGCGACCAGCTTGTGTGCCGGCGTCAAGATGCGCTCCGCCGCGTCGAGGTCGATCCGGCCATCTTCGGTCAGTGGGCAGACGTCGATCTCGAGGCCCGTGCGCTCGCGGATCAGTTGCCACGGCACGATGTTGGAATGGTGCTCCAGCTGCGAGAGCAGCACGCGGTCGCCCGGCTTCAGGTTGCTGACGCCCCAGCTCTGCGCGACGAGATTGATCGACTCGGTCGCACCACGCGTGAAGACGAGTTCGTGCTCCGCCCCGCCGATCAGCGCCGCCACGGTGCGCCGCGCGGCTTCGTAGGCCAGCGTCATCTCCGCCGAGCGGGTGTAGACGCCCCGATGCACAGTCGCATAATCCGCGCCCATCGCGCGGGTCATCGCGTCGATCACGCTCTGCGGCTTCTGCGCGGTCGCGGCGGTGTCGAGATAGTGCCAGCGCTTGCCCTCGGCATTGCGAAGACCGGGCCACTCGGCGGCGCGCGTGAGGGTCTCGGTGCTCACAGCAGGCCCTCCAGCGCGGCGAGCGCGGTTTCGGTCAGCCCTTCGGCCTCAGGCGCCCCGACAAAGGCCTCGGCGATGAAGGCGTGAAGCATCAGCTTCTTGGCTTCGCCCGGCGGCAACCCGCGCGATTGCAGGTAGAACAGGCCCATCGGATCGAGCTCGCCGACCGCACAGCCATGCGCGCACTTCACGTCGTCGGCGTAGATCTCGAGCTCCGGCCGCGCATTGGCGGTCGCGGTGCGCTCCAGCAGCATCGCGCGGATCGACTGCTCGCCGTCGGTGCCGATGGCCCCGCGCGCAACGTGAACCCTGCCGAGATAGGTGCCGGTGGCATGGCCGCCGAGCACCGAGCGGACGACCTGCCGGCTCACCGCATCAGGCGCCATGTGGCGCACTTCGGTCACGATCTCGAGCGTCTGGTCCCCGCCGCCAAGCTGCGCCGCGCCGAAGTGGAACGACGCGCCCTTGCCCAGCACCGCCGTCACCGCAATGCGGCCATAGCCATGCCCGGCGTTGAGCACGCGCAGATCGAAGCTCGCACCTTCATCCAGCGTGATGACGATCTCGCGCGCTTCGGCGGCATCGGCGTTCGCGGTGATCGCCAGCGCGCCGGTCTCACCGGCGGCAACACGGATTTCCTGCACAGCCACCGGCCACAGCGGCGCGAGCGCCGCCAGATCGGCGTAGCGAAAGGCCTCGTCCTTGCGGGTGGGAAGGGCGAGCGCTGCGCTCATGCCGCCACGGCCTCGTAGCCCTCGCTCTCGAGCTGCAAGGCGAGTTCGGGACCGCCCGACTTCACGATGCGCCCGCCGGCCAGCACGTGCACGAAGTCAGGCTGCACATAATCGAGCAGGCGCTGGTAGTGCGTGATCAGCAGCACCGCCTTGTCGGGCTTGCGCATGATCGCGTTGATCCCTTCGCCGACGATGCGCAGCGCATCGATGTCGAGACCCGAATCGGTCTCGTCGAGGATCGCGAGCTTCGGCGCGAGAATGCCCATCTGCACCATCTCGGCGCGCTTCTTCTCGCCGCCCGAGAAGCCGACGTTCACCGGGCGCTTGAGCATGTCCATGTCGAAGCGCAGGAGGCCCGCCTGTTCCTTGGCGAGCTTGATGAAGGCCGCGCCCGAAAGCGGCTCTTCGCCATGCACCTTGCGCTGCGCATTCAGCGCTTCGCGCAGGAATTGCAGGTTGGAAACGCCCGGAATCTCGACCGGATACTGAAAGCCGAGAAACAGCCCCGCCGCCGCGCGCTCATAGGGTTCGAGCGCGAGCAGGTCCTGCCTGTCGAAATCGACCGAGCCGCCGGTCACTTCATAGCCGGGACGGCCGCCCAGCGTGTAGCCGAGCGTCGACTTGCCCGCGCCGTTCGGCCCCATGATCGCATGGATTTCGCCCGCGTTGATCTGGAGCGACAGCCCCTTGAGGATCGGCTTGTCGGCAACGGTGGCCTGAAGGTTGTCAATCTTGAGCATCAGTATTCCCGGGGGCGACGCGGCGCGGGGCGCCGGGTTGCGGTTCTGCTGGAGCTTGAACGCCTGGCGCGGCGTTCGGTGTGGAGCACGCGCATCGCATCGGACACGCGCTGCGCGGCGGCATCAGGATCGGCAAGCACATCGGCAGCGGCAATGCGCTCGACGCGGTAGCCGACTTCGGACAGGCTCTTGTCGCGCGCGGCGGTAAACGCCGCATCGGCATCGCCATCGATTTCAACGACCAGCATCAGCTGCTTGCAGGCGAAATCGACAATCGCCGAGCCGATCACCGCCTGCCGCTTGAAGCTGTAGCCGCCGGTTTCGACGCGGGTCAGCGCATCCGCCAGCGCTTCCTGCGCCGGTGTGGGATTGCGGCGCATCTCGCGCGCGCGTTCATGCAGAACATCGAGCCGGCTTTCGGAAATCTCCCAGCCGCGCCCCTTCTTCTGCAAGGTCGGCGCATCGCCATCGCCGAAGCGCAGCGAGAGCTTGCGCTTGGCCTGCGCGGCAAGCGCGAAACGCTTGTGCACGCGGTCAACCGGGGTGCCATCCTTGAGCGGCACGCCCTCGGTCACGCCGTGATCGACGAAGCCCTGCTTGGTGTAGAACGCGAGGCCGCCGGTGTTGTCACCGCGGATCGTCGCGTTGATCGCGCTGAGGCCCAGCTCGGCGGCGCGCTTCGCCGTCTCGGCAAACAGCGCCGAACCGATGCCGCGCTGGGTGCCGCCGATGCGGGCGAAAGTGCCGATATCGCCCACGTCTTCCGGCAGGCCGGGATAGCGCCCCAGCGTCTGGAAGCCGATCAGCGTACCGTCCTCGTCCTCCGCCACGAAGCAGCAGTGGACGTTGGGGCCGGTGAGGTAGGCCGCGTCGAGCGCTTCGGGCGTGAATGGCTCCTGCAGCGCAGTCGTGCCGCCAGCCGCGATGATCGCGTTGAGCAGCTCCGCCAGTTCAGCGGCATCGTCCGCCGCAACCGGACGCACGGTGAGGGTCATCGTCATTGCGCGTCTTTCCTTCCGTTGCAGTTGGCAAGGAAGTCCGCACGCATTTCATCGAACAGTTCGCGCCAGGACGATTCGATGGCGCGGGCGTCATCAAGCTGCTTCTGCCGGCCATCGAGTTGGCCAAGCGCATTCGCGGTGCTGGCCTGACCGGCAGGCGTGCCAGCAGCCGAACCCGCAGTCTGCGGGGCCAGCAACGCAGCGCGCTCATCGGCGATGGCACGCTGCTCGGCATAGGCGGCGGCGGCAAATATGGTGCGCCGGTGCGGTTCGCTGTTGATCATCTTGCGGATCTCGACGCGGTTGCACGTCTTCACCGCATCGAGAGCGGGTGCCGAATCAGGGATTTGCACGCCGCTCAGCAGCAGGAGGGACAGGATCATCCGACCGACCCTTCCAGCGAAATGCCGAGCAGCTTCTGCGCCTCGACCGCAAATTCCATCGGCAGCTGCTGCAGCACTTCGCGCGCGAAGCCGTTGACGATGAGGGCGATGGCGTCCTCCTGCGCGAGGCCGCGCTGCATGGCGTAGAACAGCTGATCGTCGGAGATCTTGCTGGTGGTCGCCTCATGTTCGATCGTCGCCGAGGGGTTACGCACTTCGATGTAGGGCACCGTATGCGCGCCGCAGTCCGCGCCGAGCAGCAGCGAATCGCACTGGGTGAAGTTGCGCACGCCCTCGGCCTGCGGGGCAACGCGGACGAGCCCGCGGTAGGTGTTGTTCGAATGGCCTGCGCTGATCCCCTTCGACACGATGGTCGAGCGGGTGTTCTTCCCGTTGTGGATCATCTTGGTGCCGGTATCGGCCTGCTGGTGGTTGTTGGTCACCGCGACCGAATAGAACTCGCCCACCGAGCCTTCGCCGTTGAGCACGCAGCTGGGATACTTCCACGTGACCGCCGAACCGGTTTCTACCTGCGTCCAGCTCACCTTGCTGCACGCGCCCTGGCACAGCGCGCGCTTGGTGACGAAGTTGTAGATCCCGCCCTTGCCGTCGGCATCGCCGGGGTACCAGTTCTGCACGGTGGAGTACTTGATCTCGGCATCGTCGAGCGCGACGAGCTCGACCACGGCGGCATGCAGCTGGTTCTCGTCGCGCTGCGGGGCCGTGCAGCCCTCGAGGTAGGAGACGTAAGCTCCCTTGTCGGCCACGATCAGCGTGCGTTCGAACTGCCCGGTATTCTCCGCGTTGATGCGGAAATAGGTCGAGAGCTCCATCGGGCAGCGCACGCCTTCGGGGATGTAGACGAAGGTGCCGTCAGAGAAGACCGCGCAATTGAGGGCCGCGAAGTAGTTGTCGTGCATCGGCACGACCTTGCCCAGCCAGCGCTTCACCAGTTCCGGATATTCGCGGATCGCCTCGCTGATCGAGCGGAAGATGACGCCGGCCTGTTCGAGCTCCTTGCGGAAGGTCGTCGCCACCGAAACGCTGTCGAATACCGCATCGACCGCGACTTTGCGCGCGCCTTCGACACCCGCGAGCACTTTCTGCTCCTCGAGCGGAATGCCGAGCTTCTCGTAGATGCGCAGGATCTCGGGATCGACCTCGTCAAGGCTGCCGAGCTTGGGCTTCGCCTTGGGCGCGGCCCAGTAATAGGCCGCCTGATAGTCGATCGGCGGGATGTTGAGCTTGGCCCACTCGGGCGTCGGCATCGTCAGCCAGTGGCGATAGGCCTTGAGCCGCCATTCGAGCATCCACTCCGGCTCGTCCTTCTTGGCCGAGATGAAGCGCACCGTGTCTTCGGAAAGGCCCTTGGGGCCGTATTCCTGTTCGATGTCCGACGACCAGCCATGCTCGTAGTCGGCGACGCGGGCCGCAGCCTCGCGCGCGGCCTGATCCTTGATCTCGATGTCTTCGCTCATGCTCAAATCCCTGCCCCAAGCACCTCAGGTGCCGGGCGCGCCAACTGGGTGAGAGGCACACCGGCCAGCGCCCCGCGCAGCGCGGCATCGACCTGCGGCCAGTGCGGGCGCACGGTACAATCGGCTTCCAGTGTACAATCGTGGCGGCCATGCACACTGCACGGCGCCATCGCAATGGGGCCTTCGACCGCCTCGACGATATCGGCGAGCGATATCGCCGCCGCCGGCCGCGCCAGCTTGAGCCCGCCGCCCAGCCCGCGCGCGGACTTGAGCAGGCCGGCTGCCGAGAGCTTGCTGACCAGCTTCTGGACCGTGGGCACCGGCAGGCCGGTCTCGTCCGCGAGCTGCTGCGCCGATACCCGCGCGCCGCCCGCACCGTGACGCCCGCAATGACGCGCGGCGGCAGTCATCGTCACCACGGCATAGTCGGCCATGCTCGATAGTCGCATTGCTGCACTGTCCCGAAAATAGGTCCGAAATGAAATCGGACTGATCTGTTCCAGTTATCTAGGAGACGCGCTGCCAGAGCGCAAGGCAAGCCTTATGCGCCAAAATGTGAGGGGCTGGAGAGCCTGCAGCGGCGCTCATTCGCGGCCCGCGCCAGAAGGGCGAAAAAAAGGCGGCCGTGCCAGGGCACGAACCGCCATGAAGTCGAGAACTCGAATGCATTACTGCCTCGAGCCCTTCGGGTCGCACGAGCGTGGTATATCAGGGCCCAGCCAAAGAATTGTACGGATTCGACAAAATCGGTGGCACGCTTGCAACAGGTCAGTTAATTCAATGTTTAACGGACGGTTAACCAACAAATTGGTTGCAATTGCGGCTTGGCGTCCATCGCGGTGGCGGCAATAGAGCGCGAGGACCGTTACGTTCACCCGTGTCCGGGCCGGAGGGAAACGCCCAAGCATGCTCTATTCGATTTGCCGCCCCCTGCTGTTCCGCATTCCCGCCGAGCCTGCTCACCGCCTCACCATCGCCGCGCTGGCGGCAGCGCCGCGTGGCGGCCGCGCCGCGCCGCAGCCCTTGCTGTGCCAGCGAGTCGCGGGTCTGGTATTCCCGAATCCGGTGGGAATCGCCGCCGGGTTCGACAAGAATGGCGAAGTGCCTGACGCGCTGCTTGGCCTCGGCTTCGGCTTTGTCGAGGCGGGGACCGTCACGCCCCGCCCGCAGGAAGGCAATCCCAAGCCGCGCCTCTTCCGCCTTGTCGAAGACAAGGCCGTGATCAACCGCATGGGCTTCAACAACGCAGGCGCGCAAGTGGTCGCAGGCCGACTCGCGGCACGGCAGAACCGCCCCGGCGTGGTCGGCGCGAACATCGGCGCCAACAAGGATTCCGCAGACCGCATCGCCGATTATGCGGCGATGACCCGGATCATGGCCCCGCTGGCGAGTTATCTCACGGTCAACATCAGTTCGCCCAACACGCCGGGCCTGCGCGCCCTGCAGGATCCCGCGGCGCTGGCCGATCTGCTCGATGCGGTGATCGAAGCGCGCGGCGGCTTGCCAACCAAGCTGTTCCTCAAGCTCGCCCCCGATCTCACTGCCACCGATATCGACGCCATCTGCAAGATCGCGCTCGACAAGCGGCTCGATGCACTGATCGTCAGCAACACCACGATCACCCGTCCGGCGCTGCGCTCGTCGCTCGCGGGGGAGGCGGGCGGGCTTTCGGGCGAACCGCTGCGCCCGCTGGCGCTGCAAGTCCTGCGGGATTTCCGCCGCGCAACCGGCGGGATGATCCCGCTGATCGGCGTCGGCGGCATCGCCAGCGTGGATGATGCCTGGGCACGCATCCGCGCCGGGGCAAGCCTGATCCAGATCTACAGCGCGCTTGTCTATGAAGGGCCGGGTCTGGTGCGGCAGATCGTCGACGGCCTCGCCAAGCGCGTGAGCGCCGAGGGCATGAGCAGCATTGCCGAGGCCGTCGGCAGCGAATAGCACTGGCGGTGATGATGATCCGCCTCACCCGCTCGCTGCTGACCCCTCTCGCGCTTGCTTCGCTGGCAAGCGCCTGCGCACCGCTTCCCAATGCGGCGCGACCGGTTGCCGAGATTGCCCCGACAACGCCACCGCTCGCGGGAGAGGATCCCGGCGTCGTCACCGCCGCCGATCCGCGCGCCGCGGCTGCCGGAGCGGAAATGCTGCGCCTGGGCGGCTCCGCCACCGATGCGGCCATCGCCGTCATGCTCGCGCTCACCGTGGTCGAACCGCAAAGCTCCGGTATCGGCGGCGGCGGCTTCCTCGTGACCGCCGATGAAGCCGGCAAGGTCGAAAGCTTCGACGGGCGCGAGATGGCGCCCTCTGCCGCAACGCCGGACTGGTTCAGCGTCGATGGCAAGCTGCTCAGCCACAGCGATGCCGTCCCCGGCGGACGCAGCGTTGGCGTGCCGGGCAACCTGCGGCTCGCCGCCATGGCTCACGCCCGCAACGGCAAGCTGCCGTGGCGCGTGTTGTTCGGTCCGGCCATCCGCCTCGCCGGAGATGGCTTTGCCATCACCCCGCGCCTCGCCAGCACGCTGAGCTTTGCCGCCGACATCGCCACGCTCGATCCTGCCTCGCGGGCGCTGTTCTTCGGTCCCGACGGCGCGCCGCTGCCTGTCGGCACGGTGGTCCGCAACCCGGCGCTTGCCGCGACCTTCGAGAAAGTCGCCGCGCTGGGGGCCGACAGCTTCTATCTCGGCGACAATGCCAAGGCGATTGCCGCCAAGGTCGGCAGCGCGCCGCGCAACCCTGCACCGATGTCGACCGCCGATCTGGCCGCCTACAAGGCGAAGCCCCGCGATCCGGTCTGCGCCCGCTACCGGGTATGGCGGGTGTGCACCATGGGTCCGCCATCGGCAGGCGGCGTCACCGTGCTGCAAACTCTCGGCGAACTCGAACGCTTCGATCTCAAGGCGATGGGCCCGGCCTCGCCCACTGCGTGGCACCTGATCGCCGAGGCCGAGCGTCTGGCTTTCGCTGACCGCGATACCTGGCTCGCCGATCCGGATTTCGTGCCCGTGCCGACCGCCGGCCTCATCGACCCCGCCTATATCGCCGCCCGCTCCGCACTGATTTCGGACAGCGCCGCGATGAACACCGCCGCGCCCGGCAAGCCTGCCGGCGCGAGCGACCGCTTTGCGGCGGGCGGGCCGATCCCCGAGAACGGAACCACGCATTTCGCGGCGGTCGACCGCTGGGGCAACGCGGCGAGCTACACCTCGACCGTGGAGAGCGCATTCGGTTCGGGCCTCATGGTCGGCGGGTACTTCCTCAACAACGAACTGACCGACTTCAACCTCGATGCCAACCGCGACGGCAAGCCCACGGCCAACCAGGTCGAGGCCGGCAAGCGCCCGCGAAGCTCGATGAGCCCGGTCGTGGTCTATGGGCCCGATGGCCACTTGCGCCTGATCGCGGGCGCAGCGGGCGGCTTCACCATCCCGCCGCAGGTGATTCGCGTGATCATCGGCACGCTCGACTGGAACCTCACCGCGCGCGATGCCATTGCGCAGGGGATCGTCATGCCCGCGCCCGGCGGTGTGCTGGCGGTCGAGGCGGGCACGCCCCTTGCCGCCATGGTCCCCGCGCTGCAGGCGCTCGGCCACGCCAAGGTTGTCGCCGTGCCGCTTCGGCTCAAGGCCAATGCCATCGAATGGGTGCCGGGCGAGAACGGCAAGTACCACTGGGTCGGCGCAGCGGATCCGCGCAGCGAAGGTGCCACGGCATCACCCTGATGGCCTTCGGGCCGAGGCGAAACGGCGCCGGAGCAGTGCCGCCATCCGTGTGAGCAGATCGCCAAGCCCGTATCCACAGGCCTGCTTGCCCTTCCGCCGCGGCACTCCTAGTTTCCTGCCCAAACAAGAAGGCCCGCAGATGCGGGCGCCTTCGGGCCAGGGGATCGTCACACCGTGCAGCTTTCCGATTTTGCGTCCTATCCGAACCTCGTCGCCATGTTCCTCGACCGGGCGGAGTTCTTCGGGGATCGTCCCTTCCTGTGGGCCAAGCGCGCAGGGGCGTGGCAATCGCTGAGCTGGCGTGAGGCGGCGGACCAGGTCTGCAATCTCGCCGAAGCGCTGCGCGGCCTCGGGCTCAATACCGGCGACCGCGTGGTGCTGGTTTCGGAAAACCGCCCCGAATGGTGCATCGCGGATCTGGCGATCATGGCCGCAGGGCTCATCACCGTGCCCGCCTACATCACCAACACCGAGCGCGACCACCTCCACATCCTCGAAAACTCGGGCGCGCGCGCGGTCATCGTCTCCAACGCCAAGCTGGCCCAACCGCTGCTCGCCGCCTGCCTCAGCGCCGCGCCGGTCGAACACATCATCGGCATGGAACCGCTGCGCCGGATGCAGTCCGAACGCATCGGCTTCCATGACTGGTCCGCGCTCATCAGCGGCGATGCGGCCCCTGCACGCCTCTCGGTCGGCGCGCGCATTGCCGCCATCGGCCGGCAGGAAACCGCCTGCATCATCTACACCAGCGGCACCGGCGGCGCACCGCGCGGCGTGCTCCAGCACCACGGCGCGATCCTGTGCAACGTCGACGGCGCGGCGCACATCCTCGCGGAAGACTTCGGCTGGGACGCAGACGGCAAGGAAACCGAGGTGTTCCTCTCGTTCCTGCCCCTGAGCCATGCCTACGAGCACACTGGCGGCCAGTACCTCCCCATCGGGATGGGCGCGCAGATCTACTACGCCGAGGGGCTCGAGAAGCTCGCCTCCAACATCGAGGAAACGCGGCCCACTCTGATGGTCGTCGTGCCGCGCCTGTTCGAAGTACTGCGTGCGCGGATCATGAAGCAGGTCGAAAAGCAGGGCAAACTGCCGAATTACCTGATGGCCCGCGCGCTGGCGATCGGAGCGCGCAAGGCTGCGGGCACCAACCTCGTCCGCCGCGTGGTCGATGCGCCAATGGACTTCTTCATCGAACGCACGCTGCGCCCCAAGATCCGCCAGCGCTTCGGCGGGCGGATGAAGGCGATGGTCTCGGGCGGCGCGCCGCTCAATCCTGAGGTCGGCCTGTTCTTCGATGCCATGGGTCTCACCATGCTGCAGGGCTATGGCCAGACCGAGGCCGGCCCCGTCATCAGCTGCAACCGCCCCCGCGTCGGTCTGGCCATGGACACCGTCGGCCCGGCGATGCGCGGCGTGGAAGTGAAGATCGCCGAGGACGGCGAGATCCTCGTGCGCGGCGAACTCGTCATGCACGGCTACTGGCAGAACGAGGCCGAGACCCGCCGCGCGATTCCGCAGGATGGCCCGCAGGCCGGCTGGCTTCACACCGGCGACATCGGCCACATCGACGACAAGGGCCGCATCAAGATCACCGATCGCAAGAAGGACATGATCGTCAACGACAAGGGCGACAATGTCTCTCCGCAGCGGATCGAGGGTATGCTCACGCTCCAGCCCGAAATCGCGCAGGCGATGGTCTCGGGCGACAAGCGGCCCTACATCGTCGGCCTGATCGTGCCGGACGCCGAATGGGCGATGGATTGGGCGCGCGCGCAGGGCGAGAAGTTCGACATGGCCGCCCTGTCAGACCTCCCCGCCTTCCGCACCGCGATCCGCGCGGCGGTGGACCGGGTGAACAAGGAGCTCTCGGTGATCGAGAAAGTCCGCCAGATCGCCTTGGCGGACGAACCCTTCAGCACCGACAACGAGGAACTGACCCCCTCGATGAAGATCCGCCGCCACAAGATCAAGGAACGCTACGGCACAAGGATCGACGCGCTGTACAAGGGGTGAGGCGGCTACGCCGCGCGCCTCAAGGCTCGGCGATATTGAAGGCCCCCGGCATCGGATCGAGCGCGGAGAGCCATGCCTCCACTGCCGCCCGGTCGCCCTCTACCTTGAGCCCCGCCGCTTCCAGCTGCGCCAGCGGCAGCTTGAGGAACAGCAGCCCGAGCAGCAGGCGGCGCGGCGCAGTCAGCGTCGCCGCAGGGGCGCTCGCCGCGCTCATGCGGGCAAGCATGGCATTGCCGGTGAGCTCGATCCCCGCCGTCTCGCCGCGCTCGGGCATCACGAGGTTGATCGCCAGCTTGCGCCCCGCCAGCTTGGCCGGATCGATCCGCGTCGCGACCGAATCGAGCAGCAGCTGCGTCGGCACCGCCGCGATCATGTCCTGGCTCTGGCTCGACGTTGCCGAGGAGATCCGCCCGTTCCGCAGCTCGTTCGCGGCGGCGAGGAACTGGTTGCGCCAGATCGCGCTTTCCGCCTGATAGCCCTGCTGTTCATAGCTGTCGGCCAGCGCGGCGCGGGCGGCCTTGTTGGAGGGATCGGCGAAGACGGCCGCGCTCAGGAGCTCGGAGGCCCAGCGGTAGTCCCCCGCCTTCATCGCCGCCTTGCCTTGCGTCAACACCTTGGCCGGACCGCCGATGGCCGCGACGAGCCGCTTGGCGCGCTCGGCCGGAGGCCATGGGTTGAGGTTCGCCGGAACCGCATCGTACCAGCCGAGGTAGAACTGATAGACCGCCTTCGCGTTGTGGCTGTAGGTGCCGTAGTAGCCGTGGTTGAACCAGTCCGCCGCGATGGCTGCGGGCTGGACCAGTGCCTCGGCGATCTCCGCCGGGGTCTCGCCCTTGTTCATCAGGCGCAGCGTCTGATCGTGCAGCAGGCGGTAGTTGTCGCGCTGGCTGGCGAGCATGCGGCTCACTTCGGCCTGCCCGAAGCGCGGCCAGCAATGGCTGGAGATCACCGCATCGCTGCGCCCGCCATAAAGACGCAGCGCTTCATCGAGATAGCCCGCCCAAGCCCGCGTATCGCGCACCTTCGCGCCGCGCGGGGTGAGGATGTTGTGCAGCGAACAGGTGCTCATCTCGGCGGAGAGCAGCACTTTCGGCCCCGGCAGGTAGACGTTGAGCTCGCTCGGCGCCTCGCTGCCCGAGACGATCTGGAACTCCATCGGCACGCCGTCGACCGTGCGCGTCTCGCCGGTGCGGGCGACCGTGTCGGTCGGCGCGATCAACGTGATCGTGCCGGAGGAGACGCCAAGCCCGATGCCGCTGCCCATCTGCCCCTGCGCGCCGGGCACAAGGCCGCCGCCAAACTGGTACTGCGCGCGCCGGCCCATTGCCGCGCCGGCCAGAATGTTCTCGCTCGCCGCTTCCTCGACGAAATGAGCGGGCGCGATGACCGAGACCTTGCCCGCCGCCACGTCAGGCTCGGCAATCACGCCGCGCACGCCGCCGAAATGATCGGCATGGCTGTGGCTGTAGATCACCGCCGAAACCGGCCGCGCGCCCAGCTGCGCGTTGACGAGGGCAAGCGCCGCGGCTGCCGTCTCCTTCGTGGTGAGCGGGTCGACCAGCACCCAGCCGGTGGCCCCGCGGATCACGGTCATGTTCGAAACATCGAAGCCGCGCACCTGCCACACGCCGTCTCCCACCGCGAACAGGCCATGCTTCTTGAGCAGGCCCACCTCGCGCCAGAGCGAGGGGTTGACGCTGGCGGGCGCAGGGCCCTGGACCCAATCATAGGCGGCCACGTTCCACACCGCCCGCCCTGCCGCATCGCGGATCACCGGATCGGCGGTGCTCGCCACGAAGCCCTGCGCGGCAAACGCGGCATCGCGCCCGTCTTCCTGCGGCAAGGTAGCCGCCACGGCGTGCTGCGCGGCGATGGTCGCAGCACTGGCGGGCTTGGGCGTCATGGCAGGATCGGCAGGCACATTGGCGGGCTGGGCTGCATGCACCAGCGCGGGCAGACCCACGGCAAACGCCAAAACCATGCGCCTCGCGCGCGCTGCAAACTGCATCGGATCCCCTCCTGCTCTTGTTATGCCGCCAGCTTGTCCGCTCCCGCTCGGGCTGACAAGGGGCGCAAAATCGGGCGGGTGCAAAGAAGTGAAGCCAAACCGCTCGGATTGCTGTAAGGGGCGGGCACCTTCCGGCGTGGAAGCGGCTCGTTCCGGCCGCCACCGCGAGTCCGGCCAGCTATTCTTCCCCCGAAAGTATTATGCCCTTTTCACAGCTCCCCCCCGCCCTCGGCGCCGCCGTGGCAGCCCGTGGCTATGCCGCGCCCACCCCGGTGCAGGCCGCCGTTCTCGAAGCCGAAGCGCATGGCCGCGACCTCGTCGTCTCGGCACAGACCGGCTCCGGCAAGACCGTCGCGTTCGGCCTTGCCATGGCCGCAGACCTGCTTGCCGGTGAAGACCGCCTCGGCCCCGCCGGCGCCCCGCTGGCACTGGTGATCGCACCCACGCGCGAACTCGCGCTGCAGGTCAGCCGCGAGCTGATGTGGCTTTACGAAAAGACCGACGCCCGCATCGCGACCTGCGTCGGCGGCATGGACCCTTCGCGTGAGCGCCGTACGCTCATGCACGGCACCCACATCGTCGTCGGCACTCCGGGCCGCCTGCGCGATCACCTCGAACGCGGCGCGCTCCAGCTCTCGGCGCTGCGCGTTGCCGTGCTCGACGAGGCCGACGAGATGCTCGACATGGGCTTCCGCGAAGACCTTGAGGCCATCCTCGACGCGACGCCCGATGGGCGCCGCACCTTGCTGTTTTCGGCAACGATGCCCGCGCCGATCGTCGCGCTTGCCCGCCGCTATCAGAACGATGCGCTGCGCATCTCGACCGTGACCGAGGAACGCGGCCACGGCGATATCGATTACCAGGCAATGGCCGTCGCCCCCGCCGATATCGAGCACGCGGTGGTCAACCTGCTGCGCTTCCACGAGGCGGAGACGGCGATGCTGTTCTGCGCCACGCGCGACAACGTCCGCCGCCTCCACGCGAGCCTGACCGAGCGCGGCTTCGCGGTTGTCGCGCTTTCCGGCGAGCACAGCCAGAACGAGCGCAACCATGCGCTGCAAGCGCTGCGCGACCGCCGCGCCCGCGTCTGCGTTGCCACCGACGTCGCCGCGCGCGGGATCGACTTGCCGAGCCTGAGCCTCGTCGTCCATGTCGAGATTCCGCGCGATGCCGAAACCTTGCAGCACCGCTCGGGTCGCACCGGGCGTGCAGGGAAAAAGGGCACCGCCGTGCTGATCGTGCCCTACCCGCGCCGGAAGCGAGTGGAAGCCATGCTGCGCGGCGCGCGCATTCCGGCGCGCTGGGTTCCGGTGCCGTCTGCCGCCGATATTCGCGAAGCTGATTCGACACGGCTGATGTCCGTGCTGCTGGCGCCGGTCGAGGCCACCGAGGATGATCGCGCGCTCGCCCAGCGCCTGCTCGCCGAACGCAGCCCCGAGGACATCGCCATGGCGCTCGTGCAGGTCCACCGCGCACGCATGCCCGAACCCGAAGAGCTGATAAGCGGCGATGCCGGCGGCCCGCCGCCGCCCCGCGAACCGCGCCCGGGCTTTGAACAGAGCACCTGGATGCGGCTCAACATCGGGCGCGATCAGAACGCCGATCCGCGCTGGATTCTGCCGCTGCTCTGCCGCCGCGGCCATGTCAGCCGCAGCGAGATCGGCGCAATCCGCATCACCGGGCGCGAAACGCTGTTCGAAGTGCCCACCGCGATTGCGGCGCGCTTCATGGACGCTGTTCGCCGGACCGCCGAGGAAGCCGACGAGTTCGAGATCATGCCGATGGATGGCGCCCCGCGCGAAGATGCGCGCCGCCACCGCCGCGAAGGCAAGCCGAACCACGCGCCCAAGCCCTACCGCGCCACGGGTCGTCCCGAGGCGCCGAAGAAGCCGCACCGCAAGGGCACGTGGCGCGCGAAGCCGGATCGGGTGAAGTAAGCTTCGTCAAGCTCGCAGGAAGGACGCGCTGATCGCTGTCAGGCCGCGTCTTCGAGTTCGACGAATTCAGGGAAGAACCGCGGCGCGCGCATCGACCAGCCAGGTGCGGTGGCCGCGGCTTCGCTGATCGACTGGAGCAGTTCCTTGCGGCGCTCCGGACGGATATGCGGCAATGCCGCCGCGCCGCAGAATGCGCTCGGCAGCCAGGGGCGCACTTCTGCCCCGAGCAGGCGCTCGTAGAGAAAGCGGTACGCGCTGAAGGACTCGATGCGGCCTTGCGCCAGATCGAATGTGGTGACGCGCAGGAGCGGGCCCATCATGGTTTCGAGATCTTCAAGGCTCGCACCCTCGCCGCCTTCGATCTCGCCTTTCAGCAAGCCGCGCAGCAACTTGAGATCCTGATAGACCACGTACTGGGTGCGGATCGAGGCGGCTTCGGCAGGCCCGCGCGACCAGCGGCGAAAGGCATCGTGACGGCCAAGGCCGACATCGAGGCTGCGCCGGATATAGCGTTGCTCGCACGGCGAAAAACCGGCGAATTCCCGCATCTCGTTCAGAATGGTCTGCGTCGTCTCGATCGTGGCCACGGGCCCCTCGCTTCGCTTGCCTTGCCGGACCTGATGGTTTTCATCCGGTCTTGAGGCTGAAGCTACGCCCGCTTGGTTAGGAAGAGGTTAATTGGTTAATGCGCGGCAAGCCGTGGCCCCGCGGCAATCATTCGCAAAGCATGCCAGCGTGCCGCCGCACTTGCCCAGTCAGCGGCGCCGGTAGCGGAAGTACCAGACCTCGTGGCCCTGTGCGCGAGCCTTGGCTTCGTAGCGCGTTTCCGGCCAGCCGCCGGGGCGCTTCTGGAAATCGCCCGGCTGTTGGGCCAGCCAATCGAACTGGTCGGTATGGCGGCGCATCACCATCAGCGCGTGGCGCAGGTAAACCGGGTGATCGGTGCCAAAGCGAAACTCGCCGCCCGATCTGAGCTTGCGCGCGATCAGATCGACCGGCCCGTCGTTCATCATCCGGCGCTTGGCGTGGCGCGCCTTGGGCCAGGGATCCGGGTGCAGCAGATAGACGAACGAGAGCGCCCCGTCGGGCACGCGCGCCAGCACTTCCAAGGCATCGCCGTGGTGGATGCGCACGTTGCGGATCGGCATGCCGGTCGCGCTGCCGTCCGAGCCGCGCCCGCCATCGATATGGACCAGCGCCTGCGCAACACCGTTGAGGAAGGGCTCCGCACCGATGAAGCCGTGATCGGGCAGCATGTCCGCGCGGCCCGCCATATGCTCGCCGCCACCGAAGCCGATCTCGAAGTGCAGCGGGCAATCGCGGCCGAACAGCGCCTCAGCCGTGACGGGGCCTTCGTCCGGCACCGCGATCTGCGGCAGCAGCGTGTCGACCAGCGCCTGCTGGCCCGCGCGCAGCGGCTTGCCCTTGGCGCGTCCATAGAGGCGGTTGATGGTGAGCGGATCGCCCGACTTGTATGCGGTCATGATGCGGGGCCTCTGGCAGCGCAGCCAGCCATGGTCAACGTCCCCTAGAAGCCGCGCCGGATTCCGATTGTCCAGCGCCGCGGCGCGCCCGGCCCGAGGAAGCGCGGGGAGGATGCGCCGGGTGCCTCGGTGAGGGGCACGGATCCGATCTCGCCGAAGGTGCCGAAGGTGGCATGACGGCGGTCCAGCAGGTTGCGCACTTCGCAGAACAGCATGACTTCCCGGACCAGTTCCACCCCCGCGCGCAGATCGATCAGGACATAGCCCGGCACCAGCGGAGCGCGGTTCGATTCGTCGCCAAGCAGAACCTGCCCGGACCGCGCGGCAACCGTCCCGCCGACAGTAAAGCGCCGCGAGGTGCCGACCTTCCCGGCATAGTCCAGATTGAGGTTGGCGCTGTGGCGCGGCACGCCCGCCAGACGGTCGCCCGGATGGACGGTGATCGCGCCGTCTTCCTCCGCCGCCGGATTGCCGGGACTGGCAATCCGCACCAGCGAACGATTGGTCGCGTCGGTGAAGGCATAGGTGGCTCCAACGCGCAGACCGCCGCGCGTGGCCGTCAGCGAGAGTTCGATCCCCTGCCGCCGCGCATCGCCAAGGTTCTGGAAATAGGCGCGCCCGCGCACGCCCGAAGCCACTCGGCGGATCTCGTCGCGGCTGTCCGCGCGGTAGAAGGAGGCAAGCCATTCCAGCCGCCAGCCACCCGCGTTGCCCTTGCCCGCAGCGCCCAGTTCCCACGTGCGCGCCACGACCTGGCGGAGCGGCGGATCGGCGACGAAGAAATTGGCCAGGCTGCAGGGCGCTTCCGGATCGGCGCAGGAAAGCTCTGCCGGGGTCGGTGCACGGTTCGTTTCGGCATAGCCGGCACGCAGCGAAAGGCCGGACGCCGCGTCCCAGTCGAGCTCCAACCCGGGGTTGAGCCGCGAGAAATGATGGCGCCCGTTGAGCGCGGTCCCGATCTTGTCGTCGAGCTGGATCGCGGCATAATTGTAGCGCAGCCCCGCCTCGAGCCGCAGGCGCGGGCCCAGCGGCAGCGTCTCGGCCGCAAAGAACCCGGCGTAGAAATTGCGCGTGACGACCGAGGCCGGCGTGATCGCACCATTGGCCTGCACGATCACGGGACCGGCCTCCTGCACGCCGCGCGTTCCATCGAGCGTGCCGAGCGCCGTCTCTGCGGCAAAGGCGCTGCGCCCGTAATCGAGGCTGGTGCCGAGAGTGAGGATGTTGACCCCGCCGAGCAGCGGGCGCCGGTCGGTGATCTGCGCGAGCAACCCGTAGGCGCGCGAGGACAGTTCGCCGCGATTCATCACGGCATATGTCGGCTCGCCCGCCAGCGCAGTGATCGGGCGGCCAAGCCTGTCGGTCAGGACCTCGGCCTGCTCCTCACCCTCTTGCTCGGTTTCAAGGCAAAGCAGCCCCGGCTCGGCCTCGCAGGGTTCGATATCGGCGGCATCGCCGTTGAGCATGCGGCTCTTCTGCCACTGCGCATAGAACGCCGCCTGCAGCCGCGTGGTGGGTGAAAGATCGGCCCAAGGGTGGAGGCTGAGACGCGCGAAGCGGTTTTCGGTGCGATCCGGATGCGTGAACACGGCGGCGCGCCGCACGGCCAGCAGCTCTTCGGGCGCCGCACCATTCCCGCTGAGCCCGGTGCTGGCAAGAATCAACTTGGCATGGAGCCCAGCCGCCGCGCCATCATAGCCAAGGTCGGCATAGCCGCTGGCAAGGCGCGAGCTGCTGTAATCGCGCCAGCCGCTCTCACCGCGAAACTGCACCGCCGCAAACGCGCTCCACCGGCCCACTGCGCCGCCTGCCGCCACGCTCGCATCGTGCGCACCATAGGCGCCAAGCGAAACGCTGCCGGTGAGGCCCGGATCGCTGCGCCCGGTCGCGGTTTCCAGCACGAGCGCGCCGCCGAGCGCGTTGAGGCCGTAGACCGGGCTCGAATCCACCAGTTCGACCGAGCGCAGCGCGGCATCGGGAACCAGATCGAGCGCGACGGTATCGCCGAACGGCAGATTGAAGCGCGCGCCATCGAGATAGGCGGCCAGACCCTGTGCCTGCCCTTGCGCGCCGGACGCAGTCTGCCCGCGGTAGACCAGCGCGGGCTGCCACGGATTGCCGACCGCATCCTGCAGGGTGACGCCCGGCAGTTGGCGGGTAAGCGCGCCGATCAGATCGGGCCGCCCGCTGCGGGCGAGGTCGCCGCGCGAGAGGCCCAGCGCGTCGTCGCTATCCACCCCGGCGCCGGGAGCGGTGACAAGGATCGGCTGTTCGGCGTCCTGCGCGTGCGCATAGGCGGGCGCTGACACGCCGCAGACGAACATGCTGGCGGCGGCAAGTCGCTGGATGCGCGGTCCCCTCATGCAGCACCCGCTATGCAAACCGCGCGCGGCAGACAAGAAAATTGGGATGGACGCCCGGCAGCCCTTGTGGTCACTCGCAGATCATGTCGGCCATGGAACGTCTGACCGGTTCACCTGAGCATCGGAGCAGCCCGCTTGCGGAGAGGCTGAGCGCGCGCGAGCTCGAAGTGCTGCGGCTGCTGGCCGAAGGGCACACGATCAAGTCGATCGCCGCCCAGCTCGGCCGCACCGAAGCCTCGATCAACGAGCGGCTGCGCGATGCCCGCCGCAAGACCGGAGTGGGCAGCAGCCGCGAACTCGCCCGGCAGCTGGGGGCCCAGAAAATCTGGGACAGGAATCCTGATCTGGCAAACACTCCCCCTCAGGCGGAGGGATCGGTCGAGCCCGCAAGTCGCGGGCTGACAGGACCGAAAGGAACCATTGCCATGCTCATCGCCATGCCCCTCATCGCTGCCGGATCGCTGCTCATGGCGGCGGACGCGCCCTACAACGCTGCGCGCCCGGGTGCTGCTCCGGCTGCCGCCACCGCTGCGCGCACTTCGCCGCTGATCGGGCGCTGGGCGCTCGATACGACCCGCGTGCCGGCGGAGGAGCGGCCGCAGAGTGTCACCATCAGCTTCAGTGTTGCGGCTGATCAGCGGTGGACCACGCACGTCGCCATCGTGAACCCGGATGGCGCCGCGCTCCATGCGGAATCGACTGCGGCGCTCGATGCCGCGCCCGTGGCGATCACCGGCAACATGGGCTTCATCGACAGCGCCTCGCTGCGCCAGCCTGCGACGGGCACGCTGGTCATGACACTGGGCAAGGATGGTGCGCCGGTCTCGACGCGGGTCTACACCGTCTCGCGCGATCGAAAGTCGATGACCGAGACGATCATCTGGGCCGGCAGCAGCATGCCCAAGCTCGAGACCAATACCTTCCGCCGCATCAGCTGACCCTCAAACGCAAGCGGCCCGCCATTGCTGACGGGCCGCTGCGCACGGAGATCGACTGCCGGGGTGTATGGCCGATCAGGCCGCTTCGACATCCAGCTTGTCATCCGGATCGCGCAGCACATAGCCGCGGCCCCAGACGGTTTCGATGTAGTTCTCGCCGTCGCAGGCATGGGCAAGCTTCTTGCGCAGCTTGCAGATGAACACGTCGATGATCTTGAGTTCGGGTTCGTCCATGCCGCCATAAAGGTGGTTCAGGAACATTTCCTTGGTCAGCGTGGTGCCCTTGCGCAGCGAAAGCAGCTCGAGCATCGCGTATTCCTTGCCCGTCAGGTGGACGCGGGCGCTGTCGACCTCGACCGTCTTGGCATCGAGATTGACCGAAAGCTTGCCGGTGCGGATGACCGACTGCGAGTGACCCTTGGAGCGGCGCACCACAGCGTGGATGCGGGCGATGAGTTCTTCGCGGTGGAAGGGCTTGGTGACATAGTCATCGGCACCGAAGCCGAACGAGCGGACCTTGGAGTCCATCTCGGCAATGCCCGAAAGGATCAGAACCGGCGTCTGCACCTTGGCGACGCGCAGCTTCTTGAGCACGTCATAGCCGTGCATGTCGGGAAGGTTGAGGTCGAGCAGGATGATGTCGTAATCATACAGCTTGCCGAGATCGAGGCCTTCTTCCCCGAGATCGGTTGCATAGACATTGAAGCCTTCGGTGGTGAGCATAAGCTCAATCGCCTTGGCCGTGGTCGGCTCGTCCTCGATCAGCA
>CANGJI010000009.1 GCA_947454135.1 Sphingomonadaceae bacterium
ACCGCCTTTCTCCTCGTCGACGAGCAATTCCGCTCTCACGCGACCGGTCATGATGACTGGTTCCGCCTCGCCACCATGGTCGCCAACCGCAGCGGGCTCGAAGCCGGGGGCCAGATCACGGTCAGCTACGATCCCGGTTTTCAGACCGTAAGCATCAATTTCGTCCACCTCATCCGCGACGGCAAGGTGATCGATCTCACGCGCGATACCGCCTTCCGCGTGGTCGAGCGCGAGGACGATCTTGACGATGGCATCATCAGCGGCTCGCTCAAGCTCATCGCCAACTTGCGCGATGTGCGCGTCGGCGATGTGGTCGATTACGCGGTGACCTACCACTCGCGCAGCCCGCTGTGGCCGGGCCAGTCGTTCTACCACTTCAGCGAGCGCTATTCCGATGAAGTAGCGCAGCGCGCGCTGCGGCTCGTGTGGCCGGCAGACGCCGCGCCGCGCTACAAGGCGATCAACAGCGGCATGTCCTTCGCGGTGCGCAAGACCGCGTCGGGCGATGGCACCGAATGGGAATGGATCGCCAATGATCCGCCCGCGTTCAAGGCGGAGACCGATGTTCCCGCCACCGCCTTCATCTGGGGCAAGGTCGATATCTCGACCATGAAGGACTGGGCAGAGCTCGCCCGCTGGGCCGTGGGCCTATATCAGGGCGACGAGAGCCTGCCCGACGATTTCGCCGCCCGCCTCGATGCCATCGCCAAGGCCTCGCCCACGCAGGCCGAACGGTTCACCGAAGCCGTACGCTACGTGCAGGACAATATCCGCTACGTGGGCGAGGAGCTGGGCGAAGGATCCTATGTCCCGCGCCGCCCCAAAACCGTGCTCAGCCGCAGCTATGGCGATTGCAAGGACAAGAGCCTGCTGCTCGCGATCGCGCTGCGCCGTCTCGGCATCGATGCGGTCCCGGCGCTGGTGACGACGGTTGCCGGTGCGCGCCTGCCCGATCGCCTGCCTTCGCCGCTGCAGTTCAATCACGTGATCGTGCGCGCGGTGGTCGATGGCAAGGTGGTCTGGATCGATGCCACCGGCGCCCACAGCGGCGGGCGCGGTACGCGGATCGTGCCATCGGACCTCGGTTATGCCCTGCCCATCCGCGAAGGGCAGACCGCGCTCGAAAAGATCTCCGGCTACGCTGAGCTTGCAGGCCGCGAAACGGTGCTGGAGCGCTTCACCATCGATGAAAAGGCCGATGTCCCGCTGAAGCTCCACGTCGAGACGCACTTCACCGATGCCCGGGCGGATAACGTGCGTGCCAACTGGGCGAGCAATTCGGCAAAGACCCTCGCCGACAGCAATCTCAAGTTCTACCGCGAGCGCTTCCCGGGTCTTGCCGAAAGCAAGCCGCTCGAACTTGCCGATGATCGCGATGCCAATGCGCTCACCATGATCGAGGATTACACGCTTGCCCGCGATGCCTTCATCAAGGGCAAGCTTGGCAGCAAGCTGATCACGCGCGCCTTCAGCCTGCGCGGAATCCTGCCTGATCGGCAGGGCAATCCCCGCGTGTCGCCGCTGGCGATCAATGCCTTCATCGACAACGAGCACACGATCGAGATGCACGTGGCGGACCGCACGCTCGATGGCTGGGAAGATGTCGCGGAGAAGGCCGGCCCGGTTTCCTATTCGCGCCGCACCACCGCGCTGCCCGATGGCCTCAGGATCGTCTATTCGATCAACACCGGCACGCAGCCGGAAGTCCCCGCTGCCGATGCCGAGGCAATCTATGCCCTGTCCGACAAGATCAAGGACGCGATGGGCACAGAGTGGTACCTCGACAAGACGCCCAGAGCCGCTGCCGCGCCCAAGGGTGTAGATCCTGCCGTCTGGGCCGCGATCAAGCCGGACATGGCCAAGGTCACCGATCTGCTCAAGGGCAACGACCAGCCCTCGCAGCTCGAGGCGCTGACCCTGCTATCGGCGATTGCCGAAAAGGTGCCGCACCCCTCGCCAGCGGCGGGCCTCGTCGAAGGGATGCGCGGCGCTGTGCTCAGCGATCTTCGCCGTCCGCAGGCTGCGCTCGCGGCGCTGCGCCTGGCCACCGCGCAATACGAAGGCAATGCCGAGGTCTTTCGGCTGTGGATCGCCTACGAGATTGATCTTGGAACGCCGGAAACCACGGCTCAGGCCATCGCCCGCACCGGCAAGCTCCACCCCGCCGTGATCGCCGCGATCGACAAGCGCTGGGTCGAGATCGCCCTGCAGAAGGTCTATGCACTGCCGATGGATCAGCGCGAGCGCAGCCGCGGCAACCTGTGCATCGCGCTCGTCGACGGCGGCTGGAAGCAATCGCCGCTCACCGGCGATGGCGCCGCGATGCAAAGCTGCGCGCTCGTCGCGCACAGCCTGCGCGGCGAACTTGCCGAAGCGCGCGCCGGTCTCGCCAAGGCACCGCCAACCTCGACCCTTGTCCAGATGTCGCTCGATCGCCGCCACCAGATGCTCTGGCCGGAGCTCGACAAGGGCAATGCCGATCACTTCCGCAAGAGCCTCGAACGCGATGCTTCCCGCGCCGCCGAGGCGGTCAAGGCCGCCCCCAAGGACTACGGCGCGATCACCTACCAGATGAAGACGCTGCGCGCGCTTGGCCGCTTTGCCGAGGCGGTGGCCATCGGCAAGCCGCTCGCCACCGACAAGGTCCAGCTGGAGGTGGCCGGGAACGAGGCCTTCTGGCTGGCCAACGAATATGCCCTCAATCTCAACGCGCTGGGCCGCAACGACGAAGGGCTCGCCGTGATGGATATGATCCTTTCGCTCGGCATCGACAACTATCCCGAACTCTCCGCGCTGGCGGTCAACCGCAGCGAGATGCTGCTCGCCTCGGGCCGCTACCAGCAGGCGTTCGATGCCATGGGCGCCCTTGAAACCCAGCACATCGACAAGCTCAATACCTACGGCAAGATGTGGATCTGGGCGGACAAGGCCTGCGCCCTGCGCGCGCTCGGCAAACCCGATCAGGCTGCGGTCATGGATGCCAAGGTCGCCCTCGATCCTTCGGGCAACTGGAACGCCTATACCTCGGCGGCGGCCTGCCGGAACGACATAAAGGCGATTGCGGATGCCGTGATCAAGCGGCTCCGCAGCGAGGCGGACCGCCCCGGCGCGCTTGGCCTGTTCATCACGTTCGAGGTGCCTGAAGCGCGCACCGCATTCGAACGCGCCAAGCTCAAGGCGCTGCATGATGCGCTGGCCTTGCCCGAGGTGCAGACCGAACTCGCCAAGTGGGGCCGCGCCATCCGCTATGCCGGCACCAGCCAGGGCTGGGCGGATTACTGATTGCTTCAACCAGCGTTCGCCCAAGCAGGCCGATTTCCGCCAATCCGGAGCCTGCGCCCGCTTGCAAGCGGCTGAATTTGCGCCATGATCACATGCGCCGGGAAGTTGCTTCCGGCAGATACGGAGCGGCCACCTTGCGCCCAGCCCTGATGTTTGTTGCCGCCGGAACGGTTCTCGTGGCCGCCTCCTCTGCCCTCGCTGCCCCCGCCGCACCGGCCTCTGCCAACAACGAAGTCTTGCGCGGCCCCGCGCCGTCATGGGCCAAGGCCTCCGAACCGCTGCCCGTGCCGGACAACGCCGGCGGCCCGATGTTCATGCGCTATCAGGATGTCATCGTGCACGTCGATGGCAAGGGCGAGCAGGACTATACCGGCTACCGCGTCCGCCTGCTGAATTCCTCCGCGCTGCCGATGGGCAACCTCGCGCTGGGCTGGAACCCGGCGAATGGCTCCACCACGGTCCACTCCATCAAGGTCTATCGCGGGGACGAGGTCATCGATGTCCTCGCACAGGCGAAGTTCGAGATTCTGCGCCGCGAAGACCAGCTCGAAGCGGCCAAGCTCGACGGCATGCTGACCGCCGTGCTGCACGTCCCCGATCTGCGCGTGGGCGACGAACTCGAGGTCGCGATGACCACGAGCGTTTCAGACCCCACGCTTGGCCGCAATGTCTCGGGCCTCCTGTTCCTCTCGCCGACCCCGCCGCCCGGGCGCTACCGGCTCGAACTCAGCTGGGAAAAGGACCGCAAGCCGGCCTATGTGCTTACCCCCGACCTCGCATCCGCCGCCCACACGGCAGCGGACCGGGTGGTGCTGCGCATGGACAACCCGCCGGTTCACCAGCCACTCAAGGACGCGCCGCAGCGCCTGCAGTGGCAGCGCATCCTCGAATACTCGACCTTCGCCGATTGGCCTGCCTTCTCGCGTCAGTTCGCACCGCTCTTCGCGAAGGCCGCTACGCTCGCAGCGGATTCGCCGCTGCACAAGGAAGCCGCGCGGATCGCCGCGGCCCATGCCGATCCGCTCGGGCGCGCCGCCGCCGCGCTCAAGCTGGTGCAGCAGGACGTGCGCTACATCTACGTCGGCCTCAACGGCGGCAATTTCACGCCAGCATCGGCGGACGAAACCTGGCAGCGCCGCTACGGCGATTGCAAGGCGAAGACTGCGCTGCTCCTTGCCCTCCTCGGGGAACTCGGCATCGCGGCCGAGCCGGTGATCGTCAGCACTGCGGGCCTCGATGACGGGCTCGCGGCGCGCCTGCCCAATTCGAGGCTGTTCGATCACGTGCTCGTGCGCACGCAGATCGCCGGTCAGACCTGGTGGCTCGATGGCACCCTGCCCCCGGTCTCGGGGCCCGCGCTCGAACCGGTCACGCCGCTGCGCAACGTGGTGCCGATCACCGCGGCAGGCAGCGCTGTCGTCGAAATCCCGTGGCAACCACCCGCCCAGCCCGACGAGATCAGCCTGTTCGATATCGATGCCAGCGCGGGCTTCGACAAGCCGGCACACATCACCAGCACGGCCATCGTGCGCGGGATCGCGGGCCTGCAACTGCAGCAGCAATTCTCCGCCGTGCCGCCCGCGCAATTGCTCGATGCCATGCGCCAGCGCCTGACCGGCAATGTCTGGCAGTCGGTTGACGATGTGCAGTGGCACTATGACGAGAAGGCACGGGCCAGCGTGCTCAAGGTCACCGGCTCGGGCACGGTCGACTGGGAAGACAGCGGCGGCGGCGGGCGCCGGCTGTCGCTGGTCGGCGGCGGCTTCAGCCCGCCGGAAAAGCGCGTGCGGCCCGCCGATCAGGATCAGGAAGCGCCGTGGTACCAGGCGTCCAACTATACCTGCTCGGTCACCACCCTGCACGTGCCGACGAGCACAAAGCCCGGTGAATGGACCTCGAAATCCGGCTTCGACATCAGCATGTTCGGGCGGCACTACTACCGCATGTTCGAATTCCGCGATGGCGCGATCCGCATGGTGCGCAGCTCGCGCGTCGAAAGCCGCGAAATCACCGCCGCACGCGCCCGCGCCGACAACGCCCGCATCCCCGATTTCGACAACAGCATGGGCTATGTCTTCTACGAGCCGAGCGAGACAAGGGGCCGCATCTTCTTCGGCGCGAAAGTCCCCACAACCGACGAGATCGACTGGCTCGGCGCTGACGCTCCCTGCCTGCCGCAACGCAAAAAGCTGCCCTGATCTCCTACTCGAAAAACGCCACCCCGCGCACCTCGATGCTCTCGCGGATCTGCGCGCCTGGCAAGCTGGTATCGTGGAAGGCCGTGTGCGGGCAGCGCCAGGTAACGGAATGGTCGCTGTCCTGGAACTTGAACAGCAGCACGTCGTCCGCCGCCATGTCGGCGAAGTACCACCAGCGATGCTCGGGCGAAAAACGGAAGATCGTTGCGGCGATCATCTGATCCTCGCCCTCGACCGGCGCGGTCAGCGCATCGCCAACGGGAAACTCGTCGACCACAAACAGCGTGTTGGAGGCGGTTTCCGCATCCGTTACCGTGCGCCCGTCACAGACCGCAAGCGGCCAGTCCTGCGGTCCCGGCGAAAAGGTCCGCCAGAGCGAGAAGCAGATATAGCGCCTGTAGCCCGGCCCATCCGGAAAGGCCTGCCCATAGACCCGCGCCGCAGCGCGCTGGCCGGTCAGTTCGTTGTAATCGACATGGGCCTCGCCCGCAGGCGGCTGGATCCCGCCCGAATGGACATAGCCCGCGACCTTCTCCTTCGCGCGGGCCGAGAGGTCGCCCGACGTGCGGATCATCCACCCCTGCGTCGCCACCTTGTCCGCGCCCGTCAGCCGCGCGACGAGCGCTTCCACTTCGCTCTGGTATCCCGTATCGACCGCAGCCTTGTCATGGAAATCGGCAATCGCGCTCCGGTGCCTGGCGATCATGAATCCGTGCACATCGAGGCTGAAATGATCCCGGATCGGCATCCCGTCGCGCACCACAACGGGGTAGTCGCGGTAATCGCCGGTGTTCATCTCAGCGCCCTGGCTCACATAGCGGCGGGTCACGAAATCGCCTTCATCAAGATACCGGATCAGCGCGGGCGCTTCCCGCGCGGTGTCTTCGATATCGTCCGCCAAGCTGGCCATGGCGCCCTCCGATTATAGTTAGGTAAGCGAACTATATCGGCTTGGGCTGCGCTGTCCACCCTGCACGCGGCGCGGTTTCGGGAATGCGCCAGAGCAAGGGCAGGATCGCCAGCGCGACCGCAGCGATCATCGCGCCCGGCACGGCAGGCCAGTGGCTTGTCTCCAGCAGCATCTGCGCGACCAGCGGCGTCAGCCCGCCGAACAGCGCAGTCGCGCTCGTGACGCCGAGCGCCAGACCGGAGAGGCGCGCCTGCCCGGAAAACTGCTCTGCCGTGGCCACCGCGCCCACCGCGCTCCACGCCCCGCCCAGCGCGGCCAGCAGCACTGCGCCGATCAGCGCCGGCCAGATGCCGCCTTGCGCCATCAGCGCGAACAGCGTGATCGGCCCGGCGGCGCAGGCGACCGCGATGCCGATCAGCACCGGCCGCCGCCCGACATGGTCCGAAAGCGCGCCCACCAGCGGCGTCACCGCGATCACCACGAAAGCCGCCACCGTCGAAAGCGTCAGCGCAGTCCCCTCGCCCACCGCGCCGACCGAGGCGAGGAAGGCCGGAACATACGTGATCCCGACGTAGTAGCTGATGGAACCCAAAGCCGAGATCGCAAAGCCGCGCAGAATCCCTGCGCGCTCGAACTGCAAGGCATGGCGCAGCGGCGCCTCGGGCAGGGTTCCGGCATCGCGGTGGCGTTCGAACTCCGGGCTCTCGTCCATCGAGGCGCGGGCGAGCAGCACGCCGCCTGCCAGCGCTGCGCCAACGAGGAAGGGAATGCGCCACCCCCAGTCATCAAGCGCCGCGACCGGCAGGGCCCACGCCGTCACCGCCGCCACCCCCACCGCAAGCAGCGCGCCCACTTCGCTCGCCGCCGAAGCGCAGCTGGTGATGAGCCCGCGCCGGTGCGGCCCGGCGCCTTCGATCAGATAGGCGACCACGCCAGTGTATTCGCCGCCCACCGCGAAGGCCATCACGCAGCGCAGCGCCAGCAGAAGAAAGCCGGCCGCCGGACCGATCGCGGCATGGGTCGGCAGCACGGCGCAGCCCAGCATCGCCGCAGTCATCACTGCCATCGAGAGCAGCATGGCGCGCCGCCGCCCGTGGCGGTCGCCATAATGGCCCATCGCCAGCGCGCCGAGGGGCCGCATCAGGTAGGAAACCGCAAAGCCCGCCAGCACTGCGGCCAGCGAACCCTCGCCCCCGCCGAACATGACCCGGCTGAGGATCGTGGCGACATAGATGTAGAGCGTGAAATCGTACCACTCGACCACGGTCGAAAAGCCCGCGATCAGCATCGAGCGATGCGATATGGTCTGCTGTGCGGGGGCCATCACCGCACCATGCCGTAATACCCCCGCCTTGCCTACCGCTTTCAGCCGACCCCTTCGGTCACCATCACACGGTACGATGCGCCGTTGAGGCGGTGCACCTTGGCCTCCTGATAGGCCGGGCTTTCATACCAGGCCTTGGCGGCCGCAATGTCGGGAAATTCGATGATCACGAGGCCCTCCGCCGTGGGGCCTTCCCAAGTCTCGTTCGGGCCATAGAACGCCAGCGGCTTCAGCGGATGGCCGGCGATCGAGGCCCCTGCCTTGGCGTTGTACTGATCCAGCTCTGCCTGATCGTTCACGCCATCCTTGATGAACACAACATAGGCCGTCATTCGGTCATCCTCTTTCGGTTTTGCTTCGCCCCAGCTTAGGGGCACCCGTCCGCGCCGCGCAAGGCTTTCAGGTCACGGCCGCGCGCACGGCCCAGCGCGGATCGTCCCACGCCTGCGTCTCGCAGACGTCACGGATCTTCAGGACCGCCTCCAGCATGTCGGCATGGCGCAGGGTCAGCGGCGTCAGCCCGAAGCGCAGGACATCGGGATCGCGGAAATCGCCGATGACGCCGCGCTCCTTCAGCGCCTGCATCATGCCGTAGCTGTGCGGGTGCGCGTAGGACACGTGGCTGCCGCGCCGCGCATCCTCGCGCGGGCTCACCAGCGCAAAGCCGAATGCACCGCAGTGCTCGTCCATCAGGTCCATGAACACGCGGCCAAGCTGCAGCGATTTCGCGCGGACCGCCGCCATGTCAGCCTCGGCCATCAGATCGACGCCGCATTCGAGCGCCGCCATCGAAAGGATCGGCGGCGTGCCGCACAGGAAGCGCTCGATGCCGTCCGCCGCGCGGTAGCCATCCTCGAACGCGAAGGGCGCGGCGTGCCCCATCCAGCCCGAAAGCACCGGCATGGCCGCTGCCTGATGCCGCCCCGCCGCGAAGATATAGGCCGGTGCGCCGGGCCCGCCGTTCAGGAACTTGTACCCGCAACCGACCGCGAAATCGGCGCCCGCACCGTTCAGATCGACCGGGATCGCGCCTGCACTGTGGCTGAGATCCCAGACCACCAGCACGCCCGCCTCATGCGCGCGCCGCGTCACCTCGGCCATGTCTCGCACCACGCCGGTCTTGTAGTGGACCTGCGTCAGCAGCAGCACCGCGACAGCATCGCCGAGGCGCTCCAGCACCTCCTCGCCCGCAACTGCCTCGGCTCGGACGCGACCACCCGAGAACGCTGAAATCCCCTGCATCATGTAAAGATCGGTCGGGAAATTGCCGGTTTCGGAGAGGATCACCGACCGGTCGGGCCTGAGCGAAAGCGCCGCCGTCAGCGCCTTGAACAGATTGATCGACGTGGAATCCGCCACAATCACCTCGCCCGGCTCCGCGCCCAGCAGGCGGGCGATCTTGTCGCCCACCCGGCGCGGTGCAGTGATCCATTCCGCGCCGAGCCACGAGGTGATGAGGCCCTCACCCCACTCCTGCGCCGCAACCTGCTCCAGCCGCGGCATGGTGCGGCGCGGCAGCGCGCCCAGCGAATTGCCGTCGAGGTAGACCAGCCCTTCGCGCAAGTAGAACTGATCCCGAAACCCGGCCAGCGGATCGTCCCGATCAAGCGCTTCGAGCGCCGCGCGGTTCCATGCGCTCATGCCGCAATCTCCCGCAGCACCGCGCGCACCGGGCTCGCGTCCGCCCCCGCCAGCGGCAGCGGCAGCGCGATCAGTTCGTACACTCCCGCTTGCACATGATCGAGCACCAGCCCTTCGAGGATGCGCATGTCCGCCGCGCGCACGGCATGGTGCGCGTCCATCGTCTTCGATTCCTGCGGATCGAGCGAGGCCGCATCGGTCCCGATCAGCACTGTGCCCAGCGCCGCCAGCCTGCGGATCACCTCCGCCGAAACCGCCCGGAAATCGTGATCCCAAACCGTGTGGGGAAAGCGCTCGTAGGTCCGCAGCAGCACGCGCGGCGCCTGCGCCGCTTCCAGCGCCGGCCAATCGATATCGGCAAGTTCGACCGCAGCTCCGCCAGCATGGCGCACATCCACCACCACGCAGCGCCCGATATAGGGATCAAGGCCAGTTTCCGCGCTCGATGGCCCGCCCGCGTCATAGTGATAGGGCGCATCGGCATGGGTGCCCGAATGCAGCGCGAGGTGGACCGATCCCACGTTGACCGGGCAGCCGGGGCCGATCTCGGCATGCTGGCGCACCACCAGCGCGGGCTCCCCCGGCCACAGCGGCGTACCTGCATCAAGCCTTTGCGAGATATCGATAATCCGCACCCGCCGCATCTCCCCTGGCTGCCCCTCAAAGGGCACAGCCAGCGTTCTAGCCGCGAGGCGATGCAAGGCAAGGTGCCTTACGGGCAGACTCAGACTGCGCGGTGCATTGGCAGACGACGCGGATGAGCGCGCGAATCATGCAATTATTCGCGATTATATACATGTTCCACGCATAGTTGGCCGCATAGTCTGCGGACTTTGCGCGGACTGCGCAGGGCTTTTCGGCTAGAATGCGGGAGGACAACCGAGCCTTTGGGAGAAATGCCGTGAACGCCGCAGCGAAGACGACCGACCTGTTCGACAATCCGCTTGGCCTCGATGGCTTCGAGTTCATCGAGTTTTCCGCGAGCCAGCCGGGCCTGCTCGAACCCGTGTTCGCCGCGATGGGCTTCACCCATATCGCCAATCATCGTTCCAAGGCGGTGCAGCTCTGGCGGCAGGGCGGGATAAACCTCATCGCGAATTACGAACCCAAGAGCCCCGCCGCGTGGTTCGCCGCCGAACACGGCCCATCGGCCTGCGGCATGGGCTGGCGCGTGCGCAATGCGGCGCAGGCTTATGCCCTGGCGCTGGAGCGCGGCGCCGAGCCGGTCGAAGTGCGCACCGGCCCGATGGAACTCAGCCTCCCCGCCATTCGCGGCATCGGCGGCGCAATCATCTATCTGATCGACCGCTACGAAGGCTCGCCGCTGGGTGACCTGTCGATCTACGACATCGATTTCGTCTACCTGCCGGGCGTCGACCGCCAGCCCAAGGGCGCCGGCTTCCACACCATCGACCACCTCACCCACAACGTCTACGGCGGCCGCATGGCGCACTGGGCCGCGTTCTACGAGCGCATCTTCAATTTCCGCGAGATCCGCTATTTCGACATCAAGGGCGAATACACTGGCCTCACCAGCCGCGCGATGACCGCACCCGACGGCAAGATCCGCATTCCCCTCAACGAAGAGGCGAAGGCAGGCGGCGGCCAGATCGAGGAATTCCTGCGCGCCTACAACGGCGAGGGCATCCAGCACATCGCGTTTGCCTGTGACGACCTCATCGGCGCATGGGACCGGCTGAAAGCGCTCGGCACCCCGTTCATGACCGCCCCGCCCGCCACCTATTACGAGATGCTGGCCGAACGCCTGCCCGGCCACGGCGAGCCGGTCGAGGAACTCCAGAAGCGCGGCATTCTGCTCGATGGCTCGACCGAGGCGGGCGATCCGCGCCTGCTCCTCCAGATCTTCTCCGAAACGCAGATCGGCCCGGTGTTCTTCGAATTCATCCAGCGCAAGAAGGACGAAGGCTTCGGCGAAGGCAACTTCACCGCGCTGTTCCAGTCGATGGAGCGCGACCAGATGCGCCGCGGTGTGCTGCAGGTGGAAGGAGCCGCAGCATGATCCCGCCCATCCAGCGCATCCACCACGTCGCCTATCGCTGCCGCGACGCGAAGGAGACGGTCGAGTGGTACGTGCGCGTGATGGGCATGCGCTACACCACCGCGTTTGCCGAGGACACCGTACCCTCGACTGGCGAGCATGACCCGTACATGCACGTGTTCCTCGATTGCGGCGGCGGCAACGTGCTCGCCTTCTTCGAGCTGCCGAACCAGCCGGAGATGGGCAAGGACCCCAACACACCGGCATGGGTGCAGCACCTTGCCTTCGAAGTGGCGGATGAAGCCGCGCTCCATGCGGCGAAGGCCCATCTCGAAGCGCAAGGCATCGACGTGCTCGGGCCGACCTACCACGGGGTGTTCCGTTCGATCTATTTCTTCGATCCCAACGGCCACCGGCTCGAACTCGCCTGCAACATCGGCACGCCTCAGCAGTATGCGGAGCTCGAAACGCTCGCCCCGGTCATGCTTGAGGAATGGAGCCAAACCAAGCGCGCACCGCGCCACGCCGAATGGCTGCACAAGGAACCGGGGGCCTAAACGCCTGCAAATTCGCGGCGCAAGGCAGATCCATCCGCGTCGAGCGCGGGGACGATGCTGGGCAGCGCTTCACCCCGTCCGGGCGGGCGCGGCAGGTCGAACGCCTTGCCGCCCACCTCGCCCTCGATCCGGCGCAGTGCGGGGTGCGCCGCGACATCGGCCACCTCGGAAACCCGCCCCCAGGCAATCCGATGTTCGTCGAGAAGGGCGCTGGCCTCCGCCATGGTGCGCGCCGCAAACATTGCTCCGACGATCTCTCCCAGCACGGCGCGGTGCGTTACCCGGTCCGGGTTCGTCGCAAAGCGCGGATCATCGGCCAGCGCCGCATCACCGAGCACGCCGGCACAGAACCGTCGCCATTCGTCGGGTGACTGGATCGAAATCATCAACGTGCCATCGCGGCAGGCATAAGCCGCATAGGGATAGATCGCCGCGTGTTCGAGGCCGTGCCGCCCGGTCGCCCGCCCAGCCTGCTCGAGATGGAGCAGCGGCACCGCCATCCAGTCCGCCATCGCATCGAACATCGCGATCTCGATGACCGCCCCGCGCCCGGTCCGGGCCTTGCCGATCAGCGCTTCGAGAATCGCGGCGTGCGCGTTCATGCCCGTGGCAATATCCGCAATGGAAACGCCGACCTTGGCCATCGCGTCCGGTGTGCCGGTGACAGCGCAAATCCCCGCCTCGGCCTGCACCAGCATGTCATAGGCGCGCATCCCCCGCGCCTCGGTCGCCTGCCCATAGCCGCAGATGTCGACCGCCACGATCCCGGGATAGCGCGCCACCAGCGCAGCGGCATCAAGCCCCAGCCGCGCTGCCGCGCCCGGTGCCATGTTCTGGATGAACACGTCGGCCCTTGCCACCATGCGCTCGATCAAGGCGCGGTCAGCCGCGTCCTTGGCATCGACGACAATGCTTTCCTTGCCGCGATTGAGCCACGTGAAATAGGCCGATGCGCCGTGAACCGCGGTGTCATAATGCCGCGCGGTCTCGCCCCCGGCGCGCTCGAGCTTGATCACGCGCGCACCGCCGTCCGCCAGCTGGCGCGTACACAAGGGGGCAGCAACCGCCTGCTCCAGCGCCACCACCAGCAGGCCTTCAAGCGCGCCGGGCATCAGGCACGACGCGTCCGGCAAAAGGCGGAGTTTCGGATCGACAGAGCGTTCATGGCTGGGCGGCCATAGCGCAAGCTCCGCTCCGCTTCACCCATCAGAATGGCAAGTGCGCAGGAAGGCGCGACAACAGCGCCGGCTTTGCTTATGTCGTGAGCGCCGATTAGGCCCTTGCACACCGGAACGCTGACAATGCCTGCCCTGAACGTCCGCACGATCGATCTCAATTCCGACCTTGGCGAAGGGTATGGCCCGTGGACCATGGGCGATGACGCTGCGATGCTCGACATCGTCACCAGTGCCAACATTGCCTGCGGTGGCCACGCCAGCGATCCCGAAACGATGTTCCGCACGCTGACCCTGGCACGCGCGCGCAGCATCGTCGTCGGTGCGCACCCCAGCTATCCGGACAAGGAAGGCTTCGGCCGCCGCCGCCTGCCCTTCCTGCCCGCCGAAGTGGAGCGCTTTGTCGCGGCACAGACCGGCGCGCTGATGGCCATCGCCGCGCTCGCCGGCACCAAGGTGTCCTACGTGAAGCCACATGGCGCGCTTGCCAATGTCGCGAGTGAAGACCGCGCCATTGCCGAAGCCATCGTGCGCGCCGTCCGCGCGATTAACAGCAAGCTCGCCGTGCTCGCCATTTCGGGCACCGTACTGGAACAGGTGGCGCGCGATTCCGGCTGCCATGTGTTCAGCGAGATCTTCGCCGACCGCGGCTACACACCGGCCGGCAACCTCGTGCCCCGCGGCCAGCCCGGCGCGATGATCGAAGACTATGGCGCCGCCGCCGCGCGCCTGCTGACATGGCTCGAAACCGGCCTGATGCCCACGGTTGGCGGCGATCCGGTCAGGCTTGCGGGCCATTCGATCTGCGTCCACGGCGATGATCCCCATGCCGTCGTCATGGCCCGCGCGATCCGCGTCGCGCTTGCCGGTCGCGGCGTCACGATCGCCCCCTTCCTGCGCTGATGCTTCCTGCACCGACCGTCCGGCCGATTGGCGAGGGCGCCGTCCTCATCGATTTCGGCGGCGCGATCAGTGCCGCCACCAACGACCGCGTCGTAGCACTCGACCGTGCACTCGCCGCGCAGCCTCCTGTCGGCATGGTCGAAACCGTCCCCGCCTTCGTCTCGCTGATGATCGTGTTCGATCCGCTGGTGACAGACGGCAACGAAGTCGCCGCGCATGCCCTCGCTCTCCTCGAAACCGCATCTACGGTGCAGCGCACCCCGCGCGAGCATGTCATCCCCGTCCGCTACGACCCCGCCTCGGCACCCGATCTTGCTGCCGTCGCCGAGGCTGCGGGCCTCACGCCAGCCGATGTCATCGCCCAGCACCTTGCCGGCGAATACCGCGTCTTCATGTACGGTTTTGCTCCCGGCTATGCCTATCTCGGCGGTGTTCCCCCGGCGCTCCACCTCCCCCGCAAGCCCCGCGCCGAGCGCGGCCATCCTGTCGGCAGCGTGATCATCGCAGGCGCGCAGTGCCTTATCACCACCCTCCCGATGCCGACCGGCTGGTGGGTGATCGGACGCACCGATCAGGTCATCCTCGATCCCACCCGCGACGAGCCCTTCCTGTTCGATCCGGGCGACGTGATCCGCTTCCGGCGCACCGAATAGCCCATGCAGGCACGCATCCGCTTCGAGGCCGCCGGGCCGCTCACCACGATCCAGGACTCTGGCCGCACGGCCCTGATGCGCTTCGGCGTCCCGCACTCCGGCCCGGTCGACCGCCGCGCCTTCGCCGCCGCGCTGGCGCTCACCGCTGCGCCTGATGGCTGGGCCTTCGAACTCTCCCACGGCAGCTGCGTGATCGTCTGCGAGCAAGGCGAAATCGGCTTCGCGCTTTGCGGCGGCGGGTTCCTCGCCGATATCGCTGGCGATGAGCCCAAGGCATGGCGGCAAGGTACGCTCCGTGCGGGCGAGCGCCTGCGTATCCGCGCCGGTAGCGGCAACTGGGCCTACCTCGCCTTCGCGGGCAGCCATGCCGCGCCCGTGTGGCTCGGCAGCAGTGCCACCCACGCCTCCTCCGGGCTTGGCGGCGGCCTTGTCACCGCCGGAGCGACCTTCGATTTCGCCGCGTCCCGCACGCTTGAGCCCTGCACCATCGCCCCGCCCCCGTCCAACGATCCGCCAGACCGCGTGGCCATCGTGCTCGGCCCTCAGGATCACCATTTCCCGGCTGAGGCGATCGGCCATCTGACGCAGGCCTCCTTCACCGCCACCACCTGCTTCGACCGGATGGGCCGCGTGCTCGGCGGCCCGCCGCTGATGCCCAGCTCCATCTCCATGCCGAGCGAACCGGCCCTGCGCGGCTGCCTTCAGGCCGATGGCGACGGTGTTCTCACCTTGCTCCTCGCCGATCACCAGACCACCAGCGGCTACCCCAAGATCGCGACGGTCATCAGCGCCGATATCGACCGGCTCGCACAGCTTCCCTCGGGCAGGACCATCCGCTTCGAGGCAATCACGGCCGCAGAAGCCCTGCGCCGCACCCGCACCGCCGCGGCCGCAACCGCGGCATGGCTGCGCAGCCTCGCCCTGCCGACCCGCCTCGACGAGCGGCTTTGGGCCAACAATCTGGTCGACGGCGTGATCGACGCGAACGGGGTGTGACGATCAGACCGTTCCTGGGCAGTGGCCATCCGCAATTTCGGCGTTAGGATGCCGCCAAACAGAACCGATATGGAGAGACCCCATGACTGAACTGGCCGGCCGCATTGCCCTCGTCACCGGCGCCTCGCGCGGGATCGGCGAGGCCTCGGCCCGCGCGCTGGCGGCGCTTGGCGCGCGTGTCATCGTCACCGATCTTGCCGCGCCCGAGGAGCTTGCCGAGCAGATCGGCGGCCTCGCCCGCGCGCATGACGTGACGGACGAGCAGAGCTGGATCGATACCATGGCCTATATCCGCGATGCGGCAGGCGGGCTCGATATTCTGGTCAACAACGCCGGGCTGTTTCTGGCCAAGCCGCTGACCGAAACCACGCTGGAAGACTGGCGCCGCCTTCACAGCGTCAATGTCGAAGGCGTGTTCCTCGGCTGCAAGCACGCTGTCCCGCTTCTCGCCGAGCGCGCGAACCAGTGGGCTGGCGGAACCTCGATCATCAACCTGTCCTCGGTCGCCGGTCTGGTCGGCAGCGCGCTGGTCAGCTGCTACAACGCGAGCAAGGGCGCCGTCCGCCTGTTCACCAAGGGCGTCGCGATGGAAGTCGCGCCCTTGCGCATCCGCTGCAATTCGGTCCACCCCGGGATCATCGAAACCGACATGGGCCGCGATCTCGTCTCGCAGTTCGCCGCTGCCACCGGCACCGGCGAAAACGACACCCGCGCCAACTTCTCCAATCTCCACCCGCTCGGCCACTTCGGCGTACCGCAAAACATCGCCGACGCCGTCGCCTTCCTCGCCTCCGACCGCGCCGCGTTCATGACCGGCTCGGAACTGGTGGTGGATGGCGGCTTCACGACGGGGTGAAGCTGGCGGACGTCACTCCTCGCCCATGCGCAAGGCAGCGATGAACGCCTCCTGCGGGATGGTCACGTTGCCGTACTCGCGCATGCGCTTCTTGCCCTCTTTCTGCTTTTCGAGGAGCTTCTTCTTGCGGCTGATGTCGCCGCCGTAGCACTTGGCGGTGACGTCCTTGCGCATGGCGCTGATCGTTTCGCGGGCGATGACCTTCGCGCCGATCGCGGCCTGGATCGGGATCTTGAACATGTGGCGCGGGATGAGGTCCTTGAGCCGCTCGACCAGATGCCGCCCGCGCGGATCGGCCTGGCTGCGGTGGACGACCATCGACAGCGCGTCGACCGGCTCGTTGTTGACGAGGATGTTCATCATCACGAGATCGCCCTCGCGCAGGCCGATCTGTTCGTAATCGAAGCTGGCATAGCCGCGGCTGATCGACTTCAGGCGGTCGTAGAAATCGAACACCACTTCGTTGAGCGGCAGCTCATACGTCACCTGCGCGCGGCCGCCGACGTAGGTCAGGCCGGTCTGGATGCCGCGGCGGTCCTGGCACAGCTTGAGGATCGAGCCGAGGTATTCATCCGGCGTGTAGATCGTCGCCTTGATCCACGGTTCTTCCATTTCGCGGATCTTGACCGGGTCCGGCATGTCCGCCGGGTTGTGCAGTTCCTTCACCGTGCCGTCGGTCATCGTCAGGCGGTAGACCACCGAGGGCGCCGTCGTGATGAGGTCGAGGTCGTACTCGCGGCTGAGGCGCTCCTGAATGATTTCGAGGTGGAGCAGGCCGAGGAAGCCGCAGCGGAAGCCGAAGCCCAGGGCGGCCGAGCTTTCCATCTCGAACGAGAAGCTCGCGTCGTTGAGGCGCAGCTTGCCGATGCTTTCACGCAGCTTTTCGAAGTCCGCCGCATCGACCGGGAAGAGGCCGCAGAAGACGACCGGCTGGACTTCCTTGAAGCCCGCCAGTGCCTCGGTCGCGCCCTGCTTCACGGTGGTGATCGTGTCACCGACGCGGGCCTGCGCGACTTCCTTGATCTGCGCGGTGATGAAGCCGATCTCGCCCGGCCCGAGTTCGGACAGCTGCTCGATCTTCGGGCGCATGCAGCCGACGCGGTCGATCAGATGCTCGGTGCCGCCGGCCATGAACTTGACCTGCAGACCCTTCTTGATGACGCCGTCGATGACGCGGACCAGAATGACGACGCCGAGGTACGGATCGTACCAGCTGTCGACCAGCATGGCCTTGAGCGGCGCGGTGCGGTCGCCCTTGGGCGGCGGGATGCGGGCGACGACGGCGTCCAGCACGTCCTCGATACCGATGCCGGACTTGGCGCTGGTGAGGACGGCCCCGCTCGCGTCGATGCCGATCACTTCCTCGATCTCGTTGCGGACCTTTTCGGGCTCGGCGGCGGGCAGGTCGATCTTGTTGATCACCGGCACGATCTCGTGGTCGTGCTCGATCGACTGGTAGACGTTTGCAAGCGTCTGCGCCTCGACGCCCTGCGCGGCATCGACCACCAGCAGCGCGCCTTCGCAGGCGGCGAGGCTGCGGCTGACTTCGTAGGCGAAGTCGACGTGGCCGGGCGTGTCCATCAGGTTGAGCTGATAGGTCTTGCCGTCCTTGCCGGTGTAGTCGAGCCGGACGGTCTGCGCCTTGATCGTGATCCCGCGCTCGCGCTCGATGTCCATGTTGTCGAGCACCTGCTCGCTCATCTCGCGCTCGGCGAGCCCGCCGGTGAACTGGATGAGGCGGTCGGCCAGCGTCGATTTGCCGTGGTCGATGTGCGCGATGATGGAAAAATTGCGGATCAGCGAAAGGTCGGTCATCCGCGCCCGTTAGCAGTGTGCGCGTTCAGTGTCATCAGGGCCGTCCGGGAAGGGACGAGACACCAGGTTGACACAGTTGACACTGTCCTGGGGAATAATTGCAATCGATCAGTGAGCGCCTTTTGATCGATACAGGCGATTAGCTGCGCGTTGAAGGCAAAGTCCATCCGCCGATCATGACAGCTCGCCCCGATGTAGGACAGCCCGGTTTGCGGGGCCGCAGCGCACCCCGGTGCCTGCTGCTCGCACCGCGAATCCAGCGAGCGGCTTGACCTCCGTTTCGGTTCCTAATATTAGAATGATCATTACTAATCTAGTTTGATCAAAAGATTCCAATCTCAGGGGAGAGTCATGAAGGCCACCACTGCCGTTTCGTTCCTGCTGGGCGCGAGCCTTTTCGCGCTGACCGCACCCGCACAGGCGCAGGACACCGCTGCCGACGCCGCGAAGCCCGCTGAAGGCCTCGGCGAGATCGTCGTCACGGCGAGCCGCGTCGCCTCCAGCGCGCAGGACACCCCGATCGCGCTCAACGTCTACACCGGCGCCAAGCTCGCGGAGCAGGGCGTCAACACGGTGCGCGACCTTGCCCAGATCGACCCCAGCGTGAACGTGACGAACTCGACCGGCGCGGCCTATGTCGCGGTGCGCGGCATTGCCTCGACCGACGTGACCGAAATCGGCGACCCTTCAGTGCCGATCACCCGCGACGGCTTCTTCACCAACCGCTCGTTCGCGATCAGCTCCTCGTTCTATGACGTAGCGCGCATCGAAGTGCTGAAGGGTCCGCAGGGCACCCTGCAAGGCCGCAACTCGACCGGCGGTCTTGTCAGCATCATCACCAATCGCCCCGAAATGCGCACCGGCGCCTTTGGCAGCATCGAGGCCGGCAACTACAAGACCATCAACGGCGAAGCGGGCGTCAACGTCCTCCTCGCACCGGGCTTTGCCGTCCGCGCCTCGGGCACGATCCTGAGCCACGAGGGCTATCGCAAGTCCGCTGGCCCCGCCTTCGACGGGGATGACGAGAACTTCAAGTCGGGCCGCATCCAGGCGATGTACAAGGGCGACAACGGCCTCTCGCTGTGGGTTTCGTACCAGCACGACAACCGCGACGTGCACGGCGATGCACAGTTCCGCGGCCCGCTTGGCGGCCCGATGCCGGAATTCGGCGATGCCAAGACCTTCACCAGCTTTGCGCCGACCTTGACGAAGCTCGATACCGACCGCGTCCGCTGGGAGGCGGCCTACAGCGCGGACATGGGCCTCAACTTCATCTATTCCGGCGGCTATGACAGCGCCGACTGGCGCAACCGGCTCGACGCCACCGGCGGCTATCCGGCCAACCGCCAGTTCCGCCAGCAGGAAACCCCCAAGACCTGGAACCACGAATTCCGCGTGAGCAACAACAAGGACGGTAAGCTGTTCTTCCAGGCCGGGTATTTCTATTTCCAGGAAAAGAACGTGGTCAATTCGGGGATCTTCAACCTCGACATGACCGGCCCGCTGTTCGGGCCCGGCGGCTTCCTGACGGGTGTTCCCAACGCCGACCAGTCGAACCGCTATGGCATCAAGTTCGATTACAACATCCTCACCCGTTCGCAGGCGCTGTTCGGTCAGATCGAATACAAGCTGACCGACCAGCTCCAGTTGAGCCTCGGCGGGCGCTATACGTGGGACAAGAAGGTGCGGACCGGCAATGCCGTGCTCAGCCTGCCCGCGCTCGCCTTCCCGCTCTGCGGCAACGACTTCCCCGCCCCGGGCACCTGCCCGCCCTTCCCGCTGACGACGCCGGGCAACGGCAATCTCAGCCAGGGTGAGCCGACCTGGCATGCGGGCCTCAACTATCGCCCTGCCCCGGGCACCCTGATCTATGCCAAGTACGACCGCGGCTACAAGTCGGGCGGCTTCAACTCGAACGGCAGCGCGCCTTCGGTCGATTACGGTCCGGAGCGGCTCGACGCGTTCGAAATCGGCACCAAGAACTCGCTGATGGGCAACACCCTCCAGCTCAACGCTTCGGTGTTCTACTTCGATTACAAGGGCTATCAGGGCTCGCAGACCACCGATGCCGTCTCCAGCGGTTCGGGCGTGTTCAACGTCGGCAGCGCCAAGGTGTTCGGCATCGAGGGCAGCCTGACGGCGCTGGCGAGCAAGAACACCCGCGTGAACATCAACGCGGCCTATCTGCACACCAAGTTCGGTGACGGGATCAGGATCAACACCGGCGCCAATCCGCCGGTTGCGGTCGACATCAGCGGCAACCGCCTGCCCAACGCGCCGGAGTTCACCGCTTCGGGCTCGATCGAGCAGGACGTGCCTGTCTCGTTCGGCACGTTCACCGCGCGGATCGACGCGAAGTACTCATCGGACTTCTACTATTCGGTGTTCAACACCACCGACACCCGCTCGTGGGACTATGTGCTGGCCAACGCCAGCATCAAGTTCAAGCCGGTGAACGGCGTGTGGGACATCTCGGCCTACGTGCGCAACGTGTTCAACAAACAGGTGCTGGCCTACGCGGCGCAGAACTTCAATGCGGGCGCGGATACCTACCAGTTCCAGGCCCCGCGCACGATCGGTGTGCGCGCGAGCGTGAAGTTCTGAGGAACGTAAAAGCCTGACATGAAGAAGGGGCGGCGGCCGCATGGCCACCGCCCCTTTCGTTTGTGCCGTCTGATCAGAAGTCCATCGGCGGCACGGCAGCCGCCTTCTCGTCCTTCGGCAGTTCGGCGATCAGCGCCTCGGTGGTGATGAGCAGGCTGGCGACCGAAGCCGCATCCTGCAGCGCGGTGCGCACGACCTTGGCCGGGTCGATCACGCCTGCCTTGACGAGGTCCTCATAGGCCCCGGTGGCGGCATTGAAGCCCCAGTTGTAGTCCTCGCTCTCGAGCAGCTTGCCGACGATGTAGGAGCCGTCCTCGCCGGCGTTGTCGGCGATCTGGCGGGTCGGCGCACGCAGTGCGCGGCGCACGATGTCGATGCCCGACTGCTGATCGTCGTTCGCCGGGTTGAGGTCGTTCAGCTTCTGCGTGGCGCGCAGCAGCGCGATGCCGCCGCCGGGCAGGATGCCTTCCTCGACCGCCGCGCGGGTGGCGTGGAGCGCATCGTCGACGCGGTCTTTCTTCTCCTTGACCTCGACTTCGGTCGCGCCGCCGACGCGGATGACGGCAACGCCGCCCGCCAGCTTGGCCACGCGCTCCTGCAGCTTCTCGCGGTCGTAATCGCTGGTCGTCGTCTCGATCTGCGCACGGATCTGCGCAACGCGCGCGTCGATGTCGGCGCGGGCGCCCGCACCATCGACGATGGTGGTGTTGTCCTTGTCGATGATCACCTTCTTGGCGCGGCCGAGCATGCCGACAGTGACGTTCTCGAGCTTGGTGCCGAGCTCCTCGCTGACAACGTTGCCCGCGGTGAGGATCGCGATGTCCTCCAGCATCGCCTTGCGGCGATCACCGAAGCCGGGTGCCTTGACCGCAGCGACCTTGAGCCCGCCGCGCAGCTTGTTGACCACAAGCGTCGCCAGCGCCTCGCCCTCGACGTCCTCGGCGATGATGAGGAGCGGACGGCCCGACTGCACGACCTGTTCGAGCAGCGGGATGAGCGCCTGAAGGTTGGAGAGCTTCTTTTCGTGAATGAGGATGTACGGATCATCCAGCTCGACCTTCAGCTTCTCCGCATTGGTGACAAAATAGGGCGAGAGATAACCGCGATCGAACTGCATGCCCTCGACCGTCTCGAGCTCGGTCGCAAGGCTCTTGGCTTCCTCGACGGTGATCACACCCTCGTTGCCGACCTTTTCCATCGCTTCGGCAAGGATGCGGCCGACCTCCTCGTCGCCATTGGCCGAGATGGTGGCGACCTGCGCGATCTCGCTGTTGGCCGAGACCTTCTTCGCGTGCGCCTCGATATCGGCGACGACGGCCTTCACCGCCATGTCGATGCCGCGCTTGACGTCCATCGGGTTCATGCCCGCACCGACCGCCTTGGCGCCTTCGCGCACGATCGACTGCGCCAGGACCGTGGCGGTGGTGGTGCCGTCACCCGCCTTGTCGTTCTGCTTCGAGGCCACTTCGCGCAGCATCTGCGCGCCCATGTTCTCGAACTTGTCCTTGAGCTCGACCTCCTTGGCGACGCTGACGCCATCCTTGGTGATGCGCGGCGCGCCGAAGCTCTTTTCGATCACCACGTTGCGCCCCTTGGGGCCGAGCGTGACCTTGACGGCATTGGCCAGCGTATCGATGCCGCGCAGCATCCGCTCGCGCGCTTCGCCGGCAAACTTGACTTCCTTGGCAGCCATTGTGGCCTACCTCCTCTCGTACGTTAAGCTGTGTTGGGTGGATGAAGAAGACGCCGATCAGGCCGCCTTCTTGAGCTCCGCGACCGGCTCGATCACACCGAGGATGTCGCTCTCCTTCATGATGAGCAGGTCCTCGCCAGCGATCTTCACTTCGGTGCCGGACCACTTCCCGAACAGGATCCGGTCGCCTTCCTTGACGGTCAGCGCAATCAGTTCGCCGGCCTCGTTTCGGGCACCGGCGCCGACAGCAATGACTTCGCCCTCCTGCGGCTTTTCCTTCGCGGAATCGGGAATGATGATGCCGCCGGCCGTCTTCTCTTCGGCTTCAATGCGGCGGACCAGCACGCGGTCGTGCAAGGGTCGGAAATGCATGCATAACCTCCAGTTGCAAAACGATGTGTTGAACGCCTCCCCCGCATGATCGGCAGGAGGCACCAGAAAGCTAGGTGCGGGGAAAATCGGCTTCAAGGGGCGCACGCGATTTTTTGGCACTCCCCGCCTTTAAGTGCCAATGTTTCAGATACTTGACGGACATCCCCGGGTGATGAAGACTGCTATTCGTCCGGTGCGTGCCGGGGGATGGCCGGGCCGGACCCTTGTGTTGAAGGGAGGAACCCGCCTTGCCTGCCACGCCTTCGCTACCCGCCGTTCCCAGCCCCGACGGAGGCCTGCGCCTGCGCCTTCTCGGCTATGGGCTGACGACCGCAGAGATCGCCTACTATCGGCCCGACTACCCCTCGCTGCTCCAGCTTTTCGCGTGGCAGGAATATGACGAGGCGCCGGACTTTCCGGTACTGTTCGATTTCCTCGCCTTCTGGCGGCGCGAAATCGACGCGAAGATCCACTCGGTGCGGATCGCGCACGACCAGCTGATCCGTCCGGCGGAATGGCGCCCGGTCGACGGGATCATCGAATTGCGTTGAGGGCCCCCAAGCAAAGCTTGCTGGACGCCCCTGCTGAGGGGCGATAATTCCGTGCGCACCAGATCTGGCGCGACAACGCGAGGATTGCTCTTTTCACAGGAGGCCTCCGCGCCATGATTCCCATTTCCGCCGCCACGATCACCCGCCGCACTGCGCTGCTTGGCGGGGCCGCTACCGCCACCCTGCTCGGTGCGCCGGCACTGGCCGTCAGCCCGCCGCGCCGTCCGAACGTGCTGTACATCATGGCCGACGACATGGGGTTTGCCGACCTCTCCTGCTATGGCCGCACCGACTACGCGACACCGCGGATCGACGCGCTCGCGCATGAGGGGCTGCGCTTCACCACCGCCTATGCCAACAGCGCGGTGTGCACCGCGACGCGCGTGGCGCTGATCACCGGGCGCTATCAGTACCGGCTGCCGATCGGGCTGGAGGAGCCGCTCGCGGGGCGCGAGAACATCGGCCTGCCGCCGGGTGAGCCGACCCTGCCCGCGCAGATGAAGGCAGCGGGATACGAGACGGCGCTCATCGGCAAATGGCATCTCGGCAGCTTGCCCGCGTTCGATCCGCTGAAGAGCGGCTATGATCACTTCTGGGGCCTGCGCGGCGGCGCGGTGGATTACTACACGCACAAGGGCAGCGACGGGAAACCCGACCTGTGGGATGGGCCGACCCCGGTGAGCCAGGCGGGTTATCTCACCGACATGATGGCCGAACGCGCGATTGCCGCCATCGCGGCGGGCGCGAAGCAGCCGAAGCCGTGGTTCATGAGCCTGCATTTCACGGCGCCGCACTGGCCGTGGGAAGCGCCGGGCGACGAGGCCGAGTCGAAGCGGCTGGAAGCTTTGCCAGACCGCGAGGCACTCATGCACTACGACGGCGGGAGCCTCGCGACCTATGCCGCGATGGTCACGCGGCTCGATCATCAGGTGGGGCGCATTCTCGATGCGGTGGCGGCTTCGGGGCAGGCGGACAATACCATCGTCGTGTTCACCAGCGACAATGGCGGCGAACGGTTTTCGAGCACCTGGCCGTTTACCGGGCGCAAGACCGAGTTGCTCGAAGGGGGCCTGCGCATTCCCGCCATTGTGCGCTGGCCGGGGGTGACAAAGCCCGGGTCGACCAGCGACGCGCAGGTGATTTCAATGGACTGGCTGCCGACGTTCCTAGCCGCTGCGGGCGCGGCACCCGATCCCGCGCGCGCGCCGGATGGAATTGACATCCGCCCCGCGCTGGAAGGCGGGGCGCTGCCCGATCGGACGCTGTTCTGGCGCTACAAGAATCACGGCCAGCAGGCCGCGCGGCGCGGGCGGTGGAAGTACCTCAAGATCGCCGACAACACGTTCCTGTTCGACGTGGTGGCCGACCCGCTCGAACGCGCCAACCTCAAGAACCGCGAGCCCGAGACCTTCAAGGCGCTGGCCGACGCATGGGCGCAATGGAACGCAGGCATGCTGCCACTCGACCCGAAATCATACACCCACGGGTTCACGGGCAAGACACTGGCTGATCATTACGGGGTTACCGAATGATCAGCCCCCGGCCTGCGCCGCCTTTGCCGCAAGGAACGCCGGGCGGGCGCTGGCACGCTCCCAATAGACCGCGATTTCGGGGCTGAACTTGTAATCGAGCTTCAGGTCGATCGCGAGGAGGAGCGCGTAGGCGGTGCAGATGTCTGCCGTGGTGAAGCGCCCGGCGCAGAGCCATTCGCGCCCATCCGCCAGCGCACGGGTGAGGTGCTTGAGCCGCGAGAAGAACCACTGGGTGTAGTCGTCGGCGGCCTGCGGCAGCTTGCGCTCGTCGGGCTCGAAGCGGGTGTAGCGCAGGACGATGGTCTGCGGGAACGTCAGCGTCGCCTCGCTGCGGTGCATCCAGTCGAGCCACTGGCCGTAGTCGGGCTCTTCCGGCGACACGGCCAGCGGCGTCGGCCCGTAGCGGGTGGCGAGGTATTGCGGGATCGCGCTGGATTCGGTCATCCGCGTCTCGCCATCGACGAGGAGCGGGATCGTGCCGAGCGGGTTCTGCTCAAGGTATTCGGGCACCAGCACGCGCGGCGGGAACGGCATGGTATGGAGTTTATAGGGCAGGCCCAACTCCTCCAGCGCCCAGAGCGCACGGAACGAGCGGGCATCGCGGCAGTGATAGAGTTCGATCATAGGTTGTTCTGTTTACCCCTCCACCACCCTTCGGGCGGTCCCCCTCCCAGAGCAAGCTCGGAGTGGAATTAGATCAGGCCTCTGCTGATGAGGCATTCCTGCACGGCGCGTTCGCCCATGTCGATGGCCGTATTGGTGAAGGCACTGCCGGCTGCGTCGGCATTGGCAATGGCGATGCGGCCGAAGGTCTGGCGGCCGATGACATGGGGGCGCATTTCATCCGGCACCTCGGGATCGCCGAGCGTGTCGTAGGTGTAGGCATAGCCGTGGGGCCAGCGATTGACGGTGATCGCGGCAATATCGCGCGCGGCGTTGAAGCCCGCGCCGCCCAGCATGCGCTGCAATTGCAGGCGGATCTCGCGTTCGATCGCGGGGTATTCCTCAGCCAGCATCATCGCGCGGCCAAGGCGGTTCTGCTCCTTGCGCGGCAAACCGGGCTGGTTCGGATTGCGGACCATGTGGATCACAACCGGTTCATCGGGTGTCAGCGCGGAGGCATAGCCGCCAATGTTCATCGGCGTGTCGAGCGAGGCGCCGATATGGTAGCCATTGGGCGCGCCGATGGATTTGACGCCGAGCCTGGCCCAGGGGCGCCAGTTCTTCACCAGCACATTGGTATACTGCATCGGCACCTTGGACGCATAGTGCAGCGCGTCCTTCTGCGGCTGCGGCAGATCGGGCACGATGAACGGGATCACCATGTTGAAGCAGGCCATGATGACATTGGCCCCGGTGACGGACACCCGCTTGCCATCCTTCACATAGACGACGCGCACGGCCTTTTCGGTTTGCCGCGCGGGTTTGCCGATATGTTCGGCGCGGATGACCATGCTCCTGAGGCGGATGCGGGTGGGGTTCGCCGGATTGTCGAGCGCGGCGTAGCGCGCCGGGGCAAGGACGATGCTTTCCTGATCGAGCCCGGCTGACGGGAACGCGCCGGGGACGAGACGGCTGACGAGGAGGCGGGCAACCGTGGCGTTGCCGTCCGGCCAGTGGAAATGCTGCGCCTCGGCGGTGATCTGCTCGGGCAGGTCCATGCCCGCAAAACCCGGCATGCGCCCGCCCAGCGCGGCTTCCCACGCCGGCAGGGTATCGACGCGCTTGTTGTTGCGGAAATAGTGGCCAAGAAAGAACGGCAGGCTCTCGGGCAGCATCTTCGCGTGCTTGAGAAGGTAATCCTGATAGCTGATATGCCGCAGGTATTCCGCCCGCGCCTCGGGGCTGAGGCTGGGGAGGTAGTTGACCTTCTCCGTGAAGATGCGCGTGAGATCGGCACGCACCGCGCCCGTCAGCGGCGCTTCGGCGAAGAACTGCGGCCAGGGTTTGACACCCGTTCCCGTCACCAGCTTGTCGGCAAGGAAGTGTTCCTTGTCGAAGAAGGTGGCCGAGCCGAGGCCATCGTAGGCCTTGGTCTCGTAGCGATGGTAGCTCGTGAGATCGACGCCGAGATCGGCCAGCAGCTTCTTCGAGGTGAAGCTGTAGGGGAACGGCGATTCAATGCTCATCGTCCCGCCGTAGGCCAGGATGGTGCGGCCTTCGTAGGTAAACTCGTTGCGCTTGGCGTGGCCGCCGAAATCGTCGTGGTTGTCGAGGATGAGGATCTTGCGATCATCGCCCAGCGCCTGCCGGTAGAAGTAGGCGGCGGCGAGGCCCGAAATGCCGCCGCCGACAATGACGAGATCGTAGTGCTCGCCGCTGTCGTCTGCGGCAAGCGGACCGGCGAATTCGCCGTCGCGCGCCATGTGCGCAGCCTCGAACGAGCCGGGATACTGGCCGCGCAGGCCTGTCTTCAGCGGGGGGTAGTCGGCGGCGAGATCAGTTGCCGCCGCTGCGGCCTGCGCGAAGGCTGGGGGCGCTGCTGCCAGCGCCGCGCCAGCCGCCACGCCGCCGATGAAATCACGCCGGGCAATCGGCAAATGGAGCCCGAGTTCCTTGTCAGTCCACTCGCCCATTTTCTGCCCCCAATTCAGCCCGCCACCTCACCACGATTTGTAATCATGATCGGCCCTTGCGCAATCGCCCAAATTGCGGCCTCTCCGGCGATACTTCGCCTGCTGCCCGCCGCTGCCCCGGATCATGGCGGAAGCAGGAGTAGCGAGGCAGAAACCCAAGGTAATCATTAAGATTGCGCCAGTTGCACCGGGCCAGCGCCTCGGCTGGCAGCGAGCAGCCCATCCTGCCGCTTTCGGAGCGCTTTCGAGCGGTGACGACGATCTGGCGCGGTATCACGGGGACTTGTTCAGCCGCACGGTCCGCGAGCGCAAACCTTAAGACTTTTTGCGCGTGAGGCGGGGATGGGACCGCCCATGCGTGTGGCGGGACGCACCCGGCCCTGATGCGCATCCGATCTGCTCCTGCATGGTTACGGAGCATTACTGATCGGGAAATACGGCCCGATTGCGGGCAATTCCTAACAAATCTGGCGATGGCGCAGGGCACCGGACGATGCAATTCCAAGCGCTTGCGGGCGCTGAACGCTCCCTCCCTTGACATGAATCAAGGTAAATTCGTTTAAGACCAATATGGTTGGAAATAAGGGTTAACACTTATACCGACGGAGAAGCGAAGATGAAGGGGGCAACAATCAGCACCGCGGCGCTCGCCTTGGCGATAGCGCTCGGCGCCCCAGCAGCCCAGGCTGCGCAGCCAGCGAAACCGGATGCCGGAGAGCAGGCCTTCCGCGAAGTCTACCGCGAGATGGTCGAAACCGATACGTCGGCGACGAGCGGGGACTGCAGCACACTGGCGCAGAAGGTTGCAGAGCGGTTTCGCACGGCAGGCTTTGCCGAAAACCAGATCACGCTGTTCCGCGATGAGACCTATCAGCTTGATGGCGGTGTCGTCGTGATCATGCCCGGCACGTCGACCAAGGTGAAGCCGATGTTGCTCATTGGTCATCTCGACGTCGTCAGTGCCAATCCCCGGCACTGGAACACCGATCCCTTCAAACTCGTCGAGCAGGACGGTGTCTATTACGGGCGCGGGACCGCCGACATGAAGGGGCTCGACGCGATCTGGGTCGATACCTTGCTGCGTTTTCAGACCGAAGGTTTCAAGCCTAAGCGCACGATCAAGATGGCGCTGACCTGCGGGCATGAGCTTTCGCCGCGAGCCAACGGGACCGAATGGCTGGCAAGGCACCGGCCCGATCTGCTGGAGGCCGATTTTGCCCTTGGCGAAGGCGGAGGGGGTGTGACCGACGGGCACGGCAAAGTGGTGACCCAATCCATCGCCGTCGGAGAAATGACGATGGCGAACTTCGATGTCGAAACCTTCAGCGCCGGCGGTCCGAGCGCGATCCCGAACTATGACAACGCCATCTCGAGGATGATCGACGCGCTCCAGAAGGTGCGCTCATACAGGTTCCCGCTGCACCTCAACGTCACGACGCGCCGCTATTTTGCGCAGGCTGGCGTGGCGCGCGGCGATGCCATGGGCGCGGCCATGGTCCGCCTCGCCGCCGATCCCGGGGACAAGGCGGCCGAGGCAGTGGTTTCCTCGGACCCCTTCTACGATCCGATGCTGCGGACAACCTGCCTCACTACCCTCATGCATGGCGGCTATGTTGTCACCGCGATCCCCCAGACCGCCAAGGCGACCATCAATTGTTACATCGTGCCGGGCGAGAGCGCCGCGGAAACACGTGATGCGCTCTTCAGCGCGATCGGCGATCCCAAAGTCATCATGACGCGGGTTGGCCGTGCAGCGCCGGAGCTGTTGCCACCGGTTCACGATCCGCGCGTCCTGCGTCCGGCCGAGAAGATGGTCGCAAGCTATTATCCCGGCGTCCAATTGGTGCCCGCGATCAGCCTGCTGGCGACGGATGCAGCCTATCTCGCCCCGCTCGGCATTCCGACCTACGGCGTGCCGGGGCTTTACCTCGATCCCGATGGCAACGAGGTCCACGGCCACAACGAGCACATGGCGGTGCAGTCCCTCCTGACCGCGCGAGGGCTCCTCCACGATCTGGTCAAGGTCTACGCCATGCAGGAGTAAGGCGCGCTAGGGCCTTACCAGCAGATTGCCGGTGTGGCCGCCCGCAAAGAGCAGCAGCAGCGCCTCGGCAAAGTGATCGATGCCGTGGACGACATGCTCGGGCAGATCGACCTTGCCCTCCTGCATCAGCGCGGCGATCTCGGCCTTCGCTTCGGGGAAGCGGGCCGCGTAGTGGGTGACGACGAAGCCCTTCATCATCGCGTTGCGCTCGGCGAGCTTGAGGTAGTTCTTCGGCCCGCGCACGTTGCCGAGGTCCGAGTACTGCGAGATCGCACCGCAGATCGCGATGCGCGCATTGGCAGGCGCGAGGTTGGCGAGCGCCACGTCGAGGATCTCGCCGCCGACATTGTCAAAGAACACGTCGATGCCCTGCGGCGCTGCGGCGGCCACTGCGGCGGCGAGATCGGCGTTCTTGTAATCAACCGCGACGTCGGCCCCGAGCCGCTGGGTGAGGAAGCGGCACTTGTCCGGCCCGCCGGCGATCCCGATCACCCGCCCCCCGCGCGCCTTGGCAAGCTGCACCACCATCGAGCCGACCGCACCGGCCGCACCCGAGACGAGCACCGTATCGCCGGCCTTGACTTCGGCCACCGCGATGAGGCCCGCCCAGGCCGTGAGCCCGGTGGTGAGACCGAGCGGGCCGACATAGTCCGCAGGGCTGAGGCTGTTGGAAAGATCGAGCTTGGTGAGGCTCGCCGCCGGAACCAGCGCATGGGTCTGCGCGGCCAGCATGCCATAGACCCAATCGCCCACGGCAAGCGCGGGGTCGGCGCTTTCGACCACCTGGCCGACACCGAGCGCGCGGATGGTCGAGCCAAGCGGCGCGGTTTCGTGGAAGCTGCCCGGGGTGAGCGTGGTGCGGATCCACGCGTCCATCGACAGCGTATCGACCTTCACCACCGCATGCCCCGCGGGGACTTCGGCTATCGCGACATCTTCGATGCCGAAATCTTCGAGGATCGGCATTCCCTCGCGGTATTGACGGAGAAAGACGCGGCGGTTGGTATGGGGCATCGGACTCTCCGTTCGCAGGGATCTACCGTTCGAGAGCTAAGTGCCACTACCGAGTGGTGCCATTGCCATTTTGACTAGCCCGACCTGCGGCGTGCCTTCCCCATGGTGCAGGCGCCCCCTTGCCGGAGACGGCGCCCGGGCGCAGACTGGCGGAAATCGTACGGAGGACGGGATCATGCGCGCGAGGATGATGTGGCTGGGCGGCGCACTGGCCTTGGCAGCCGCAGGCAGCGCCGCCGCGCAATCGGCACAGGATGCCGGCAGCATTCTTGGCACCATCCTCGGCCACAACACGATGTCGGGCAGCACCGGCGGCTCGAACCCGCCGCCGCCCGGCGTCACCAGTACCGAGGCGGCTGGCGGGCTCAAGCTCGCGCTGGGCAAGGCGGCCGAGCGGGTTGTCGCGCAGCTGGGCAGGCCGGGCGGGTTTGCCAACGATCCGCGCGTGCGCATCGGCCTGCCGGGGCCGCTCGGGAGACTGAACGGCCTGCTCTCCACGCTCGACCGCGCCGGTGTGACGGACGGGCTATCGGGCAAGCTCAATGCTGCGGCGGAAGGCGCGGTGGGCAAGGCGCTACCGCTGCTCAAGACAGCGATCACGCGCATGACGGTGACCGACGCGCTGGGTATCGTGACCGGCGGCGATACCTCCGCCACCGACTATTTCCGCCGCGCGATGGGTCCGGACCTGCAATCGGCGATGACGCCAGTCGTCTCGAAGTCGCTTTCGGGGGTGAAGGCGTTTCAGGCGCTCGATACCTTCACGGCGAAGAATAGCCTGATTGCCGGCCAGTTCGGGGCGCGGGACTTGACCGGCTATGTCACGCAGAAGGCCAGCGACGGGGTATTCCTCTACCTTGGCGAGCAGGAGCGCGAGATCCGGCGCAATCCGCTGAGCACCGGCAGCAAGCTGATCGCGAAGATCTTCGGGAAGGGCTGATTTTTTGCTCCGCTGAGGCGGAGTGCGGCACCGGCCCACGCCCCCTGCGTTCTGCAAACAGCCTCAACCCACCTTGCGCTGGTTCGCGAACGGATCGGGCGGCGGCGGCGCGGTGGACTTGATCGCCACGGCAGCGATCCGGCCATCCTCGTCGAGGCGCAGGGGCTGCGAGAACTCGACCCCCATGCGATCATCGCTGGTCCAGCGGCAGGTGGCGGTGACGGTGTGGCCGTCCGAAAGCTGGATGCGGAAGATCGTGCCGGCGGGCACGTTCCACAGGCCCTCGATCAGCGCGCCCGTGAGCGACATGTTGCGCACCGTGCCATTGTAGCGCTGGCCGGCATGATCGAGCACGACCCGGCGCAGCATCGCCTGCCGCGAAGCGCGGGCCGAGCGGGGTCCACGGGCAATCGCGATGAGCCCCGTGGCAAGGCGCGAGGCGGTGCTTTCGGCCGATAGCGGGCGCTCGTAGATATAGCCCTGCACGTGGCTGCAACCGAGCATGCGCACGAGATCGAGCTCGTCGAGCGTTTCCACGCCTTCTGCCGTCGTTTCCATGCCGAGCGCTTCGGCAAGGCTGACGATGGAGGCGATGATCGCGCCATTGCGGCTGCCGGGCTGCGTCGCGCCGCGCACGAAGGACTGGTCGATCTTGATCTTGTCGAAGGGTGCGCGCTTCAGATAGCCGAGCGAGGAATAGCCGGTGCCGAAGTCATCGAGGGCAAGGCGAACACCAATGCCCTTGAGCGCGCGGAACATGGCCTCGGTCGCGGTATCGTCGCCAAGGAACACGCTTTCGGTGATTTCCAGCTCGAGCCGGTCCGGATCGACGCCAGCCGAAGCCAGCGCGCTGGTGACCATCGACGGCAGCGCCGGGTTGGCGAACTGCAAGGGCGAGACGTTGACCGCGACGCGCACGTCATACGGCCACTTGGCGAGATCCTGACAGGCGGTGCGCAGTGCCCATTCGCCGATCGAGACGATGAGTCCGGCATCTTCGGCAATCGGCACGAACTTGGCGGGCGAGATGAAGCCGTGCTGCGGGTGGTTCCAGCGCAGCAGCGCCTCGAAGCCGGTGATCCGCTCGGTCGCGGTCTGGACGACCGGCTGATAGTAGAGCTCGAGATTGCCGTGGGTGATCGCGTCGCGCAGGTCTTCCTCGAGCTGGCGGCGTTCCTCCGCATCGCTGTGCAGATCGGCGGCGTAGAAGTGGAAGCGCCCCCGCCCGGCATCCTTCGCAGCATAGAGCGCGAGGTCGGCGTTGCGGATCAGCGCTTCGCTGGTCACACCATCGTCCGGCGCCAGCGCAATGCCGAGCGAGGCGCCGATCATCACGCGGCTGCCATCGATGGAATAGGACTGGCTGAGCTGCTCGATTATGCGCTCGGCGAGGTGGGAAAGCTGCTCGCGCGAGATCTTGCCGGCGAGAATGACCTGGAATTCGTCACCGCCAAGGCGGCCGACCCGGCCAACCGTGCCGATCACGCGCTCCAGCCGCTGCGCGACCTGCTTGAGCAGCGCATCGCCTGCCGGATGACCGAGCGTATCGTTGACCTGCTTGAAGCGGTCGAGATCGAGCAGGAACACGGCGCAGGCGCGGTTCTGTTCGTTGGGCGCGGTGAGGATCTTCTCCAGCGTCTGCGACATCTGGAAGCGGTTGGAGAGCCCGGTGAGCGAATCGAAGTGCGCCAGCCGCGAGGCATGCTCCTGCGAGCGGCGCTTCTCGGTGAGATCGGTGCCCGAGCCGCGGAAGCCCTGGAAGTTGTTGAACGCATCGTATGTCGGGCGGCCCGTTACCGACCACCAGCGCTCTTCATCCCGGACCGCCGCGCGCACGGCGAGCTCGGTGAAGCTGGAACGCGCCGAAAGGTGGAAGGCAAGCGTACGTTCGCCCTCGCCCGATTGCTCGGATAAGTTGAACAGTTCGGCAAAGGGACGACCGATGAAATCCTCGACCTTGCGGCCCAGCGCTTCGGCAACAGGCCGCGAGAGGTAGGTCATGAGGCCGCGGCGGTCGGTTTCCCAGAACCAGCCCTGCCCGGTCTCCTCATAGTCCGCGAGGATTTCCTCGGCGCGGGTCTGGAGGCGGACGCCTTCCTCGACGGCAATGCGCAGCTTGAGATCGATCTCGCGCTGGTGAAGGTACGCCGCGACCGCAATCACCGCGCCGATCACGAGCGAGAGGATGCCGCTCGAAAAGTGGGTGACCCACGTGACGCCCGACCACATCGCGACTTCGGCAGTGAGCATGCCGGCGAGGCGGCCCGATTCCGTAACCGTGGCCAGCAGCGAAATGGTGACGAGCAGCGCGAGCGCCTGAACCCAAGGCACCACGCCGTTGCTTGCCCACATCCCGATCGCGTACCCATAGATGAACAAGGGAACGCCGATCGAGGCGCCCATCAGCGCCATGCGCACCCCGGTCGGATGATCGCGGCTTTCCTCGTAGTTCGAGGCGAAGCGGGCAACAAACAACAGCGCTGACGCCAGCAGCGCCAGAAGCGGTGCGATGATCGGGCGGATGGTAAAGTTGGCGATGGCGAGGCCGAAAACGCCCAGCACCATCGGCAGCGCCATGTGCGGCCATTCGCGCGCGATCAGCCCGCGCCCCGGCCCGGTGCCGAAGAGAAACGCTGCTCCGGCGACATCGGCGCGGCTGACCGGCGCCGTCGGCACACGCTCGCGGCGGCGCTGCGTCCGCGCATAATCGCGTGGGCGCAGCGGCGGTTCGGCTGGCGAGGCAGAAGTATTACCGGTCGTTTGGCTCATCATCGGGCAATTGCGCTTGACTGCTTTGAGAAACCGTTAAGCACACCGCCATTTTGGATCGTTTTCCCGCAGATTTCCGAAGGTTTGCTTTTGCTGGATGCCCTGCGGTGCTAGGGGCCGGGCCAAGCCGTTGTTTTACAAGATCACCAAGGATTTTGCGTGTCTTCCACCGCCAGCTTTTCGATGATCGGCGTGGCCGGACGGCGGCTGCGCGTGGGCCAGTGGCATGTCCAGCCGGCGGCAAGCGGTAGCGGCAAGACCGGCAAGTCGGCAAAGCCTGCCCCCCGTCCGCTGGTGATCCTGAGCGGCATCGGCATGAACATGGAAATGCTGGAGCCGATCGCGAGCCGTTTGCCCAATCGCCGCATCCTCAGCTTCGACATGCCCGGCATCGGCGGATCGCCCGATCCGATCTTCCCCTACACGATCCCGCACATGGCGCTGACGCTTGCCGCGCTGCTCGACAGGTTGCGGATCGAGACGGTCGACCTCTTGGGCATCAGCTGGGGCGGCGCGGTGGTGCAGCAGTTCGCCTTCCAGCACCGCGCGCGCACCGGCAAGCTGGTGCTCGCCGCCACATCGGCTGGCGGCACGATGATCCCCGGCAATGCCTCGATCCTCAGCCAGATGCTTGATCCGATGGAATATTCCGTCGAGAAGGCCCTGCGCCGCAACCTCGCGATGTTCTACAATGGCGGGGGCGCAGACACAGTATCGCTCAATGCGGCGACCGCCCCTTCCCCGATTGGCTGGAGCTGCCAGCTGGCCGCATTTGCAGGCTGGAGCAGTACCGCACTCCTCCCGCTGCTCAGCATGCCGGTCATGATCATGGGCGATGCCGACGATCAGCTGGTGCCGCCGGCCAACGCGCACTTCCTCCACAACGCGATCCCCGGCAGCAAGCTGGAGATGAGCGAGGGTGGCGGGCACTTGTTCATGCTCTCGCGCCCCGACGCATTTATCGAGAAGCTGACCGGGTTCCTCGACTCCTAAGCGTTGACCGGACGGCGATCCTCTGACTTAATCAAGCAGTTAAACGCGACTGCCACCTGAAATTGAGTCGGCAGCGCGCAGGAGAGAGGAACCTGCAGATGCCGACTTATGACCTGATCGTGCGCGGGGGTACCATCGTCGATGGCACCGGCCGCCCCCGCTTTACCGGCGACGTGGCGGTGCGCGATGGCCTGATTGCCGCCGTGGGCAGCGTATCGGGCACTGCCAGGCGCGAGATCGACGCGAGCGGCAAGGTCGTGGCGCCGGGCTGGGTCGACATTCACACCCATTACGACGGGCAGGCAACCTGGGATCAGGAAATGGCGCCGAGCTCGTGGCACGGCGTGACCACCGTCGTCATGGGCAACTGCGGCGTGGGCTTTGCACCCGCCGCGCCGGACCGGCACGAATGGCTGATCGGCTTGATGGAAGGCGTCGAGGACATCCCCGGCACCGCGCTTGCCGAAGGGCTAAAGTGGGACTGGGAAAGCTTCCCCGAATACCTCGACGCGCTCGAGCGCCTGCCGCGCAGCGTCGATGTCGCGACCCACGTGCCGCACGGCGCAGTGCGCGCCTATGTGCTGGGTGACCGCGAGCGTCCGGGCGCCGTGCCGACCGACGAAGACATCGAAAAGATGGCGAAAATCGTCGAGGACGGGGTGCGCGCCGGCGCGCTCGGGTTCTCGAGCAGCCGCACCATCATTCACAAGTCAGTCGATGGTGAAGTGGTCCCCGGCACCACCGCCACTGCGGACGAACTGATCCGCATCGGCCGCGCAATGGGCCGTGTCGGCCACGGCGTGTTCGAGATCGCCAGCGACATGAAGCGCGAGTGGGACGAGTTCGGCTGGATGGGCGCATTGAGCCGCGAGACCGGTCTGCCCGTCACGTTCGCCGCGCTCCAGTCGATCGCCAAGGAACTGCCGCTTTCGGAGCAGATCGCGGAAATGACCCGCCAGAACGAGGCGGGCGCGAATATCGTCGCGCAGATCGCGCTGCGCGGTAACGGCATCGTGATGAACTGGCGCGGGACGGTGCATCCGTTCCTGTTCCGCCCATCATGGGCCGCCATCGCGGCGATGCCGTGGGAGGATCAGCTCGCCCACCTCGCCGATCCGGTGTTCAAGAACATCCTGCTCTCCGAAGCCAACGTCTATCCGGATACCGACATCGTTCACCTTTACCGCGTGATCGGCGAAGGCTGGACGGGCCAGTTCGAGATGGACAGCGATTTCGACTACGAACCGCAGGCCGAGGCGAGCATTGCCGCGCGCGCAGCCGCCGCTGGCGTCTCGCCGGAAAGCTATGCCTACGACCTCATGCTGGCCGATGGCGGCACCGGGTTCATCTACCTGCCGATCCTCAACTATGCCGACGGCAATCTCGATTTCCTCGAGGAGCTCCAGTCGCGCGACGACTGCGTGAACTCGCTTTCGGATGGCGGCGCGCATTGCGGCACGATCTGCGATGCGGCCTCGCCGACGTTCATGCTCCAGCACTGGGTGCGCGACCGCAAGCGCGGCGGGCGGCTCAGCCTTGAGCAGGCGGTCAAGCGGCAGTGCCACGATACCGCGCGGCTTTACGGCATGAACGACCGCGGCGTGATCGCCCCGGGCGCTCTGGCAGACCTCAACGTGATCGACATGGAGGCGCTGAAGCTGGGCAAGCCGTGGCTGGCGTTCGACCTGCCTGCGGGGGGCAAGCGGCTGCTCCAGAAGGCGGAAGGCTATCTCTACACGATCAAATCGGGCGAAGTGACCTTCGAGAACGGCACCTGGACCGGCGCAGTGCCCGGCGTGCTGGTGCGCGGGCCGCAACAGGCCGAAATGCTGGAGGCAGCAGAATAATGAGCATTTCCGCAATCCGCATCGGCGCTCCGGCGACGCTCGACAGCCTCCATCTCGACCAATTGCCGGACTGCGGCGATCCCGGCCCCGGCGAGATCCGCGTGCGGCTGCGCGCCTCTTCGCTCAACTTCCACGATTTCGCGGTGGTCACCGGCATGCTGCCAGCTGCCGCAGGGCGCATTCCGATGTCGGACGGCGCGGGCGAAGTCGTGGCGGTGGGCGCAGGGGTGACCGGCTTTGCGCCGGGCGACCTCGTCGTCTCGACCTTCTTCACCAACTGGGACGACGGCACCCCGCCCGCGACCGCCTTCACGACGGTGCCCGGTGACGGCATCGACGGCTATGCGCGCGAGGAAATCGTCACCTCGGCCAACTGGTTCACCCGCGTGCCCAAGGGCTACTCCGCCGCCGAGGCCGCGACGTTGACATGCGCAGGGCTCACCGCGTGGCGCGCGCTGTTCGTGGACGGTGCGGTCAAGCCCGGATCGACCGTGCTGGTGCAAGGCACCGGCGGCGTCTCGATCTTCGCCTTGCAGTTCGCCAAGGCAGCAGGTGCGCGCGTGATCGCGACGAGTTCGTCTGACGCCAAGCTGGAGCGCCTCCGTGCGCTCGGCGCGGACGAGCTCATCAACTACAGGGAAGTCCCTGCCTGGGGCGCCAAGGTGCTGGAGCTCACTGGCGGCCAGGGCGTCGACTGCGTGGTCGAGATCGGCGGCGCGGGCACGCTCGACCAGTCGATGATGGCAAGCCGCGTTGGCGGTCATGTCGCGCTGATCGGCGTGCTGGCAGGCTTTGCCGGGCCGGTGCAGACCGCGCTGCTGATGGCCAAGAACCTGCGTGTGCAGGGCCTCACCGTGGGCAGCCGCGCGATGCAGCTCGACATGATCGCCGGGGTGGAAGCCAACGGCATCCGCCCGGTGATCGACAGCCACTTCCCGCTCGCCGACCTCGCCGGGGCATTTCGCCATCAGGCGAGCAATACTCACTTCGGCAAGATCGTCGTCGACATCTGAACCGGCTCAGGCGGCGTGGCGCATGAGGTCCACGTCGCCCCTGACGCTGCCACTGCCGGCCCCTTGCAGAGCAAAGCGGCTGACAAGCGCGGCCATGCGGTCCGCCTCGCCAGCAAGGCTGCGCGAGGCGGCTGTCGCTTCCTCGACCATGGCGGCATTCTGCTGCGTCATGACATCAAGCTCGCGCACCGTCTCGCGCACCTGACCGATGTTCGAGGCCTGCGCGCTGGCAGCCGCGGCGATGTTGCTGGCCAGGCCCGCGATCTCGCCCACCTTGCCGACGATCCGCGCGAAGCTGTCGCCGGTCTGCCCGACCAGCGCGACGCCGCGCTCGACCTGCACCGCGCTCTGGCCGATCAGGGTCTTGATATCGAGCGCCGCTTCGGCCGAGCGCTGTGCAAGCGCACGAACTTCGTTGGCAACCACGGCAAACCCGCGCCCGGCATCCCCGGCCCGCGCCGCCTCGACCCCGGCATTGAGCGCGAGCAGGTTGGTCTGGAATGCAATGCCGTCGATCGTGGCGATGATCTTGCCGATCTCCTGCGCGGAATCGTGGATGTCGGTCATCGCCTTGACCGCTTCGCCGACCACACCGCCCCCGGCCTGGGCATCGCCGTGCGCGGCCTGCACGGAATTGTGGAGATGCGCGGCATCGTCTGCGGTTTGGCCGACGCTGGCGGCAAGCGTGGTCATCGCTGCCGAGGCTTCCTCGAGGCTCGCCGCCTGCTGCTCGGTCCGCCGCGCAAGATCGTCCGAGGCCTGGCGGATTTCCTGCGCGCCGCCATCAACCGCACGCGAAGTCTGCGCGACATCGCCAAGCGCGTTGCCGACCTGCTTGCGCATTGACTCGAAATCATTCTGGATCGCGCTGTATTCAGGCGGGAGCACATCGAGCGGTGTTCTGAAATCGCCGTCGGTCATGCGCTGGAGCGCGGCACCAAGCGCGTCGATCACCTCGCTGCGACGCTCCTCCTCCACCGCAAAATAGGTCGCGACCGCAATCTCGACATCAAGCAGCGCCATCTTGACGAGCGTGGCGATCTGCTTGCCCTGGCGCTTCGCCAGCGGCCCCGCCAGTTTCTCGATGATCGGTGCCAGAACGCTGGCATAGGCACCGATGTACCACTGCGGCGCAAGGCCGATGCGGGCGTGGACCTTGCCGATCCTTTCGGCGCGCTCGAAATAGGCCGCGTTGGCGCCGCCGCTGAAGAGCGCTTGCCAGTGTTCGATCTGCTTGGCGCGGGCCGAGGCCATGGCAGCCTGCGAGGAGAACTGCCGGGCCGTTTCCGGCGTCGCTGCGATCCGGCTGTAAAGCTTGTCGAGCGCGGCGGGACCAGCCTGGGCGACGGCTTTGGCGATCGGCCTCAGCCGCCCCTGATCGTCCGCATTGATCGAGAAAAACGCGAGCTTCTGTGCGTATGAGCGATCGGTCATCTTGGCTTTCCGATGGTGTGGCAGACACCACCGGACTATGGCCACGGACTTCAACTGCTGCTCAACGCAGCGCTAAGGACATGTACGTTAACCCACCTGCCCTTTAGTGCAGGTTATTACCGCAAACTAAACGCGCATCGGCATCAGCACGTAGAGCGCGGCGGACTTGTCATCCTTGCGGATCAAGGTCGGCGCGCCCGCATCGGCAAGGTGCAGCTCGACCAGATCGCCATCGATCTGGCTGAGGATGTCCTTGAGATAATTGGCGTTGAAGCCGATCTCGAAGCCCGCAGCGCGGTACTCCGCCGCGATCTCTTCCGCCGCCGTTCCGTTTTCCGGGCTGGTGACCGAGAGCGTGACCTTGTCGTTTTCGAGCGCCATCTTGACCGCGCGGGTCTTCTCGGTGGCAATCGTGGCGACGCGGTCCACACCTTCGAAGAAGCTGCGCGGATCGAGGCGGAGCAGCTTGTCGTTCCCCGTGGGGATGACGCGGCTGTAATCCGGGAAGGTGCCGTCGATCAGCTTGCTGGTGAGAACGACGCCGTGTTCGCCGCCAAGCGTGAAGCGCACCTTGCTCGCCGAAAGATCGACGAGGACAGCGGTGTCGAGCACGTCTTCGAGCAGCTTGCGCAGTTCGCCCACGCATTTGCGCGGCACGATCACATCGGGCATGCCTTCGGCGCCATCCGGCCGGGGGATCGTGTAGCGGGCCAGGCGGTGGCCGTCGGTTGCGGCCGCCTTGAGCACCGGCTGGGCTTCATCGGCGACATGCAGGAAGATGCCGTTGAGGTAGTAGCGGGTCTCTTCAGTCGAGATCGCGAAGCGGGTGCGGTCGATCAGTTCGGCCAGAACGCGCGCGGGGACTTCGAAGCTGGTCGGCAGATCGCCTTCGACGATCACCGGGAAATCATCGCGCGGCAGCGTCGGCAGCTGGAAGCGGCTGCGCCCGGCCTTCACGACCATGCGGCCTTCCGAGGCATCGAGGCTGACCTGGCTACCATCGGGCAGCTTGCGGGCGATATCGAAGAGGAGATGCGCGGATACGGTGATCGCGCCGGGACGCTCCACTTCGCGGGCGGGCATCGTCTCGATGATCTGCAGATCGAGGTCGGTTGCCATCACGCGCACCGAGCTATCGGGCGCAGCCTCGATCAGCACGTTGGAAAGGATCGGAATCGTGTTGCGCCGCTCCACCACCGATTGCACGTGGGACAGGCAGCGTAGCAAGGTCGCGCGTTCGATCGTGGCCTTCATTCTCGTTCGTGTCCCCTGCCCGGGCCGGTCCGCATCGAGGAACGGTCAGGGCCGTCTGGCTAAGATCCCTGCATCGGCGGAATCGCCTGCAGAGACTGGTTGTTGCTGGACTATCTTCCTTAACGCGCGCCCCGCCACGGGCAAGCGCCAGCCGCATCCACGGCGGCGAAGCTGTGCATAAATGCAGCGAAAACGGCGGGTTTGGGCTGCGGGCTCAATCAAGCACGCGCAGGGCATCGAACATCTGCGCAGTGGCGGCGATCCACGCCGTAATCAGCCCCCAGCCAACAGGGGTTACCTTGGCCGGATCATGCCCCGCCTCGCTGAGCGCGGCGGAAACCCGGCGCAGATCGCCCTGCGTCACTTGTGTGGCGGGATTGTTGGCATTGCCGGGGCCGATATCGAGCGCCTTGTCGATGAGATCGGAGGGAATGCCCTCTGCCTTGAGCCGGGCATCAAGCCCGTCGCGCGCCATGCGGCCAAGCACGTAGCCGAAGTAGGCATCGCGCTCCTTGTCGCTCAGGAACTGGTCAGCAGCGCAGCGATCGACCAGCGCATGAAGCGTATCGAGCGCGGGCTTGCTGCGCGTTTCGTCAAGCGTGAGCATACCCTCGGCGAGCTGCGCATCGAGCCCCTCGGGCGCAGCGATGACCGCGCAGGCAAGCGCCTGGGGCGCACGCGCATGGGCCGTGAGCGGCATGGCGGCAAGCGCCAGCTGGATGGGCGCCAGCAGCAATAGCGTGCGCCGCACCGGTCTGCTCGGGACAGGCCTGCTCAGGACAACATCGCCATGCCGCCGTTCACGTGCAGCGTCTGCCCGGTGACATAGCCCGCATCGCGGCTGGCGAGGTAGGCGACCGCCGCGCCGATGTCCCCGCCCTCACCCATGCGGCCCATCGGGATGCGCGCGTTGAGCGCGTCCTTCTGCGCATCGGGGAGCACGTCGGTCATCGCGGTGCGGATGAAGCCGGGAGCGACGCAGTTCACCGTGATGCCGCGGCTGGCGAGTTCCTGCGCGAGGCTCTTCGACATGCCGACGAGGCCGGCCTTGGCGGCGGCGTAGTTGACCTGACCGGGATTGCCCGTCGCGCCGACCACGCTGGTGATCGTGATGATGCGGCCGAAGCGCGCCTTCATCATCGGCTTCGAGGCCGCGCGCATGAGGCGGAAAGCCGCCTCGAGGTTCACGCGGATCACCGCGTCCCACTCTTCGTCCTTCATGCGCATCGCGAGGTTGTCACGCGTGATGCCGGCGTTGTTGACGAGGATATCGACCTTGCCGAGCGTGTCGATCGCGGCGGGGACGAGATGCTCGACCTGCTCGGTGTTCGAGAGATCGCAGGTGATCTCGACATGGTCGTGCCCGTAGGTGTCGTTAAGCTCCTCACGGAACGCGCGCAGCTTGCCGGGGTTCGTGCCGGAAAGCGCAAGGCGCGCGCCCTGCTTCGCCAGCGCGTGGCTGATGGCCGAGCCGATGCCGCCGGCAGCGCCGGTCACGAGGGCAGTCATGCCGGTGAGATCGAAGAGGCGGTGTTCCATGGCTTAGAGTTCCTTCGCGAAGGCTTCGATATCGGCCATGCCGACCACGCTGGCAACCGTGACGTCGCTGACGCTGCGGCTGATCATCGGACCAACGACCTTGCCGCCAAGTTCGGCAAAGTGGGTCACGCCAGCAGCGCCCAGCGCGATCATGCTTTCGCGCCAGCGGACACGTCCGGTGACCTGCTCGACGAGGAGGCGGCGGACTTCGGCAGGATCGGTGACGGGTGCGGCAGTGACGTTGGCCATGAGGGTGACGCGCAGCGGGCCCGGGGGTGTCTTCTCGAACGCCTCGGCCATGGCATCTGCGGCGGGCTGCATCAGCGGGCAGTGGAACGGCGCGGACACGGGGAGCGGCACGCCGCGCTTGATGCCGTGATCCTTGACCATGGCAATGGCACGCTCGATCGCGGCCTTGTGGCCGGAAAGGACGACCTGGCCGGGATCGTTGTCATTGGCGACGGTGCAGACCTCACCTTCGGCGGCGGCGGCGGCGAGTGCGGTCGCCTTCTCGATATCGGCGCCGAGCAGCGCACACATCGCGCCGACGCCCACCGGCACGGCGGCCTGCATGGCGGAGCCGCGGAGGCGCAGCAGGCGGGCGGTATCGGCCAGGCTGAAGGCCCCGGCAGCGCAGAGCGCGGTGTATTCACCGAGGCTGTGGCCAGCCACGAACTGCGCCTTGTCCGCGAGCACGAGGCCGCATTCCTTTTCGAGGACGCGCAGCACGGCGATGGCATTGGCCATGATCGCAGGCTGGGCATTGGCGGTGAGCGTGAGTTCGTCTTCGGGCCCTTGCGTCATCAGCGTGAAGAGCTTCTGGCCGAGCGCATCATCGACTTCTTCGAAAACCTCGCGCGCGGCGGCGCTGGCGGCGGCGAGTTCTGCACCCATGCCCAGCTTCTGGCTGCCCTGCCCCGGAAAAACGAATGCCCGCATCAACACACTCCTCCTGTGAAGGTGCGCGCCTAGTGATTCGCTTGAGGCGCCTCAAGTCCGAATGCGACAATCTTGTTATCAATATCGTGCCCGATATCGGCGCGGCCGAGGTAGGGAATGCCTGCGCGGGCGCACCAATCGCGGGCGATCGCTTCCTCGTCGGCACCGAAATCGACGTCGTTTTCCGGAACGTCGCCAATCCGGCCAAGGCACAGGCCGGCAACGCCCTTGATGTGCGCGGTGAGATGGAAGAACAGGCGGTCGACGGCGTAGAGGTGTTCGGAGACTTCCTCGACCATCACGACATGGCCGGTGAGATCGGGCATCAGGGGCGTGCCGCAGAGCATCGCGAGCGTGGTGAGATTGAATGCTGCGCGCGGATGCCCGTCCTGCGCAGGCTCCTCGCCCGAGCGGTCTCCGGCCAGCCAGCGCAGGCTGCGGAGCACTGCCTGCGCGCCGCCTTCGCGGCGGATATCGCCGGGCATCGGGGCATGGACGGAATGCCCCACGCCTGCGCGGTACAGTGCGCCAAGGAGATAGCCGGTATCGGAATAGCCGAGGAAAGCCTTGGCCCGGGCCGCTCCCTCCAGCCCGGCGATGGCAGAGGCGGCGATGCGGTTGGAGCCATAGCCGCCGCGCGCGAACCAGACGGCATCGAACGCAGGATCATTGGCGCACTCGAGGAACGCCGCGAGCCGCTGTGCATCCGTGCCGGCAAAATGCCCTGCTTCAAGGAAGCATTGCGGATGAAACACCAGTTCGATACCCGGCACTCCGCCGGCAAGCGCACTGACCGCCGCAGCATCGCCCGGCGTGATCGGGCGAGCTGGCGCGCAGATGGCGATACGGGCGGCCGGGCGGGGCATGAGCCTTCCTAACCCGGTTGCGCTACGCCGCAAGGGCGCATACCGCTTTGGCCCATGAGCATGGACGACGCTGCAAACCTTACCGCACATCCCTGGTTCTTCTGCGGCATCGGCGGCTCGGGCATGTTGCCGCTCGCGCTGATCCTGCGCGGCAAGGGCGCTGAGATCGCAGGGTCAGACCGGAGCCGCGATCAGGGCCGCACGCCGGAAAAGTTCGCGTGGCTGGAAAGCCTCGGCTTCGTGCTGCACCCGCAGGACGGCAGCGGGATCACCTCGGACGAACAGATTCTTGTCGCCTCGGCGGCGGTGGAGGACACCGTGCCGGAGATGGTTCGCGCGGCCGAGCTTGGCTGCCGCCGGATGCGCCGGGCGGACCTGCTCTCCACCCTGTTCAACGCCGCGCCCGTGAGCATCGCGGTCGGCGGAACCAGCGGCAAATCGACCGTGACGGGGATGCTGGGGTGGATCCTTACCGCCTGCGGACAGGATCCGACGATCATGAACGGCGCGGTGATGAAGAACTTCGCGGGGCCGGATGCGCCCTTTGCCAGCGCGCGGGTCGGCAGTGCGGAGGGACCGTTCGTATCCGAAGTGGACGAAAGCGACGGCTCGATCGCAGCTTACGTTCCCACGATCGCGGTGCTCAACAACGTCAGCCTCGATCACAAGAGCCTCGAGGAACTGCGCAGCCTGTTTGGGGATTTTCTCGCGCGGGCGAAAACTGCAGTGGTCAATCTCGACGATGCGGAAAGCGCCGCGCTCGCCAGCCGCGTGTCAGGCAGCGCGCTTACTTTCGGCATAGATGCGCACCTGGCCGAAATCGGTGTGGCCGAGGGCACTGTGGCCGAATCGCCGCTCGGAATTGCCGCGACGGTCGAGCAGCGCAGCACCAGCGAACGTCACGCGCTGGTGCTGAAAGTGCCGGGACGGCACAACCTTTCCAACGCGCTGGCCGCGCTCGCCGCAGCCCATGCTGCCGGCGTACCGCTCGCCGATGCGGTGCAGGCGCTGGGGACATATGCCGGCCTTGCCCGCCGGTTCGACGTCGTGGGGACGAGCCCTGCCGGCGTGACGGTGATCGATGACTTCGGACACAATCCGGAGAAAGTCGCCGCGACACTCGCCACGCTGAAGGCGCATCCCGGCCGCGTGATCGCGTTCTTCCAGCCGCACGGCTACGGCCCGCTGCGCCAGATGGGCGCGGAACTCTCCGAAGTGCTGGCGACGCGGCTGGCGCCGGATGATCGCACGATCCTGTGCGATCCGGTCTACTTCGGCGGGACGGTCGACCGCTCGGTCGGCAGCGCGCGGATCGTCGAATTGATCCGGGAGCATGGCGGCACGGCCGAACATATCCCGGCACGCGCCGACTGTGCCGCACGGATAGCAGAGCTTGCCCTGCCCGGAGACCGGATCGTGATCATGGGTGCGCGCGACGATACCCTGTCGGCCTTCGCCCGTGATCTGCTGAGCAGGCTGACCTGAACTCAGGCGCCCAGGGGTTCGATCTTCATGGGATTGAACCGATGGCATCAAGCAGAGATGTCGTCAGCCGGAGGCCCCGCGCCGTCAGGTTGACGTAGCGACGGCGGGCATCTTCCTGATCCGCCACGCGCACGATCAACCCTTCACTCTCAAGCCGGGCGATCCAGCGGAGCACCGTGGTCGAAGGCAGGCCCGCGCCCGCGCAGACACTGGAAACCTGCAAGGCCGTGCGGGTTTTGCGGGCAATGAACAGGTCCAGCAGAATATCCCAGCCCGGCTCACCGAAAAGGCCCTTGATCGGGCTCGCCGCGTCACGGCGGCGCCGCGCTTCATAAAGCAGCTTGGCGATGCGAAGCGTCTCTGCATCCAAGTCGACATGACCGTCCAAAACAAATTCCTCGCATTCCAAGGAAACGTTCGCCGCCAAGCACATCACCTCGCCGCCGGGGATCGGTGCAGTGGCCCTGACTGGTTACACGGTCAGTTTTTATGGTTACGCGACCTTGGGACTGTTATGATTTATCAACTATCAGTTCCGCTATTTATGTAACCAAATTGCGCAGTTTAGGTAAGTCTGCTGAGCAAAAATCTGATCCGGATTGGATTAAACTTTAGTTGCCCTGACTACCTGAACAACGTCAGCATGGTGATACATGGGAAGGACCGGAGTTTACCACCTTCCACTTGGCAGCGTCCAGCGCCTGCGGCATGAGCGCCCGATGATCGGATTTCGTCGCTCCCGGCCTGATGCAAAGGATGCCCCCGCGCTCGCCAAGGTGGGCGAACGTGTACGCGCGCGGCTTGATGCCGATCCCAGCGTCTATCGCCTGCCGGTCGATGCGATCGAGATCTACGGGGTGGCAGACTTCTTCACGGCCGAAGAATGCGCGCGGCTGATCCGCATGGTCGATGCAGTCGCGCGCCCTTCCCCCACCTATCATGGCAACGCCGATAGCGGCAGGACGAGCTACAGCGGCGACGTTGACCCGGACGATCCCTTCATCAGGATGCTGGAGCGGCGGATCGACGATCTCCTCGGCATCGAGCACGCCCATGGCGAAGTGATCCAGGGCCAGCGCTACGAGCCGGGCCAGCAATTCCGCGCGCATTTCGACTATTTCGACACATCGGCAAGCTATTGGCCGACAGAGGAAGGCCGCGGCGGCCAGCGCACCTGGACGGCGATGGGCTACCTGTCCCCGGTCGAAGCGGGCGGCGCGACCGAATTTCCCAAAGTCCCGATCTCGATCCCGCCGCAAAAGGGCGCACTGCTCGTGTGGAACAACATGGGGCGCGACGGCAAGCCCAATCCGCTGACCTTGCACGCCGGGCGTCCGGTGGAGCAGGGCGTCAAGTATATCGTGACGAAGTGGTACCGCGCGCGGCCGTGGTATTAGCGGACGCTAGGCGCCTGGCCGGGCCGCCTCGCGGAAGGTGACCATGCCGCGCCGATCTTCATCCCACAGGGCGAGGGACAATGTGCCGCACGCCTGCAGCGCATTGAACCGGTTCAGATCGCGCAGGGACGGATGCGCCTTGAGCGCTTCGGGCAGGCGGTAGAACGGGATCCGGCTCACCAGATGGTGGATGTGGTGGATGCCGATGTAGCCGGTGAACCACGCCAGAATGGGCGGCAGTTCGAGGTATGAACTGCCGAGCAGGGCTGCATCGTGGAACGACCAATCGCCTGAACGGTCCCAGTGCGCTTCCGGAAACTGGTGCTGCACATAGAACAGCCATACCCCCATCGACGCGGCACTCAGCAGCACGGGGAAGAATACCAGCGCGGTGACGCCGAAACCGAAGAAGTACAGCGGCACGGCAAGGATCAACGCTGTCAACAGATTGGTGCCGATGGCGCTGATCCAATAGACCGCGCCCTCCTTCATCAGGCCGATGGGGAGCCGGTGGCGCAGCAGAAAGAGATAGGCCGGGCCGAGGCCGAGCAGGACCAGCGGATGGCGATAGAGGCGATAGGAGAGCCGCTCCAGCCACGTGCGATCCTGATATTCACGCAGGGTGAGCATATCCACATCGCCAAAGCCGCGCTTGTCCAGATTGCCGGTGGCGGCGTGATGGAGCGCGTGGGAATGGCGCCAGCAGTCATACGGGGTCAGGGTGAGGGCACCGAGCGCCCGGCCGATCCAATCATTGCTGCCCCGCTTGCGCAGGAACGAGCCGTGCCCGCAATCGTGCTGGATGATGAACAGGCGCAGCAGAAACAGCCCCGCCAACGGCGTTGCCAGCAGCGCCAGATAGATGCCCGCGTTCACGGCGATCGCGATCAGCGCAAACAGGGCAAGGAACGGAAGCAGAGTGATGGCGAGCTCCCATCCGCTGCGCAGCGGCTTGGGATCGCGAAAATCCTGCAGGTCGCGCGCGAGCTTGCGAGGATCTATCGGCGTCGAGGCGCTGACTTTTGAGGTATCAATGCGGTCTTTGGGGAGTTCGATCACGGTCACACCAGAAGCGCTAATTCGCTCCGCTCAATTTGTCACGTCGGTTCCAACAACTTCCGGGATCGGACGCGGTTGGAGGTTATGATTACTCTGCAAGAATGACCGAGTTGTTGCCCTATCCACTGCAAGAAATCTACAAGTTGGCGCGTCAGTCCTCTGCCGGGAGGTCCACACCTTCCAGCGCTTCCGCGATCAGGCGGCGCGTCCCCTCGATCCCGTAGAGCGCGATGAAGCTGCCCATGCGGGGGCCCTGGCTTGAGCCAAGCAAGGTCTCGTAGAGCGCCTTGAACCAATCGCGCAGCGCGCCGATGCCGTAGTGCGGGTCCTTGCCGATCTCGTAGACGAGGGTCTGGAGATCCTCCGCGCTGGCGCTGTCGTCGGTTGCGGCAAGTTCGGCGTCGAGCGCGGCGAGAGCGGCAGCCTCATTGGGCTCGGGCTTGCGGCGCTTCAGCGTCGGGGCGACGAAATCGCGGTTGTAGGCAAGTGCCGAGGTAACGAGGCCGTCGAGCGCGGGATGCGCGGCCGGATCGGCGTTCTCGACATAGTTGCCGAGGTAGGACCAGACCTGCGCCCGCGTCGCCTGCGCGCCGAGCACGCCGACGAGGTTGAGCAGGAGGCCGTACGTGACCGGAAGCTTATCGCCAGCCCCGCTGGTATCGCCATTGGCGCGCAGCAGGTGCCAGACCGGGTTGCCGAGTTGCTGCTCGATCGGCTGGCTGGGGAGCTTCTCGCGAAACTGCCAGTATTCATCGACCGCGCGCGGGATGACGCCGGCGTGGAGCGACTTGGCGCTCTTGGGCTCACGGAAGAGGTAGAAGCCTAGGCTTTCCTCGCTGCCGTATTCGAGCCACTGCTCGATGGTGAGGCCGTTGCCCTTGGACTTGGAAATCTTCTCGCCGTTCTCGTCGAGGAACAGCTCGTAGATCAGGCCTTCCGGGCGGCGGCCGCCGAGCACCTGCGCGATGCGGCCCGAATAGAGGTGGCTGTCGGTGAGGTCCTTGCCGCACATCTCGTAATCGACGCCGAGCGCGGTCCAGCGCATGCCCCAATCAACCTTCCACTGCAGCTTGGACTTGCCGCCGAGGATCGACTGGACGACCACTTCGCCCTGATCCTCGAAGCGTACGAGGCCAGCCTCGGCGTCGACGACCTCGACGGGTACCTGCAGCACTTCGCCAGTCTTTTCGCTGATCGGCAGGACCGGCGAATAGGTGCGGCGGCGCTCTTCACGCAGGGTGGGGAGCATGATGTCCATGATCGCGCCGAAATTGCGCAGGACGTTCTTCAGTGCTTCGTCGAAGGCACCCGAATTGTAGCGGTCGCTGGCCGAAACGAATTCGTAGTCGAACCCGAACTGGTCAAGGAACTGGCGCAGCATCGCGTTGTTGTGATGCGCGAAGCTCTCGAACTTTTCGAAGGGATCGGGGATGCGGGTGAGCGGGTGGCCAAGCTTTTCGGCCAGCACCTGCTTGTTGGGCACGTTGTCCGGCACCTTGCGCAGGCCGTCCATGTCGTCCGAGAAGGCGACGAGGCGCGTGGGGTGGCCGCTCGTCAGTGTTTCATAGGCGCGGCGCACGAGCGTGGTGCGCAGCACTTCCTGGAACGTGCCGATATGCGGGAGGCCCGAGGGACCGTAGCCGGTTTCGAACAGCACGGGGACGAGTTCCCCGTTCGCATCGCGCTTGCCGCCGGGAAAGCGTTTGACCAGCTTGCGCGCTTCCTCGAACGGCCAGGCCTTGGAAGTCTGGCTGGCGGTGAAGATATCCTGCGGCGCGGCGTTTTCTGCGTTTTCCATAGCGTCGTCCCTTTTGCGGATGCCCCCCGCCAGCGCAAGGAAAAGCTTGTGTGCGGGGGCGCGGGGTGGCTACCGCAAGGGAAAGAATGATGGGGGAGAGGTTATGGAATTCGATGAGGTCATGCTCGGGCGGCGCAGCATCCGGGGCTACAAGCCCGATCCGGTGCCGCAGAAGCTGATCGAGGAAATTCTTGCCCTGGCGATGCGCGCGCCGACTTCGATGAACACGCAGCCGTGGAATTTCTACGTGATCACCGGAGAACCGCTGGCGCGCATCCGGCAGGGGAATACCGAGCGGATTCTGGCAGGCGTGCCGGATTCGCGCGAGTTTCGCAAAGGCGAGCCGTTTGCCGGGGTCCACCGCGAGCGGCAGATCGGCGTGGCGAAGCAGCTGTTTTCCGCGATGGGCATCGCGCGCGATGACGCTGCGATGCGGCAGGACTGGGTGCTGCGCGGCTTCCGCCAGTTCGACGCGCCGGTCTGCGTGATCGTGACCTATGACAAGGTGCTCGAAGGCAGCGACGACACCCCGTTCGATTGCGGCGGTGTGGTCAACGCGCTCGTCAACGCGGCCTGGTCGCGCGGGCTCGGCACGGTGATCAACAGCCAGGGCATCATGCAGAGCCCGGTGGTGCGCGAACATGCCGGGATCGCCGACGATCAGGTGATCATGAAGAGCATCGCGCTGGGCTGGCCGGACGATACGTTCCCGGCCAATGCCGTGGTATCGGAGCGCAAGTCGGTGGCGGAAGCGGCGACCTTCGTGGGGTTCGAGGACGCCTGAACGGGCGAGGCCTGACAGGCCCACCCCCAGCCCCTCCCGCAAGCGGGAGGGGAGGAAGGGTTACTTGAGCAGCGAGAGGACGTTCTGCTGGGCCTGGTTGGCCTGCGCGATCATCGCGGTCGAAGCCTGGCTCAGGATCTGGGCCTTGGCCATCGCGGTCGTTTCGGCGGAATAGTCCGTATCGAGAATGCGGCTGCGCGCGTCCGAGAGGTTCGTCACGTTGTCGGTGAGGTTGTTGATCACCGATTCGAGGCGGTTCTGGCCCGAGCCGAATTCAGCGCGCGCGACGTTGATCGCGGTGAGCGAGGCATCGACGTTGTCCATCGTGGTGCCGGCAAGCGTCGCCGTGCTCACGTCGATCGCCTGCGGGTTCGTGGCCGGATCGTAGGTCGTGTTGGTGCCGCCGAAGAGCTTGGTGCCATCGATCGCCTTGCTGCGCAGATCGACCGTATCGGTGGTGTTGCTGCCCGTCTGGATCGAGAAAGTCGCATCGTCCGAACCGTTCGCAGCTGGCGCGGCGCCGACCACGGTGAACAGCTTGGTGCCGTTGAACGTGGTCTTTTCCAGCACTTCGCTGACCTGCGCGGTAAGGTTGGCGACTTCGGACTGCATCGATGTGCGGTCAGTGTCGGTATAAGTCGCCGACTTCGCCTGGATCGCCAGTTCGCGGATACGCTGCAGCATCGCGGTGACTTCATTGAGCGCGCCATCGGCGGTCTGCGCGAAGCTGATGCCGTCGTTGGCGTTGCGGATGCCCTGGCTCATGCCCTTGATCTGCGAGGTCATGGTGGTGGTGATCGCAAGGCCGGCAGCGTCGTCCTTGGCGCCGTTGATGCGCTTGCCCGTTGAAAGGCGCTCCATCGCGACACCCGCCATCTTCGAAGCGCTGTTCGAGGCGTTCGCGGCGCGGATCGCGCTGATATTGGTATTGATGACTGCCATGATACCCATTCTCCACTATGGGATGGGGCGCGAGGCCCCGTGCATGTCCCGAAAGGCCAGAACGGCCGAACCTTGCCGGGTTTAAGGCAAACGCCCTGCAACGCGGTGTGAAACCCATCGGGGAAAGCCCGTAGGCCTCACGCTTGCCCAGCCGGTGGCTTTCCTCTCTAGTGGGGGGCGATGGCTGCCACTTCCCTCCCCGCGATACATGCCAGCCACAGCGGCTGCTGGCTGCGCGATGCTGCGCAGGATCGCCTTGGCGGCACGCGCCCGGTGGGCAAGGGCGAAGCCATCATGGCGGCCGCAGATACGCCGCTGCTGCTGCTCAACGCGCCGCTGATCGCGAGCAGGCTCGGGTATCCGGACCTCTCCGGGCTCGATCTGCTGGAGCTCTATGCCTTCGTGCATCCGGCGCGGTTCATGGTACCGACCCCCAAGGGGCTGGCACAGGCAGTGGGATTGCCCGAGCCCGCCAGCGACGATGCGGTTCCCGCGCTGCTCCAGGCGGCTGCGGAGGCCTTGCTGGCGACGTGCGAAGACACTGCCTGGCCCGAACGCGAAGGCGCGTGGAGCGCGCTGCAATCGCTGGTGCGGCTGCGCTGGCCCTGGGCGGCCCTGCTCAGCCCGCGCATCGCCCAGCCGAACCGCGCAGAACGCTGGCTGTTCTCCCGCCTGCCGGAGTGGGAGGAAACGCCAGAGCGGCCGCAGCCCGCGCAGATCGTGCTGGAGCCGCAAGCAATCACGGCGCGGCTTGCCGAACTGACCGGTGCGGACGCCGAATCCCGGCCGGCCCAGCAGGCCTATGCGCGCGCGGCGGGGGCGATGTTCGCGCCGCGCGCCGGCCAGCGCCAGCCGCACATGGTGCTGGCGCAGGCAGGAACGGGCACGGGCAAGACCTTCGGCTACCTCGCCCCCGCCTCGCTCTGGGCGGAGCAATCGGGCGGCACCGTCTGGGTTTCGACCTATACCAAGGCGCTGCAACGCCAGCTTCGGCGCGAGAGCCGCGCCGCGTTCCCGCCCGAGCGTTCGGGGAGACCGGGTCCGCCGGTCGTGGTGCGCAAGGGGCGCGAGAACTACCTTTGCCTCCTGAATCTCGAGGACGCGCTGCAAGGTGGCTTCACCGGGCGGCCAGCGATCATGGCGCAGCTGGTTGCGCGCTGGGCAGCCTATTCGCAGGACGGCGACATGATCGGCGGCGATCTGCCGGGCTGGCTGGGCACGCTGTTTCGCAAGCGGGGGATTACCGCGCTCACCGACCAGCGCGGCGAATGCGTCTATGCGGGGTGCCCGCATTTCCGGAAGTGCTTCATCGAGCGGGCCGCGCGCGCTTCGGCGGGGGCGGAACTGGTCATCGCCAACCATGCGCTGGTGATGATCAACGCCGCCCGCGCGCGAGAACCGGCGCAGCGGCCAACGCGAATCGTGTTCGACGAGGGCCATCACGTGTTCGAGGCGGCGGACAGCACCTTTGCCGCCGCGCTGACGGGTGCGGAAACGGTCGAGCTGCGGCGCTGGGTGATCGGGCCGGAGGGCAACCAGCGCGGGCGCCGGCGAGGCCTTGCCGCGCGCCTCGCCGACGTGGCGAGCTACGATGCAGACGGCGCGCGCGCGATTGCCGATGCGCGCGAGGCGGCGACCGCGCTGCCGGGCGATGGCTGGCTCGCACGGATTGTCGAAGGCGCCCCGTTCGGCCCGATCGAAGACCTGCTGGCGGAGACGCGCGAACTCGTGCTCTCGCGCGATGAAAGCGGCGGGCAGGAAGCGGGCTATGGGCTGGAGACCGAGGCAGCGCAGCTCGGCGGAGCCTTCATCGAAGTGGCAGGCCGCGCGCAGGAAGCGCTGGAGGCACTGCGCCAGCCGTTGATGCGGCTTGCCCTGCGTCTGGAAGCGCTGATCGAGGATGGGCCGGACTGGCTGGACGGCCCGGCGCGCGCAAGGATCGAAGGGGCCCGCGGGGCCATTGGCTGGCGAACCGATCTGATCGCGGGGTGGATCGCACTGCTCGCACGGCTGGGCGGACCGGGCGATCCGGAGTTCGTCGACTGGCTGGCGCTGGAGCGTTCAGAGGGCCGCGAGT
>CANGJI010000010.1 GCA_947454135.1 Sphingomonadaceae bacterium
GAGGCGCGGCGCGATTGCAGCGCGACGATGCTCGCCTCGCGGTCTGCCTTGATCGACTGGAGCGAGGAATAGGCAGGGTTCGGCATGCCGCCGGGGCCGCTTTCACCCGCCGCCGCGCGCTGGAGCGAAGCGACCTGCGCCTTGAGCGCGATCACGTCCGGGTGGCTGTCGGTCAGCCCGCGTGCGCGCATCGCGCTGAGTTCGGCCTGCGCCTGCGCAAGCGAACCTCGCGCACCGCCGCTCACGCCGGGCATCATGATCGTCGGCGGAGTGCCCGAAAGCTGTCCGCGCACCGAAGCGAGCGCGCTCTGCGCTGCAAGGAGATCGGATTCCACGCCGCGCAGTTCGGCGCGCGCGCCTTCGATCTTGCTCGACAGCGAGGCATTGCCCGGCATCATCTCGGCATTCTTGGCCTCGAAGGCCTGACGCTTCTGCTCCGCGGCTTCGAGGTCTTTCTGCCGGTCAGCCAGTTGCTGGTCCATGAAGGCCAGCGTGTCGCTCATTTCGCCGCGCCCGCCGGCAAGGTTTTCCTCGCGGAAGATGTCGATCATCTTCTGCACGATGTCCTGCGCGAGCTTGGCGTTCTGGACGTCAGAATAGGCCTTGCTGCCCGAATAGCCGGTGATCTCGAACAGGTTATCCTGCTGGCTCAGCACCTTGACGTTCTTGGCAAGGGCCGCGACGGCCACCTCCATCTGCTTGTCGGAGGTCACCTTGTCGCCCAGCCGGGTGGCGCGCACGACCTTGGAGAGATTGACCGAGCTGGTCAGCGTCTGGCGCACGCGCTCGATGTCGCGCTTGCGGTCCCCGCCGATGCCGATCTGATCGGACAGCACGTCGTCGATCTGGACGAAGATGCGCGCCTTCGATTCGTAGGTATTGGGCACTGCGGCGACCACCAGCCAGCCGAGCAGGCAGACCAGCCACGCCACGCCCAGCGCCAGCCAGCGCCGGTGCCAGATACCGTAGAGCGCGATGCGCACTTCTTCGTAGATGCTCGTCATGCCGGCGGCATCCTCAGAACGTGCTTTCGGGAATGATGATCACATCCCCCGGCATCAGCATGACATTGGCGCGCGTATCGCCCTTGCGCAGCAGATCGCCAATCCGCACGCTGTATTCCTTCTGCTGGCCGGTCTGCTTGTCAAAACGCACCAGCCGCGCCTTGTTGCCGGCGGCATATTCGGAAAGGCCGCCCACTGCGATCATCGCATCGAGCAGCGTCATGTTGGCGCGGTAGGGGATCGAAGCCGGCTTGCCGGTCGCGCCGACAACACGGACCTGCTGGCTAAAGGTGCCCGAGAACTTGTTGACGATGACCGAGACGATCGGCTCCTGAATGTACTGCGAGAGCTGGAGCTTGATATCCTCGGCGAGCATCGAGGGGGTCTTGCCCACGGCCGGCATGTCGGTGATCAGCGGCGTGGTAATGCGCCCGTCCGGCCGCACCTGTACCGACGCTCCAAGCTCGGGATTACGCCAGACGAAGATGGTGAGATCGTCGAGCGGCCCGATCACGTATTCCTCGCCCGGGCCTTCCTGCAGCGCCACGAACGACGCGGGCGGCAATTGCGCGCTTCCGCCGCCACCCGCGCAGCCGCCGAGCAGCAGGCTCAGCGTGGCCGCAAAGGCCAGCAGGCTGGCCACAGAGCGGGAATCACGCGTATATTTGGGCATTGAACGTCCTTTGCGCGCACCGGGCAGGCTGTCTCATTCGTCCCGTAGCGGGACTATGGGGACCTCCCATGACTTCCCGGCTATCGCCAAAAAGGGTGAAGATACCGTTAGTACTGATCCGCGCGAGGACATGGGCACAAGCGCATTTCCGCCAAGGTCCCGTAACGGGACGCCGCTCAGCCTAATCGTTAATACCTAGAAATCAGGATGTTGCGTTAACCAGACATTCAGCGGCAGGGCCGTGTCCCAGGAAGTTCACCGGGCTCGCGCTGGCACCATAGGCACCGGCGCAGAACACCGCGACCAGATCGCCCTCTTCGGCGCGCGGAAAGGCTCCCCGGTCCGCCAACCGATCGAGCGGAGTACACAGGCAGCCGACGATACTGGCCTCTTCCTCGGGCGCTGCGCCGAATTTCGTGGCGATGGCGCTGGGGTAGTTGCGCCGCACCACGGTGCCGAAGTTGCCACTTGCCGCAAGCTGATGGTGCAGCCCGCCATCGGTGACGAGGAATATCTCTCCGTGGCTTTCCTTGCGATCGATGATCCGCGCCAGATAAACGCCTGCTTCACCAACGAGATAGCGCCCGAGCTCGATGCAGAAAGCGGTCTGGAGCAGCACCTCGGGGAGCGCAGCGAACTGCGCGCCAAGCGCGGCACCCACCGCACCGAGATCAAGCGGGACGTCGCCCGGAAAATAAGGGATGCCAAACCCGCCGCCCAGATTGCAGGCCGGCAGCGGAGCCCCGCTTTCCTCAGCCAGCCGCGCCGCGAGCGCAATTGTCGCGGCCTGCATGTCCGCAATCGCGGCGGCATCCAGCGTCTGGCTTCCCGCATAGATGTGAAAGCCGCGCCACTCCGCCCCGGCAGCGATGATCTGCCGCACGAGCGCAGGCACCGCCGCCGCATCGACGCCGAAAGGTTTGGCACCGCCGCCCATCTTCATGCCCGATCCCTTGAGATCGAAGTCAGGATTGACCCGGATCGCCAACTTTGGCGCGCGGCCCAGCCGCTCGGCCAACGCCAGCGCCCGCTCGGCTTCACGCGGGGATTCAAGGTTCAGCGTCACGCCCTTGATGATCGCCGCTTCAAGATCCGCATCGCGCTTGCCCGGCCCTGCAAAGCTGATCCGCTCGGCCGGCACACCAGCCGCTTCCGCCATGGCCAGTTCACCGCCCGAGGCGATGTCGAAGCCGTCGACCAGCCCAGCCATGTGCCGCAGCAGCGGCGGATAGGGATTGGCCTTCATCGCATAGTGCAGGCCGAGCCGCTCCGGCAGCGCAGCCCTTAGCGCCGCAACACGCGCCGTGATCAGCGCCCCGTCATAAACGAACATCGGCGTGCCTGCCTCGGCCACCAGCGCTGACGCCTTGCGCCCGCCGATGGCAAGCTCGCCATCGATCGCGGCGAATCCTGAAGGGATGGGGCCAAGCGGCTTCATGATCTGCCCTGTGCCACGCAGGCCGATAATTCCTGGTAAAGACCAGTCCGGTCGAGCTTGCCGTTGGGGCCCAAGGGCATTTGTGTGCGCCAGTGGATCACGCGCGGCACCATGAAACCCGGCAGGTCGCGGGCCAGCGCGCCCGGCAGCGCCGCCTCAGCCTCGGCCGCATCGCCCTTCGCCCGCACAACCAGATGGATCGCCTGCCCCAGTGCCGGATCGGGCAGACCCAGCGCCGCGGCTTCAGCCACCAGACCGGTCGCAATTGCCGCGTCCTCCACTTCCTGCGGGCTGACGCGGTTGCCGCTCGTCTTGATCATCGCGTCGCGCCGCCCGGCAAAGTGGAGCAGCCCCGCCGCATCGCGCCGCACGCGGTCGCCTGACCACACCGCCATGCCGCCCATTCTGGAGAACGCGGGCGCGGGCCTGAACCGCTCCGCCGTCCGCTGTGCATCCTGCCAATAACCCTGCGAGACGAGCGGCCCGGCGTGGACCAGTTCGCCTTCCTCGTCCGCTGCCGCCTCATGCCCGTCGTCCGCGACGATCATCACTTCTGCAAAGGGTATCGCCTTGCCCATCGACGTGGGGTGCGCATCGATCAATGCGGGATCGAGATAAGTCGAACGGAACGCCTCGGTCAGCCCGTACATGGCAAACAGCCGGGCTTGCGGGAACCGCGCCCGCAATGCGCGCACCAGCGGCTCGGTGAGCGCCCCGCCACTGTTGGTCAACCGCCTGAGCTTTCGCGCCGCCGCTTCAGGCCATGCAAGCTCCACCAACTGCACCCATAGCGGCGGCACCGCAGCAATCGTGGTAACGTCGAACCGTTCCACCGCTTTGGCCACATCGCGCGCCATCAGGTAATCCAGCGGCACAACGGAGCCCCCTGCATACCACGTCGAAAGCAGCTGGTTCTGGCCGTAATCGAACGCCAGCGGCAGCACCGCCAGCACGCGGTCTGCCGCCGTAAGCCCCAGGTAATGCGCCACGCTCACCGCGCCGAGCCACAAGTTGGCATGGCTCAGCATGACGCCCTTGGGCCGCCCGGTCGAACCGCTGGTATAGAGGATCGCGGCGAGATCATCCGGCGCCGCCGCTGAAGGGCCCAGGGGATCGAAAGCATCGACCGCCCCGCACACCGCGCTTTCCTCATGCGCGGTTGCACCGGCCAGATCGCCCTCCCCCAGCGTCGTCAGCCGCCCCGCGTTGGAAATCAGCAGCCGCGCCCCGCTGTCGCCAAGGATATGCGCCACTTGCGCGCGCTTGAGCAGCGGATTGACCGGCACATGCACCAGCCCCGCCCGCACCGCCGCCAGCGGCATCAGGCAGGCAAGCTCGCTCTTGGGGAGCCAGGTCGCCACGCGCGCGCCCGGCTCGGGCACTTTTGCAGCGAGCCACGCTGCCAATTGTCCTAAACGCCGATTTAACGCCTCGTAGCTAAGCGTATGCGTCTTGAAGACCAGCGCAGGCGCATCCGGCTCTCCCTTGAGCGCAAGGTGATCAAGCGGGAAAACGGTCGGATCGGGCGCTGCGGGCAAGCGGCTCTCTCGGGTGCAAGGGCAGGAAATTGAGTTTGGGTGTCACGGTCTATCACGCTGATTTGCGGGAAGCGCAAGACGACCCGGCGCTTGCCGCGCTGCTCGGCCGTTCAGCCGCCAGCGCGCCGTTTGATCGGCTGGACTGGCTGACGCTGCTTGCCAAGCATTGCCTGCCCGGCAGCGCCTGCAAGCTGGCCGTCGCGCGCGATGGGGATGCGCTCGCCGTCCTGCCGTTCCGCGAAGGTCCGGACGGCGCAGGCCCGCTCGGCATCTGGTACAGCTTCTTCGTCCGTCCGCTGACGAACGCGCCCGAGCGCGCACCGCAACTCTTCGCCGCCCTTGCCCGCAGCCTCGCTCCGTCAGGTGCCGCGCGGCTTTCGCCCATGCCCGAACCCGAAGCGCTTACCCTCGCCACCGCCTTCCGTGCCGCAGGCTGGATCGGCGTCGCCGAACCTTGCGATACCAACCATTTCCTCACGCTCGCTGGCCGCAGCTTTGCCGAATACTGGGCTGCCCGCCCCGGCGTCTTGCGGGAAACCGTCCGCCGCAAGACCGCGCGCGGACTTGTCACGCTGCGTATCGAAACCGCATTCAGCGATGCCGATTGGGCCGCCTACGAAGCGATCTATGCGAAAAGCTGGAAGCCTGAAGAGGGCCATCCCGCCTTCCTGCGCGCCTTCGCGGAAAGGGAAAGCGCTGCCGGCGCGCTGCGGATGGGCGTGGCCGAGATCGGCGGCGAGGCTGTCGCCGCCCAGTTCTGGACGGTCGAGGGCGGCACTGCGTGGATTCACAAGCTGGCACATGATCCAGCCCACCGCGCGCATTCCCCCGGTACGCTGCTTACCGCCGAGCTGCTGCGCCACGTGATCGATGTCGACCGGGTCCACACCGTCGATTTCGGCACCGGCAACGATGCCTACAAGCGCGACTGGATGGAAGCGCAGCGCCCGCGCTACGCGCTGCAGTTCTATCGCCCTGCAGCCATCGGCCACTGGCCTGCGCTTGCCCGCCTTGCTGCACGCCACCTGCTGCGCCCGCGCCCGCAGCCTGCGCTTGTTTCACCGCAGGCCGCTGGCTAAAGCGCGCGCCACTCCTGTCTGCACAAGGCCTTATCCCGTGACTTTGACCGATCAGACCGACACCGACCTGCGCAGCCTGCTGAACGACGTGCTCGGCCTCGGCGCCGCGCGCGCTGGGGCGCTGACGGCGGACAGCGGCCTGTTCGGTGCGCTGCCCGAACTGGATTCGATGGCCGTGGCCGGGCTTCTCACCGAAATCGAGGACCGCTTCGACCTGGTGATCGACGACGACGAAGTCGATGGCGATATGCTCGGCACCTACGGCGACCTGCTCGCCTTCATTCGCGCCAAACGCGGCGAGGCCTGACAGCGCCTATGCCGGCAACCTGGCCTTGCCCCGGACCTGCCGGCCTTGCCGATGAACACGCCGTCGTCTTCGACCGTACGCGCGCCGCGCGCCTGCTGATCGTGCCGCCACTGTTCGAGGAAATGAACCGCACGCGGCGTTTCCTCGTCGAAACCCAGCGGCAGCTCGATGCGCTGGGCATTGATTCGATGCTGCCCGATTTGCCCGGCTGCAATGAAAGCCTGCAGGCTTTCTCTGCGCAAAGCCTCGGCAGCTGGCGTGCTGCCATGATCGCCGCCGCACGGCATTTTGCCGCAACCCATGTGCTGGCGGTGCGCGGCGGCGCACTTGTGTTCCCGACGAGCCTGCCGGGCTGGGTTCTGGAACCGGCGAATGGCGCGGCGATCCTGCGCCAGCTCCTGCGCGCGCGCATCCTCTCGGCCAAGGAAGTCGGCGTCGCTGAGAACAGCGCCGAGCTTCTGGAGCATGGCCGCAACCACGGGCTGGAGCTTGCGGGTTATCGCCTCTCCGCAGCCCTCGTGGCCGGGCTCGGCTCCGCCATGCCGGAAGACGAAGGTCAACGCGTGATCCGTCAGGCCGAATTGGGCGCAAGCGCGCTGTGGCTGCGCAGCGAACCGGGCGAAGACCCTGCCCAGTCCGCAGCGCTCGCCCGGCTGATAGCGGCCGAGGCCGGCACCTGATGCGCCGCCACCTCACCTTCCCTTGCGGTGCCGACACGCTCGTCGGCACGCTCGATGCGGACACCGCGACCGGCCCTGTCGGCCTCCTCCTCGTCTCCGGCGGCCGCGAAGTGCGCGCAGGCAGCTGGGGCGGGCAAGCCCGGTCCGCCGCCCGCCTTGCCGCCGCTGGCGTGCCGGTGTTTCGCTATGATCGGCGCGGCGTCGGCGAAAGCGAGGGCAGTGATCCGGGCTTTCAGCACACCTGCGAAGACATCGCAGCCGCCCTCGCCGCATTCCGAGGCACACTCCCCACGCTGCGCCGGATCGTCGCCTTTGGAAACTGCGATGCCGCCACCGCGCTGATGCTGCACGCCGCCGAGCTTGGCATCGACGGGCTGGTGCTTGGCAATCCGTGGACGCTGGAAACCGACGACGCCGATGTGGCGGCGCCGAACGCGATCCGCCAGCGCTATATCGCGAAGCTCACAAACCCGCGCGAAGTGCTGCGTCTCCTGACCGGCGGGGTTAACCTCGCCAAGCTGGCGCGCGGCCTGCGCATCGCTTCATCACGCGCGCCGAAGTCTGCGTTGGTGGACCAGATGGCGGCCAATCTTGCCCGCTTCGCCGGTCCTGTCACGATCCTGCTCGCAAGTGGCGATCGCACCGCACAGATGTTCGAAGCCGTCTGGCCGCAGGGCGATCCGCGCATCCAGCGCCACGCCAGCAGCGGGCACAGCTTTGCTGGCGAGGAAGCAGAAGCCTGGCTGACCGAGCGCCTGCTGGAAGCCGTGCGCTAGCGCTTACTCCGCCGCCACAGCCTGCGCCGCCGCGAAGGCATGTTCGGCGAGGAACCGCTCGGCATCGAGCGCTGCCATGCAGCCCGTGCCCGCCGCGGTGACCGCCTGGCGATAGGTGTGGTCCATGACGTCACCGCACGCGAAGACACCCGGGATCGCAGTTTTCGGCGTGCCCGGCTGCACCACGATATAGCCGCTCTCGTCGAGTTCCAGCTTGCCCTTGAACAGCTCTGTCGCGGGGGCATGGCCGATTGCCACGAAGGCACCGTCCGTCGCCAGCGAAGACGCCTCGCCAGTTACAGTATCGACCAGCTCGACTGCCTCGAGCACGCCGCCCGCCACACCGGTGAAGCGCGTGACGGCCTTGTTCCACAGCACCTTGATGCGCGGATTGCTCATCAGGCGGTCCTGCAGGATCTTCTCCGCGCGCAGGCTGTCGCGGCGGTGGATCAGGGTCACTTCCGGCGAATGGTTGGTGAGGTAGAGCGCTTCCTCAACTGCGGTGTTGCCGCCGCCGATCACCACGACCTTCTTGCCGCGATAGAAGAACCCGTCGCAAGTTGCGCAGGCCGAAACGCCCTTGCCGCCGAATTCCTGCTCCCCCGGCACGCCGAGCCAGCGCGCCTGCGCCCCGGTCGCGATCACCAGCACATCGCCCTCGTAGACATCGCCGCTATCGCCTTGCGCGCGGAACGGAGGGCCATCGAGGCTCACTTCGGTGATCGTGTCCCACAGCATGCGCGTGCCGACATGTTCGGCCTGCGCCTGCATTTCCTGCATCAGCCACGGCCCCTGGATCACGTCGCGAAAACCGGGATAGTTCTCCACATCGGTGGTGATCGTCAGCTGCCCGCCGGGCTGCAGGCCCTGCACCACGATCGGCTCCATCCCTGCGCGCGCACCATAGATGGCGGCGGAAAGCCCGGCCGGTCCGGAACCGATGATCAGCATGCGGGTCTTGTGGGTAGTCATGCGCGTGTATCTCCGTTGCGGCCGGTAAATAGGATGAGGCGCTGCGGAAAACGAGTGGCGCGGAGGGCTATTCCCCCATTTTGATGGGCTGCGCGGCCTCGGCCCCTATCACTATTGCAAAAGATTGCTGCTTGCTATTGCAAAGCGCTCTCATTAGCGCTGTGCGGGTGACCGTCACCGCCCCCGCACCACTGCGCGCGCTTCTGATCGCTGCGCCCCTGCTCGTTCTGGCGAGCCCTGCCCTCGCCGCGCCCGGCCTCGGCGATGAAGTCTACGGCGCGACCTATCAGAAGGGCACGTCCGAATTCGAGGCCCGCTACGGCGCGCTGAATGGCGGCTGGGACAGCGGCGAGGAGGCGCTGAAGCTGGAAGCGGCGCATGTCCCGCTCAAGAACCTGCGTGTCGCCGCCCAGGTCGAAATCGAGCGCGAGCCGGGCGGGCAGCGACATGTCACCGAGGCTTCCGTCGAGGTCGTCTACACTCTCGGCCGCGCGGCCGGGATCGATTTCGCCGTCTATGGCGAATACGCCAAGGGCTTTCGCGGTGGCCCCGATGCGCTCGAAGCCAAGCTGATCCTCGAACGCCGCTCCGGGCCGTTCGACGCCCGGCTCAACCTCGTTGCCGAGCGCCCGCTGGTCAGCGGCGAACGCATCGCGCTATCCTACGCCGCATCCGCCGACATGCAGGTCGTCGGTGATGTCCGCGCCGGCGTTGCCGCATTTGGCGATCTCGGCACCTTCCACCGCTTCGCCCCGCGCGCTGAACACTTCCTCGGACCCATTGTCAAAGGCGAGGTCGAAGCCCTTGGCCCGGAACTGGAAATCGAAGCGGGCTACCTCTTTCCGCTGGCCGCGGCGCGTGACAATTCGCGCGGCCAGTTCCGCCTGATCGTCAGCCTGGAATTCTAGGCCTCCATTCAGTTCAGGTGGCGCTTGAACCAGTCGACGATCCGCTCCAACCGGTCGCGCTGGAAGCTTGGACGCGCAATCCCGTGGTTCTCCTCAGGATAGCCCACCAGCCGTGTCGGCACCCCGGTGATCTTGAGCGCCTGATACAGCTGCTGGCCGCCGATCAACGGAACATTGTCGTCCGCCATGCCGCCCATGAACAGCGTTGGCGTCTTGATCCGGTCCGCATGGAGCAATGGCTCCGAAAGCCGCAGCCACAGTTCGGGCTCCTTCCACGGCGTGCCAAGTTCCTGCGTGTACTGCTGGACGTACTGGTCGACCCCGAACAGCGCGAAGATATTGCCCTCGCCCGCCCCGCTGAACGCAGCCTTCAGCCGGTTGTCGCGCACGATCAGGAAATCGGTGAGGATGCCGCCATAGCTCCACCCGCCCGCGCCCAGCCGCGCCGGATCAGCAAAGCCTTGCGCCACGGCCCAATCGAGCGAGGCGTGAAGATCGGCGACGTCCTTCTGCCCCCAGTCTGCCGCAATGGCGGCCGCATAGGCATCGCCGCGGCCGGATGAGCCGCGATAGTTGGGCATCAGCACCGCATAGCCCTGCGCGGCGAGCAGATCGGCGATCATGCTGTATCCGTCGACGGTGTGCATATCCTGCGCATTGGGCCCACCGTGGATCCACAGCAGCGTCGGCACCTTTGCGCCCGCTGCCATGCCCGCCGGACGCAGCAGCAACCCGTGGACTTCATTGCCGTCCTTTGCAGTGGCGGCAAAGTCCTCGACCTTGCTCCAGGCCACGCTGTCCGCCACCGCCTTGTTGTGCGATGTCAGCAGCTTGAGCCCACCCTTTGCATCGAGGGCATAGACCTCCGCCGGCTTGCCATCGCCGCTCGCAATCACCGCTCGCGGCGCGCCCGGCACCGCCGACCCGCACTGGCCGAGCACGGACAGCGTGCCATCATTCAGCCGCCGCAGCGCACCCTTGGCATCGACCACGGCGGGCACCTCATGCCGGTCCTCCGATAGCACCACGCCGATCTGGCCCGCACCAAGATCGACCGGCGCATTGACGAAGATGTTCGCGGTCGAAGGGACCATGCGGGTCACGCCACTCGCCACCGCCGTCTCGGCAAGATGGGGCTGGCCATACTGGTCGGCCTTGCCGCCGGGTCCGATCAGATGCGTGATCCTCGCGCCATCCGCCGACCAGATCAGCGCCTGGCCCGGAGCCCCATGCAGTTTCGCCAGCACCTTCGGCGCTGCCCCGGCCCGGGCATCGACGACAGTCAGCCACTGTTCGCCAAGTCCCGCCAAATCCACCGTATGATCAGCAAGATAGGCGACAGACTTACCATCGGGTGACCACTCCGCCGTCGTCACGTCATACGAATCCGAAGCGGTCAGCCGTGTCTCGGTCTTCCCCGCCACATCAAACAGCGCGAGGTGCACATGGGTCTCTGCGGTGATGAAGCCCACGCCGTCCTGCTTGAACTTCACGTCGTCCACCACCACCGGCAAGGGGCGGTCTTCATCATCCTTCGGCGGTTCGGGCGCCGGATCGCTGATCATCAGCAGCAGCGTTTTCGAATCGGGCGACCAGCGGAAAACGGCAATATCGCCCTTCACATCGGTGAGCTTCCTCGCCTCACCCCCGCGCCGATCGAGCAACCAGATCTGCGGACGCTTGTCCTTCCCGCGCTTTGACAGGAAAGCAATCGACTTGCCGTCCGGGCTGAACGAGGGCGCGCTTGCGCTGTCATCGCCATTGGTGAGCTGCAGGGGCGTGCCGCCTGCAAGGTCCGCCAGCCAAAGTGCGCTTCGCCGCTTGTCCGCCTTGAGATCGGCCTCACCCACAACATAGACGGCCTGCTTGCCATCATGCGCGCAATCGAGCCCGCCCAGCGAGCGCAGCGCCAGAATATCCTCGATGGTGATCGGATGACGCGCCGGGGCGGCTCCACCTTCGGCCATCGCGGGCAGCGACGCGACCAGTGCCGAAGCCGCCAAACCCCAGCCAAAACCCTTGCGCCACGCCGTCAACGCCATTGCATTTCCCCCAAGAACCCGGACAGACATCAAGACTAATCACACCAACAAGACGCAAGCAATCAGCACCTTATTCCCATGACATTATGGGCTATCGGGCTAGGATGGCTGGCATGGCAGGCCATCTCGAATTCAATACCTCAATGAGCGACGCGCTCGTCGTTCTCGGCGCGGCAGGCATTGTCATTCCGGCCTTTGCACGGGCGCGGATCACGCCGGTGATCGGGTTCATCTTCGTCGGTGTCCTCGTCGGCCCCTTTGGCCTTGGCCGCCTCGTCAGCCAGTTCCCGGCGCTCTACTACGTGACGATCAGCAGGCCCGAAGCGATCGCACCCTTCGCCGAACTCGGCGTGATCCTGCTCCTGTTCGAGATCGGCCTCGAACTTTCCTTCGGCCGCTTGTGGGACATGCGCACACAAGTCTTCGGGCTCGGTGCAGCAAAGCTGGTGCTGTCCGCCGCGCTGCTCACACTCGTGCTGATGGCGATGCGCCACGATGTATCCGCCGCCGCCGGGCTCGGCATCGCGCTGGCGCTTTCGTCCACCGCGCTCGTCCTGCCCATCGCCGGCACGCAGAGCCCGGTAGGCCGCCGCGCGCTTGCCATGCTGCTGCTCGAGGACATCGCGCTGGTCCCGATCATCTTCGTGCTCGGCGCCTTCGGCCCGGGCGGTCAGAGCGGCAGCGCCCTCGTCGAGACGCTCTGGCGCGGCGCGGTGATCGTCATCATCATGCTGACGCTCGGGCGCTTTCTCCTGCCGCGCCTGTTCGCCTCTGCCGCGCGCACCAAGAGCCCGGAACTGTTCCTCGCGTTCAGTCTCCTCGTGGTCATCGCAGCCGCCCTCGCCACGGCGGGCGCGGGCCTTTCCCCCATCATGGGAGCACTGCTCGCCGGCCTGCTGATCGCCGAAACCGACTACTCGCGCGAGGTCGAGGCGCTGACGGCACCGTTCAAGGGCCTCGCGCTTGGCGTGTTCCTCATCACCGTCGGCATGGGGATCGATGTCTTTGAAATCTGGCGGCAACTCGGCACCATTGCGCTGGGGGTAGCCGCCGTGCTCGCCGCAAAGGCTGTGGTCACCGCGCTGCTCCTGCGCGTTGGCGGCGCGAGCCGGGGACTCGCCGTAGAGACCGGCCTCCTCCTTGCCTCACCATCCGAAACGACCCTCATCGTGCTGTCCGCCGCTGCGGCGGCGGGTCTTGTCAGCCCGGAGAACGCCCAGTTCTGGCAGATCGTCACGGCACTCGGCCTCACCCTCACGCCGCTGCTCGCCATGATCGGACGCCGCGCCGCCAGCGCAGTCGACCGGCCCAGCGATACGCCGGTTTCGTCCGCTCCAAGCGACGCCACCGGGCAGGCACTTGTCTTCGGCTATGGGCGCGTAGGCCGCATCGTTGGCACCATGCTGGCCCGGCACGATGTCCCGTGGCTGGCGCTCGATGCTGACCCTGCGCTTGTCGCCGAGGCGCGCAGCGCAGGAGCTCCGGTGATCTACGGCAATGTCGCCAATGCCGCGCTGCTCGAAAAGCTTCATCTCGAATCCGCCCGCGCAGTGATCGTCACCATGGACGAGCCAGTCCTTGTCAGCCGCACCGTTCGCCGCATCCGCGCCGCAAACCCGGACCTGCCGATCATCGTGCGCGCGCGCGATGCTGATCACGCCGCCGAACTCTACCGCGCCGGCGCCAGCGATGCCGTGCCCGAAACACTCGAGAGCTCGCTCCAGCTTTCCGAGGCCGTGCTGGTCGACATGGGCGTTGCGATGGGCCCGGTGATCGCCTCGATCCACGAAATGCGCGACGAACTGCGCGCGGCCATCATGCTGGGCGGCGGTCTCGACCACAAACCGCGCCTCAAGTCTGCGGGGCTGCGAGACAGGCTGTGACCTGCCACTGAAGAGCCGCAGTTGTCTGAACATCAATCCGTTGCAGAACGTCCGAAACGGGTGCAACCTCCGCATTGACGAGGAGGTAGCGGGGCATGAGCACGACGGTACTGGAAGCAGGCACCGGTCCCTTGTCCCGAAGTGCCGCACAAGACAGCGATGCGCGGTTCTTCGTCTGGCTCGCCGCTGCCTGCACGGTCGTCGGCATCGGCGGCTTTATCCCGACTTATTGGCTGCAAGTACCGGCCGGCACTTTCATCGGCACTCCGCTGATGCATCTCCATGGCCTGCTGTTTTCGGCCTGGGTGCTGCTCCTGCTGGTCCAGAGCTGGCTGATCGAGCAGCGCCGCTATCGCCATCACCGCGCATGGGGGCTGCTTGGCATCGCACTGGCGAGCATGATGGTCGCCGTCGGCACGGCACTCGCGGTCCGGGGGTTTGCGAAGGAAGTAACGGTCTACGGCGATGCCGCGCGCCGGTTCCTCGTCGTGCCGCTGTTCGCCATGGCGGCTTTTCCGGTGTGCATGACCTTTGCCATGATCAATGTCCGCCGCAGCGACTGGCACCGACGACTTGTCTTCGTGGCGACGGCATCATTGCTCGGCGCGGCGCTGGCGAGAGTTTTCTTCACGCTGATCGTTGGTTTTGGCCCTGGCATGCGCCCCGGAATGCAGGCGCCTCTCCCGGTCAACGCGACGCTGCTCCCGGTCATGCTATCAAACTTCGTGATCGTGCTGGGCATGGTCCATGATTGGCGCACGCACGGCCGCCCGCATCCGGCGTGGATCATCGGACTTGTGGCGCTGGTGACGGGCGAACTGCTGCGCACGCCCGTCGCTTCAAGCACCGTCTGGCTGCACTTTACCGACTGGCTGCTGACAGCTTCCTGATCTGTCCAGACCAGCCTACCCCGCCAGCACGCCCCTCGCCGCCGCAATTGCCTCAGCGGCCTTGCTGCCGTCCGGCCCGCCGCCCTGCGCCATGTCAGGCCGGCCGCCGCCGCCCTTGCCGCCAAGCGCTTCGACACCCGCGCGGACCAGATCGACCGCGCTGACCTTGCCGACGAGATCCTCGGTCACCGCCGCAGCGATGCTCGCCTTGCCATCGTTCACGGCGACAATCACCGCGACGCCCGAACCCATGCGTGCCTTGGCCTGATCGAGCAGCCCGCGCAGTTCCTTGGGGTCCATGCCGTCGAGCACCTGGCCCGAGAACGTCACGCCGCCGACCTGCTCGTCCGCCGGAGCCGCCGCCGCGCCGCCACCCGAAGCGCCAGCGAGCGCGAGCGCCTTCCTGGCTTCGGCAAGCTCGCGTTCGAGCTTGCGGCGCTCATCGACCAGCGCCGCAACGCGCGCCTCGACTTCGTCCGGCGAAGAACGCAGCAGGCCTGCCGTCCGGCGGAGCGCTTCCTCGCGGCCTACCAGATGGGCGCGCGCACCCGCCCCGGTCAGCGCCTCGATGCGCCGTACGCCCGAAGACACCGCACTTTCGCTCACCACGCGCAGCAGGCCGATATCGCCCAGCGCGCGCACGTGGGTGCCGCCGCAAAGTTCGACCGAATAGGCCTGTGTCCCCGAAGCGCGGCCCATGCTGAGCACGCGCACTTCATCGCCGTACTTCTCGCCGAACAGCGCCATCGCGCCCGCTGCAATCGCGTCTTCCGGGCTCATCAGCCGCGTCGTCACCGGCGCGTTCGCCAGAATTTCGGCGTTCACTTCGTCTTCGACCGCAGCGATATCTTCCGCCGTCAGCGCCGCCGGGTGCGCAAAGTCGAAGCGCAGGCGGTCAGCCGAAACCATCGAGCCCTTCTGCGTGACATGCGCGCCAAGCCGGCGGCGAAGCGCCTCGTGCAGCAGGTGCGTCGCGGAGTGGTTCGCACGCGTCGCATCGCGCCGCGCAACGTCGATCGCGAGTTGCACCGCATCGCCGACCTTGATCGTGCCGGCTTCCACAGTGGCCTGATGCGCGTGGAGGCGGCCCAGCGGTTTTGCCGTATCGTTCACCGCGACGCGCAGACCCTCGTTGGTCGAGATCGTCCCGGCATCGCCCATCTGGCCGCCGCTTTCAGCGTAGAACGGCGTCTGGTTGGTGATGATCGTGACGGTTTCGCCCGCGGACGCCTCGGTCACTTCCTTGCCGGCCTGGACCAGCGCCACGACGACACCTTCGCCAATATTGGCGGTGTAACCGGTGAACTCGGTCGCACCCTCGCGCTCGGCGATGTCGAACCACACTTCGCTGTCTGCGGTCTGGCCGGAGCCCTTCCACGCCGCCCGCGCCGCTGCCTTCTGCTGCGCCATCGCCGCCTCGAATCCGGCACGGTCGACGCTCACGCCGCGCGCGCGCAGCGCGTCTTCGGTGAGATCGTAGGGGAAGCCATAGGTGTCGTAGAGCTTGAACGCAGTGGCGCCCGGCAGGCTGTCGCCCTCGCCCAGATCGCCCGCTTCCTCGTCGAGCAGCTTGAGGCCGTTCGCCAGCGTGCGCCGGAACTGCACTTCCTCGCGCAGCAGGGTTTCCTCGACAAGCGGCTGTGCGCGGCCGAGTTCAGGGAATGCCTGGCCCATCTCGGTCACCAGCGCGCCGACCAGCCGGTGCATCAACGGCTCCTTGGCGCCAAGCAAGTGCGCATGACGCATCGCGCGGCGCATGATCCGGCGCAGCACATAGCCGCGACCTTCGTTGCTTGGCAGCACGCCATCGGCCAGCAGGAAGCTGGACGAGCGGAGATGGTCCGCGATCACGCGGTGGCTGGCGCGGCTCTCGCCCTCGGCCTTGGTGCCGGTAAGGCTTTCCGAGGCCGCGATAAGCGCGCGGAACGTGTCGGTATCGTAGTTGTCATGCTCGCCCTGCATCACCGCGGCGATGCGTTCGATGCCCATGCCGGTATCGATGCTCGGGCTCGGCAGGTTCGTGCGGGTGCCGTCAGCCGCCTGCTCGAACTGCATGAACACGAGATTCCAGATCTCGATGAAACGATCACCGTCCTCGTCCGGCGATCCGGGAGGCCCGCCGAAGATATGATCGCCGTGGTCGTAGAAGATTTCCGAGCACGGACCGCAGGGGCCAGTATCGCCCATCGACCAGAAGTTGTCCGAGGTCGGGATGCGGATGATCCGGTCATCCGAGAGGCCGGCGATCTTCTTCCATAGATCGAACGCCTCGTCGTCGTTGTGATAGACGGTGACGAGCAGCTTGTCCTTGGGCAGGCCCCATTCGCGGGTCAGCAGCGTCCACGCATGGGTGATCGCCTGATCCTTGAAGTAATCGCCGAACGAGAAATTGCCGAGCATCTCGAAGAAAGTGTGATGCCGCGCGGTGTAGCCGACATTATCAAGATCGTTGTGCTTGCCGCCCGCACGGACGCATTTCTGCGAGGAAGTGGCCCGCTTGCTCGCACGCGTCTCGAGCCCCGTGAACACGTTCTTGAACGGCACCATGCCCGCGTTGGTGAACATGAGCGTCGGGTCGTTGTACGGCACCAGCGGCGCCGAAGGCACGATCTCGTGCCCGGCGGAGCCGAAGTAGTCGAGGAAGGACCGGCGGATTTCGTTGGTCGAAGTCATGAAAAGCCGATTAGGCGAGGCCTCGGCGCGGAACAAGCACGTTTCGCCGCTTGCAGTGCGCTTGTCCCCATTATGCAGCGGGTCTGCGCCGAGTGATCAGCAGTTGTCCGCCGTCGCCGTCACCAGCCAGGCGGCCGCCGGGAAACAGACTCTCCCGCCGACGGAGCGAGACTGGACGAGCTCCAGCAGCCCCCTCTCGAATGTGGCGCGCGCCTGATCGGGCAGAGTGCGGATTGCCGCTGCGGCAGGGCCGATCCGGCTGAAGAACGACAGCGCATCGGCTACCGGATTACTGCCTGAACCGGCGACATATGCGAAGTCGAGCGGCTTGAACTCGATGTCCCGCCAGCCCTTCATGCAGCGCCGGGCGTGATCGGGATCGGCAAAGGCGAAAGGCCCCGGCGGGAAATCGACCGGCTGCGCGGGCTTGCCCGGCGGCAGGAGCCGCGCGATGTCCACCGCCCAGGGATTCTCTGACGCAGGCCGGAAGCAGGAGAACACCATCCGCGCTCCGGGCGCGGCGCTGGCAGAAAGGTGCGCGAATGCCGCCGGCGGATCGGTGAAGAACATCACCCCGTGGCGTGAGATGTAGAGATCAGGCGCCGCACCATCAGCTTGCCAGGACGAAGCGTCTGCCATCGTGAAGGAGAGGTTGGGAAGGCTGGCCGCCCGGCCGCGCGCCGCCTCAATCAGCTCAGCGGAAATATCGACCCCGGTCACTTGCGCTTCGGGCCGGGCAGTGGCGACAGCAATCGAGAGTTCACCCGCACCGCAACCGATGTCGATCACCCGGTTGCCCGGCTCTGCGGCAATGGCCGCGAGCAAATGCGGCGTGAGCGCGGCAAAGCTGCGGTCGGTGCGTTCCCACTCCGCCGCCCAGTTCTGGCCTACCCGGCCCTGCCATTCCAGCGCACCCGTCATACCGTGCAGGCTATGCTCCGGTGCCCTACCCGGCAAGCGCTAATGCGGCATTCCGGATCAGGTTGCGAAATAGGGTCCGCCCTTCGCGCGCGCAGCCTGCCAAGCGGGCCGGGCATGGATCGCGGCGACGAAGGCCGCGAGTTTCGGATAGGCCTCGCTCATGCCTTGCATGACGACGACTTCGGCGGGGAAGCTGAGCATGACATCAGCACCGGTCCAATCATCGCCGATGAAATGGCCGGAAGGCCGCAGGATCTGCTCAAGATAACCGAAGTGCGCCGCCAGCTGCTCGTCTATGCGCGGCCGCAGAGGGTTACCGGCTTCACCGAGGCGCGAAACGTAGAGGTTGAGCAGGATCGGTGTCATCGCCGATCCCTCGGCAAAGTGCATGAGTTCGTTGTGGCGCAGCGCCTCGTCGGTGCCAGGCGCAGGCTGCCATTTTCCATCGCCGAAGTGGTCACACAGATATTGCACGATCGCGCCCGATTCCTCGATCACGCGGCCATCGACTTCGAGCAGCGGCGACTTGCCGAGCGGGTGAACCGCCTTGAGTGCGGGCGGCGCAAGATTGGTTTCCGCATCGCGCTGATAGATCTTGAGCTCGTAAGCAATGCCCAGTTCCTCAAGCATCCAGAGAATGCGCTGCGAACGGCTGTTGTTGAGGTGGTGGAGAATGATCGACATCAGGCTTCCCTTTCCCTGTTCTGGTCCGCGCTGCGGGTTGGCACCACGCTAGGTGGTTTCGTCGAGGGTGGGAAGCGCCCCCCCGGCCCTAAAACAAAGCCGGTGTGTTCCTTCCGGGGAACGCCCCGGCCCCAAAACAAAACCGGCGCGTTCCTTCCGGGGAACGCGCCGGCCTTTGGACTGGCGGCGGGTGCGGGGGAACTGGGGGTGCCCCCGCCGCCTGAAGGATCAGACGTCGTCGTCCGCGTCCGGACCGACCATCAGACCTTCGGCGACCTTGTCGGTCTGGCCGCGAATGGCGGCTTCCAACTTGTCGCAAAGCTCACGATTCTCGCGCAGGTAGTTCTTGGCGTTTTCACGGCCCTGACCGATCCGGATCGAATCGTAGCTGAACCATGCGCCCGATTTCTCGACGATCCCGGCCTTGACGCCGAGGTCAAGGATTTCGCCGATCTTCGAAATGCCCTCGCCGTACATGATGTCGAACTCGACCTGCTTGAACGGCGGGGCGACCTTGTTCTTGACGACCTTCACGCGGGTGGCGTTGCCGACGATATCGTCGCGGTCCTTGATCTGACCGGTGCGACGGATGTCGAGGCGGACCGAAGCGTAGAACTTGAGCGCGTTGCCACCCGTCGTCGTCTCCGGGTTGCCGTACATCACGCCGATCTTCATGCGCAGCTGGTTGATGAAGATCACCATGCAGCGCGAACGGCTGATCGAACCGGTCAGCTTGCGCAGGGACTGCGACATGAGGCGCGCCTGAAGGCCGACGTGGCTGTCGCCCATCTCGCCCTCGATCTCGGCGCGGGGTACGAGCGCGGCGACCGAGTCTACCACCAGCACGTCGATCGCGTTCGAACGCACCAGCGTATCGACGATCTCAAGCGCCTGCTCGCCCGTATCGGGCTGCGAGACGATCAGTTCGTCGATGTTGACGCCGAGCTTCTTGGCATAGACCGGATCGAGCGCATGCTCGGCATCGACGAAGGCCGCGGTACCGCCCGTCTTCTGCGCCTCGGCAATCACGTGGAGCGCGAGGGTGGTCTTGCCCGAGCTTTCCGGCCCATAGACTTCGATCACGCGGCCACGCGGCAGGCCGCCTACGCCGAGCGCGATATCGAGCCCGAGCGAACCGGTCGAGATCGCTTCGACCTGCATGGTCTCCTTCGAGCCCAGCCGCATGGCCGAGCCCTTGCCAAACGCCTTGTCGATCTGTGCGAGCGCTGCATCGAGCGCTTTCTGACGATCCATGTCCTTGTCTTTGCCTTCCTGGATAAGCTTCAACTGCGCCGCCATGGCTTGCTACCCCTTGCTAAAGATGGCTGACATGCACCGTCAACGCCAGCCTTGTACCCAGTTTGTTCTGTTGGAACAAGGGGGGAACAAAATTCCTTGCCAAACTGGCGGAAAATAGCCGGATACTTCGGAAATCCCTCAGGAATTTCCCGTGGTTTCACCCGTCCTATCGCACAGGTGCGGCAGTTCCTGCACGAATGGAGCAAAAATTTTCTGGGGATGCCCGATTCGCGCACGCCGTCAGCTGGCTGCCAGCTGGCTGCACGGGGCCCCGCAGTTGACAGCTACGTTACGACCGGTAAGCTATGCTGCACTGCACAATGGCCCGGACGCCAGCTTGCGGAGGGAAACCCAGATGAAGCTCATGCCATCCGCTACGCTTGCCTCGCTCGGCCTGCTCCTCGCCGCCCCCGCCGCTGCACAGGACGCCGCCCACGCGGTTCGCGTCATCCCGATCAACGATCACCTGACAGCCTTCTATCAGGGCCGGCCTGACGAGGCCTCGGTGCCGCCAGGCCCGCACCAGTGGCCCGATCTCGGCGCAATCTTCGTCGGCGTCGCGACGTATGCGGTCCATGATGGCGATACCGCGCTGGTCTACGATACCTTCACCGATCCCGCTTCGGCGCAGTGGGTGCGCGATTGGCTGACAAAGGCTGGCGTGCGCCATTTCATCCTCGCGACCAGCCACTGGCACCTCGATCACATCGGCGGCAACACCGTCTATGCCGACAGCATGCGCATCGCGACCGAGGCGACCCGCGTGAGGCTCACCGAGAAGCGGACGGCGATCGAAGCGGGCACCGAGGAAGGCCCACCCGCCATCCGCCCGCTGATCCTGCCCAATATCGGGATCGCCAAGGACAGCGTGGTGACGCTGATGATCGGCGGCGTGAAGGCCGAACTCCGCCCCGTCGCCATTCACTCGGCTGACGGCCTCGTGATCGAACTGCCGGACGACAAGGTGCTGCTGGCGGGTGACACGCTGGAAGACACTGCCACCTTCGTTGCCGAGCCGGAATCAATCCCGGAGCAGTACAAGGCGCTGGGGGCAATGCGAGGCTGGGGCTTCACCAAGATCCTCCCCAACCATGGCAATCCCGCGGTGATCGCGGCCGGCGGCTATGGCCTCGGCTTCCTCGATGCGACGCGCGCCTATGTCCGCGCGCTGGTCGAGCATTCGCACGACGCGGATTTCCAGAAGCAGCCGCTGGCGAGCTTCGTCAGCGAGGCGGTCAAGCGCGGCGATGTCAGCCTGTGGTGGGCCTACCGCGATGCCCACGCCAACAACCTCGCGGTGGTGGCAAAGGCATGGAAGGACCGGCCGATCCCGAAGTTCGATGCGCCCTGAACGGGCTCAGCGCGCCTTCAGGACATCCTCCACCGCCGTGCAGATCTGCGCCACGCTGAAGGGCTTGGCGAGGAAATACATGTTGGGAATGTCGATCTCGCGCCGCAGCTGTTCCTCGGCATAGCCTGACATGAACAGCACCGGCAGCTCCGGGCGCAGCGCGCGGATCTCGCGCGCCATGGCGGGGCCATCCATGCTCGGCATGACGACGTCCGAAAGCACGAGGTCGAACTCCTCGCCGCTCGAGATGGCCCGGCCCAGCGCTTCCAGCCCGTCCTCGCCGTCGCTGGCGGTCGTCACCTCATAGCCCTGCCGCACCAGCGCGCGTTCGGCCACTGCGCGCACGGTGTCCTCGTCCTCGACGAGAAGCACGCGCCCGCCGCCCGACCACTGCTTGCGCTTGGGCGGCAACTTGGCGGCGGTGGCGGCTGCAGCGGCCTCTGCGGCGGCCTCCTCGGCGTCTGCTGCATCGGGCACATGGACCGGGAAGTAGATCGAGAAGCGCGTGCCCTTGCCCACCTCGCTCTCGGCAAAGATGAACCCGCCCGATTGCTTGACGATGCCGTAAACGGTCGACAGCCCGAGCCCGGTGCCCTTGCCCTTTTCCTTGGTTGTAAAGAACGGCTCGAAAATCTTGCCGATCTGCGCCGGGGGAATGCCGTGGCCGGTGTCCTCCACGATCAAGGCGGTATAGTCGCCGATCGGGAGGATCTCGCTCTTCATCGCGCGCACGTCCGCGGCGGTTACCCGCTTGGTCTTGAGCCGCAGCACGCCGCCGCCCTTGGTCGCCGGAATGCCGCCCGAGCTGCCATTCCCGGTCATCGCATCGCGCGCATTGACGGCGAGGTTGAGCAGCACCTGTTCCAATTGCACCGGGTCGGCGCGGACAAGGCCAAGGCCGCGGTCGTGCGTCACCTCGAGCAGGATCTTCTCGCCCAGCAGCCGCTTCAGCAATGTCGAGATTTCGGCGACCACATCGGGCAGCTGGAGCACTTCGGGCCGCAATGTCTGCTGGCGCGAGAACGCGAGCAGCTGGCGCGTCAGGCTGGCAGCGCGGTTGGAATTGGCGCGAATCTGCTGAATGTCGTCGTAATCGCTGTCGCCCGGCGTGTGGCGCATCAGCATGAGGTCGCAGTAGCCGATGATCGCGGTGAGCACGTTGTTGAAATCGTGCGCGACGCCTCCCGCGAGTTGGCCGACAGCCTGCATCTTGGTCGCCTGCGCGATCTCGCGTTTGAGGCGGGTTTCCTCGGACGAATCCTTGAGGCTGAGGATGACTGCTCCTTCGCCAAGCCCGCGCACGCCGGCAAGGCTGAGCGAGACGGGATCCTCTGGTGCCGAACGCAACCGCACCGCAACGTCGCCCGAGCCGCCGCCGCCGGCAAAACGCCGGACCGCGTCGGCCAGCGCGCCCTTGTCCTCGCGAATCACGAGATCGGACGGATACGGCGGCGGTCCGCTCTCGTCATGTCCGGCAGCGCGCAGGAAGGCCTTGTTGGCGAACAGGAAACGGCCGTCACGGTCGGTCATCGCAAGGCCAAGCGGCAGGCGCGCAAGCAGCGCCTCGATCTGCGGGATGCCGGTGCGCGTGTCGCCAAGCCCGCCCTGGTTGTCGATCAACAGGAACAGCGAGGCCGTCTGCGCCGGATCTGCCGCTGCCGACCCTTCGGCAACGGCTTCCGGATCGGCAATCGGCACATGGAGCATGCGCACCGAAGTGCCCCGGTTGCCTTCGCGCGCGTAGAAAATGCGTTCCTGCTCGTCTGCGCTGAAATAGCTGACAAAATCGGTGCCCGCGACATCCGCTTCAGCCTCTCCCGTCGCGCGCGTGGCAAACAGGCCATTGGCGGCGTGGATCTGCCCATCAGGCGCTACGGCGACGACCTGAATGCCCTCACGTCCGAGCGCCTGGCCGACCTTCCCGCGCACATGACCGATCACTTCCTCCAGCGGATCGCGGCGCACCACGGGGGCAAAGCGCCAGATCAGGAAGTCCTGCCCGCGCCCGGCGCGCTCGATCTCGAGCCGCCATTGGCGATCACCCGCGACAATCGGTTGGTACTGCGCGCGGCCATCACGCCAGGCGGCGCGTGCGGCGCCTTCGAGCGCCTCATTGTCAGCCCCTTCAAGGCCAAGCCGGGGCGGTGCGGTGCCGATACCGAAGCATTCGGCGAAACGCGCGTTGGCGCAGGTCAGCCGTCCGGCACGGTCGATGATCGCCGTGGCTTCCTCGCCCCGTTCGATCGCGGCATGGGTGACGGACCAGTCCGGCGGTGCAAAATCGCTGGTTTCCGCAGTCTCGCGCGGGCGTGTGGCGAAGCCCAGCGCAATCGCAAGGCAACCGACACCCAGCGCATAGGCCAGTGCGGTAACGGCCTGCCCGAACGCCAGCCAGAGCAGCAGCGCGCTCACCAGCACGGAAAAAGCCACGATCATCCGCTCGCGCCAGCGCGATGGCGCCGCGCTGACAGTGCCTGCAGTCACGGTGTTAACGCTCATGTCCGCTGCGCTCCGGCAAGTGCGCGGCTGAGCCGCAGGCGGCGGCGCCTGCCAGTCCACCAGCGCCACGCGATGATCGCAGCGCCATAGCCAAGCACCGCGAAGACGGCGGCGATCGTCAGCAGGCCGAGGATCAGCGCCGGCGCGGCGGAGGAAACGAGCCATGTCGTCCATTCGCCGAGCCCCGCACCCTGGTCGATCAGCGACTGAAGCGTGGTGAGATCTGCGTCGAGCCCGAGGTAGCTTCCGACCCAGAGCGCGGCCAGCAGGATCATCGGCGTGGTTGCCGGATTGGAGAGCAGCGTGGCGCCCGCTGCCAGCGGCACGTTGCCACGAAACGGCACGCACACGAGGGCCGCGCCGACGATCTGGACGCCCGGGATCAAGGCGAAAATGCCGACGAACAGACCCACCGCAATCCCGCGCGGAACCGAACGGCGGGTGTAGCGCCAGAGTTCGGGACGGGCGGCCAGCGGCCGGACAAACCGGCTCTGCACCAGAGCCTCTCGCGTCGGGATAATGCGCCGCGCCAAGCCGGAAACCCGATCCTTCATGCCGCTGCGATCATACCCTTCCGCAGGCGCCATCAGCCATGCTCACGCATGATGCGCGCCTTGTCACGCTTCCAGTCGCGATCCTTGATCGTGGCGCGCTTGTCGGCGTTGTTCTTGCCGCGGGCGAGCGCGAGTTCGACTTTTGCCCGGCCGCGTCCGTTGAAGTAGACCGAAAGCGGCACCAGCGTCATGCCCTTGCGCTCAACCGCGCCGTGGAAGCGGGCAATCTCGCGCTCCTTGAGCAGCAGCTTGCGGGGCCGCTTGGGTTCGTGATTGTAGCGGTTGCCGTGGCTGAATTCTGGGACGTTGGAATTGACCAGCCAGACTTGGCCGTCCTTCACTTCGGCATAGCTCTCCGCAATAGAACCTTCGCCGAAGCGCAGCGACTTCACTTCGGTGCCCGTCAGCACGATGCCCGCCTCGTAGACGTCGTCGATGAAATACTCGAAGCGCGCGCGGCGGTTTTCGGCGACGATCTTCTTCTTGTCGAAGGCAAGCGGAGTGGGACGGACCATGGTCATCGCCATGTAGGCTGCCCCCGCCGGAAAGAAAAGGGACACCGCGCCGGTGAGAGCTTGCCAAGCGGTCGCTGCAATGCACAAAAGGCGCCCGACCCACCACGCCTCAGCACCAATCGGAGCCACCATGGACCTCTCAGGCAAGATCGCCATCGTCACCGGCGCCGCCAGCGGCATCGGCCTCGCCATTGCGCAGCGCTATGCCAAGGCGGGCGCGAAGGTCGCCATCGCCGACCTGAAGATCGAAGCTGCCGAGGCCGCCGCCGCCGCGATCAACGCCGAGCATGCCGGCGCAGCGATGGCCGTCGCCATGGACGTGACCGACGAGGATCAGGTGAATGCCGGCGTCGCCGCCGTGGTCGCGGCCTGGGGCACGGTCGATATTCTCGTCTCCAATGCCGGCATCCAGATCGTCAACCCGATCGAGCAGTTCGCCTTCGCCGACTGGAAGAAGATGCTTGCCATCCACCTCGACGGCGCGTTCCTCACCACCAAGGCCGTCATCCCGCACATGTACGCCCAAGGCTCCGGCGCGATCCTCTACATGGGCTCGGTCCACTCGACGCTCGCGAGCCCTCTGAAGAGCGCCTACGTCACCGCCAAGCACGGGCTCATGGGCCTCTCGCGCACTGTCGCCAAGGAAGCGGGCCCCAAAGGCGTGCGCACCAACGTTATCTGCCCCGGCTTCGTCCGCACGCCGCTGGTGGACAAGCAGATCCCCGAACAGGCGCAGGAACTTGGCATCAGCGAGGAAGACGTCGTCAAGAAGGTCATGCTCGGCCAGACGGTCGACGGCGAATTCACGACGGTCGAGGATGTCGCCGAACTCGCGCTGTTCTTCGCCGCGTTCCCCACCAATGCGCTGACCGGCCAGTCGCTCATCGCCAGCCACGGGTGGTCGATGGGGTAAAGTTGCACAGGATGATCCGTTAGGTCACCTTACATTGACGGCCGGGGGCGGTTACACCATTCCGCATGGCACATCCGCCCCATCCCATCGTAGGCCAGACCGAACCATGACCAACCCGACCGCAGCAGAACTCCTCCGCATCTTCGAACTCCAGCGGGCGAACCAGTGGAACGTGAAGGCCGCCGGCGCCGAAGTGCGCAAGGCCAAGCTGGCAGGGCTGAAAGCGGCCGTCGAAGCCCATGCCGATGCCATCGTGGCAGCCGTGCTCGAAGACACGCGCAAGCCTGAAGGCGAGATCCGCGTGACCGAGGTGATGAACGTCACCGCCAATATCCAGCGCAATATCGATAATCTCGATGCGTGGATGGCGCCGACCGAAGTCACGCCGTCGCTCAACCCCAACGACCGCGCGCAGATCCGCTACGAAGCGCGCGGGGTGTGCCTGATCCTCGGGCCGTGGAACTTCCCGCTCGGCCTCGCGCTCGGGCCGCTGGCGGCTGCCGTCGCGGCGGGGAACACCGCCATCGTCAAGCTCACCGACCTGTGCCCCGCGACAGCGCGCGTTGCCGCCAGCATCATCGCCGAGGCCTTCGATGAAAGCGAGGTGGCACTGGTCGAAGGCGATGTCAGCGTCGCCACCGCGCTGCTCGAATTGCCGTTCAACCACATCTTCTTCACCGGCAGCACCCGCGTCGGCAAGATCGTCATGGCCGCTGCCGCCAAGCACCTCGCCAGCGTCACGCTCGAGCTTGGCGGCAAGTCTCCCGTGATCCTCGATACGGGTGCCGATATCGACAAGGTCGCCGCGCAGCTTGCGGGGGCCAAGCAGTTCAACGGCGGACAGGCCTGCATCAGCCCGGACTACGTCTTCGTGCGTGAGGACCAGCAGGCGCGCCTCGTCGAAGGCTTCCGCACCAACGTGAAGGCCAATCTCTACGACGAAAGCGGCGCGATCCGGAAGGAAAGCATCGCCCAGATCGTCAATCAGGCGAACTTCAACCGCGTGAAGGCGCTGTTCGACGATGCCGTCGCGCAGGGCGCCACTGTCGCCGTCGGCGGCACGATGGACGAGAGCGATCTCACCATTCATCCCACCCTGCTGACCGGCGTAACCCCGCAGATGAAGATCCTGCAGGAGGAAATCTTCGCCCCCGTGCTGCCGGTGATGACCTACGATGGCATCGATCAGGCGATCGACTACATCGCCGAACGCGACAAGCCGCTCGCGCTCTATGTCTACTCGGACGACGAGGCCAACATCGAGAAGGTCATCGGCCGTACCTCATCGGGCGGCATGACGATCAATGGCGTGTTCTCGCACTACCTCGAGAACCACCTGCCCTTCGGCGGCGTGAATGCCAGCGGCACCGGCAGCTATCACGGCTACTTCGGCTTCAAGGCCTTCAGCCACGAACGGGCGATCTACCGGCACATGTAGTGCCGGTCAGATCAGCCCCGCGTGCGCCAGCGCTGCGTCGACGGCCTTGCGCGCGGCATCGCTGCACGGAACCAGCGGCAGGCGGAGTTCTTCAGTCAGCCAGTCGTGCACGCGGCTGAGCGCATACTTGACCGGACCCGGCGAGGCGTCCTCGAACATCGCGTAGTGCAGCGGGTAAAGCAGGTCGTTGATCTCGCGCGCCTTCTCGAAGTCGCCCGCAGCGCAAGCAGCCTGGAAATCGGCACAGAGCCGGGGCGCAACGTTCGCCGTCACCGAAATGCAACCGACCGCGCCGGCCGCGTTGGCGGGCAGCGCCAGCTCATCGTCGCCAGACAGCTGGCAGAACTGCTTGCCGATGCCCATGCGGTGGTCGGTCACGCGAGAGAGGTCGCCGCTCGCGTCCTTGATGCCGACGATCTTGTCCGGGTAGCGGCGCGCCAGTTCGCACACCGTTTCGGGGAGGATGTCGGTAACCGTGCGGCCCGGCACATTGTAGAGAATGATCGGCAGCTCGTTGTTTTCGGCAAGGTAGCCGAAATGCGCGAGCAGGCCCGCCTGACTCGGCCGGTTGTAGTAGGGCGCAACGCAAAGCGCGGCCTTGGCCCCGCTCTTGCGCGAGAAGGTCATGTGCAGGTGCGCGTTCATCGTGTCGTTGCTGCCGCAGCCGGCGATCACCGGCACGCGGCCAGCCGCCTGCTCGACACAGACCTCGATCACGCGGTGGTGCTCTGCGTTCGACAGCGTCGAGGCCTCACCCGTCGTTCCGCAGGGAACCAGCGCCGACGAACCGTTCTCGATCTGCCAGTCGACCAGCCGACGAAACGCTTTCTCGTCGAACACCCCACCGCGAAAAGGTGTCACCAAAGCCGGAATGGAGCCGGAAAACATGGACTTTGCCCTTCGATCTGCGCCACAAGGCGGGGGAGCGGTGCGTCGGTTCACCGTCGCAACTCGCGCCTGATAGGAAGACGATAGCCGGAATGTCCAGCATGGAGATGAGTGTCAGGCTGCGAAAACTGCTGCTGGGCACAACACTGCTGCCGGTGCTGGCCGCCTCGGCGGCCTGCCACGCGAGTGACGTGGATGCTGGCGCGGCCGCATGGGACGCCGCACGCGCGCGCCTCATCGCGCAAGGGCAAGGCCCGATGGCGCAGGCGATCAACCGCTGGCAGATGCTCACCAGCTCCGATCGCTATGCCTTCAGCGATTATGCCGGGTTCATCCTCAGCTATCGCGGCTTTCCCGAAGAGGAGAAGCTGCGCCGCGCCGCCGAAGCCGCGCTGGAGCGGCAGCCGGCTGACGCCGCCAGCGTCGTCACCTTCTTCGACCGGGTGCCGCCGCTCACCAATCCGGCCCGTGCGCAATATGCCCTCGCGCTGAAGGCGCTTGGCCGCCCGGAAGCCGATGCCATGGCCCGCGCAGCCTGGCGCGGCGGTTCGATGAGCGAGCCGGCGGAAGCCGCGATCCTCGCCGGGTGGGGCAGCACTTTCACGCCCGACGATGAAGATGCGCGGATGGATGCGCTGCTCTGGGCCGGGAACCCCTCCCCCGCCGCGCGCCAGACCGCGCGTGTCAGCGCCGCGCACCGCAGCCTGTTCGCCGCGCGGCAGGCCGCGCTGATCGGCCTTGATCCTTATGTCGCGGCTGAGGGCCTCAGCCCAGACGTGCTCAATTCGGATCCGGGCTTCATCTATGCACGCGCGCGCCAGCTCCGCCGTCAGGGCAACGGCGCGGCGGCGCAGGCACTGATCGCCAATCGTCCGCTGCTGGCCCGCCCGCCGCTCAGCCGCCCCAAATGGGTGGACGAGCTGCTCGCCAACGCGCGCGGCGCTGCGGCGGCTGGCGATGCCCGCACCGCCTACCGCATCGCCGTCGGCATCGACGATGCCTTCGGCCAAGGCGAGGACGTCAGCCAGATGGCCTACGACTTGCGCGATGACTATACCTCGCTGATGTGGCTTGGCGGCCAGCAGGCGCTGCGCCAGCTGAACAGCGGCGCTGATGCTGCCCCGCTCTTCTGGCGCTATGGCTCTGCCGCGCGCACGCCGGGCACGCGCTCCAAGGGCTTCTACTGGGCCGGCCTTGCCGCCGCGCAGGGCGGACAGGCCGCGCAGGCGCAGCGCTATTTCGAGATGGCAGCGGCCTATTCCGACCAGTTCTACGGCCTTCTCGCGCTGGAGCGGCTCGGCCGTCCGGTCCCGCGCTTTGCTGCCGAAACCGATGTCCAGCCGACAGCCGAAGAGCGCGCCCGCTTCAACGCCTCGCTCCTCACGCAGGCCGTGCGTGAAGCCGCGCGCGATGCGGACTGGCGCACCACGGTCCGCTTCTTCCGCGAAATCAGCGACCAGCAGCAGAGCAAGAGCCAGCATGTGCTTGTCGCCGATCTCGCGCGGGAGCTGGGCCGCCGCGATCTCGGCGTGATCGTGGGGCAGGCAGCGGAGGCGCGCGGCTACCTTGATTTCCAGCACATCGCCTTTCCGGTGATCCCGGTCCCGCCCGGATACGAACATGCCTGGACGATGATCCACGCCATCGCCCGGCAGGAAAGCCAGTTCGCGCAGAACGCGATGAGCCATGCCGGTGCGCGCGGCCTGATGCAGCTGATGCCGGCCACGGCCAACGAACAGGCGGGCAAGCTTGGCCTGTCCTATTCCAATTCTGCCCTGATCGATGATGCAGGGTTCAACCTGCAGGTCGGCGGCGCCTACTTCCAGCGCCTGCTCGATTACTTCAACGGCAGCTATCCGCTCGCCGTCGCGGCTTACAATGCGGGCGCGGGCAATGTGAACAAGTGGCTGCGGGCCAATGGCGATCCCCGGGCCGGACAGGGCGCCGGGGGCATCGACTGGATCGACTGGATCGAACGCATCCCGATTTCCGAAACGCGCAACTACGTGCAGCGCGTGATGGAAAACGCCGTTGTCTATGAAGCGATGTACCCGGACAAGGCGAGCTACAACGGCCCCAATCCGCTCAGCCACTTCCTCGGCAAGCCGACGCCGGGCTGAAGGCCCTCCCGCCTGCGGGAGGGGCCGGGGTGGGCAATCCAGCGCGGGGCTCAATCCGGCAGCATGTCCTGCAGACGCGCCAGCAGCTTCTGGATGTTGAGCGCCGCCAGCCTGAAGGTCTCGACGTCGTCCTTGTTGTTGCCGGCCTTGGCTTCCTCAGCCGCCTCGGCATAGCCTTCGAGGTCCGCTTCCAGCGCATCAACCAGGATTTCAAGTTCGTCTTCGGTCAGCGTCAGTGCGATGGTCTTGGCCATGGAATCCTCGTAGTCGAAATGATGCCCCTGCCCTAGGCGCAGCCCTCCCGGTGGGCAACCTTCCAAGCGGGACCATCCCCGGCTAGAGCATGGCCGATGCAACCCGATGGCAACCCGATCACACCCGCCGGCATGACCGCCCTGCGCGCCCGCTACGATCACCTGCTCGGCACCGAACGCCCGGCGATCGTCGAGATCGTCAGCTGGGCGGCGGGCAATGGCGACCGCTCGGAAAACGGGGATTATCTCTACGGCCGCAAGCGGATGCGCGAGATCGACCGCGAGCTGAACTTCCTCGCAAAGCGAATGAAAGCCGCCCGGGTCATCGATCCCGCCCGCCAGCCGGACAAGACCCGCGTCCTGTTCGGAGCCACGGTTGAAATCGCCGACGAGGACGACAACCGCATGGTCCTCACGCTGGTGGGCGATGACGAGCAGGACGCCACCGCCCGCCGCATCGGCTGGAGCGCCCCCCTCGCCCGCGCCCTGCGCGGCGCACGGGTGGGAGACTTGCGCAAGGTCAGCCTCCCCGGCGGCGAAAAGGAATGGGAAGTCATCGCGATCACCTACCCCGCAGCCTGAGGCCCTCCCCATTTTCACGAAGCACAAATCGGGAGGTGGCCCGCCGCAGGCGGGTCGGAGGGGTAAATCCTAGCGAAACGGCGCGTTGAGCCGCACGATCGCCCAATTGAGCCACGCCGCAAAGCTCACCCACGCCAGATAAGGCAGGATCAGCTTCGCCGCGAAAGGCGAGATCGGCCAGAGCCCCACGACCAGCGCCACCAGCGAGGACCAGAGGAACACGACCTCGATCAGCGCCCAGTCGGGCCGCCGCAGCTTGAAGAACAGCGGGCTCCACAGCAGGTGGCACAGCGCATTGGTGGCGAACAGGATCACCACATTCGTCCGCGCCGCATCATCGACCGCCGCTTCCCATGCGCTTGCCGCAGACCAAGCCGCGAGCCCGAGGATCACCGTCCATGCCGGACCGAACAGCCAGTTGGGCGGCTGCAGGCGCGGCTTGCGCAGGTTCGCATACCAGGGCCCGATCGGGGTCATCAGCCCGCCCACGACGCCAAGCAGAATGGCGCCGCCAGCGGCTACGAGAACGGGTGTCGAAATCACGAGGGGGCTACCGATCTAGCGGGAGGAAAGCGGCCTCGACACTGGCAGGTTTGTTCGCATGGCAACAGTCTTTTCCGTCCCGGTCGCGTCAGGATGCCTCCGGAAATGACGGTAACACTTTACCAGGTCCCCAAATCCGCCGCAGAAACCTGGTCCACCGCAATGTGCTGCCCGGCGCCTCGCTCCGCAAGCAGGCGTCATGCCTTGGACTGCCGTCCCTCCCCCCTCGCCATCCTCCGCATCAGCCGCTATCAGGCGCGCCATGGCCAGCCCCCGTTTCTTCATCATGCGCCACGGCGAGACGGTCTACAACGCCGCCCGCCGCCTTCAGGCGAACCACATCCACACGCCGCTCACCGCGCTTGGCGTGCAGCAGGCCCATGCGATGGGGGCAGCGCTGCGCAAGGCGCTGGGGCCAAGCCCCGCTGTTACGCTCCATGTCTCCGAAACCGGCCGCGCGCTGCAGACCGCAGCGATGATCGCGCATGAACTGGGGATCGACTGGTTCGCCGCGAAGCGCACCCATGATCTCAAGGAGATAGACATGGGCTCGTGGTGCGGACGGCTCTACGATGATGTCGAGGCCGAAGTCGGCCCCATCGTTATCGCCGACCACCTCCTGCGGCCCGCGCCCGATGGCGAGGACTATCCCATGATCGCCGCCCGCCTCGCCAACTGGCTCGAGGACGTCGGCGATGCACCGGGCGATCATGTTGTCGTCATGCACGGCATTTCGAGCCGCGTGTTGCGGGGGATGATGGCGGGCTATCCGGTCCACCCCGATCTCGGCGCCCCGATTGCGCCTTCGCTGGTGCAGGGTTCGATCTCGCTGGTTCAGGATGGCCGCGAGGAAGTGCTGTTCGGCTCCGAGCGGGGCAGCGAGCACGCCTGATGGGCGAGATCGTCAACCTACGCCTCGCCCGCAAGGCAGCGGCCCGCCGAACGAGGGAGGCAGACGCCGCCACCAACCGCGCCGTTCACGGCCGCACCCGCGCCGAGCGTGAGGCAACCAAGGCCGAAACCTTGCGCGCTGCCCGCCTGCTCGATGGTGCCAAGCGGGATGGCCACGACTGATGCGCACGACGCATGACGCCGCCAGCGTCCGCCTCTATCACCTCAGCGACGGCCCGGAAGGCGGCGCGGCGGAGACCCTGCTTTACGGCACGCTTGCCGAAGCCCTCGCCCTCGCTGCGCAGCAGCCGGACGAGATCCAGGCCGATCTCTTCATCGCAACCGACAACGACGTCGTTGCCTACCTCGATCTGGTCGATCCGTGATGCGGGCGCTTCCAGCCACGCTGCTGCTCGCCGCCGCGCTGCTGGTCGCGGCCCCTGCCACCGCGCGCGACAGCCTCGGCATCTGGAACAACTGGGGCGCATTTTCCGATGCGGGCGTGCCGCGCTGCTATGCCATCGCCATGGCCGACAAGGTGGAAGGCCGCGTGAACGAACTTCAGCCCTACTTCACCGTGGGCAACTGGCCCCGGCGGGGCGCACGCGGCGAGATCCACGTGCGCCTCTCGCGCAGGATCGGCCCCGGCAGCTCTGTCACGCTGTCAATCGGCGGCCAGCGCTTTTCCCTCCTCGCAGGCGCTGCCGATGCCTGGGCGGCGGACCGGCGCATGGATGCCGCCGTGGTCGCCGCCATGCGCTCGGCCGCGACGATGAGCATCACGGCGCGCAGCGGTTCAGGACGCACCTTTACCGACACCTACACGCTGGCCGGTGCCGCCTCGGCCATGGATGCCGCACTGCTCGGCTGCGCCCAGAACTGACCTGATTTGCGCCCGCACGCGCTTGCCCCTATATGCGCGCGATGCAAGTTCAGCCCCAAATTACCCCGATGCCGATCCCGGGACTGATTGATCCCGTTCCCGTCCCTCGCGAGGTGACCCCGCGCGCCGATGGCCGGGTGGACCTCATCGGCCTCAGCCGCAAGCAGATCACCGCCGTGCTGGAGCAGGCCGGGCTCGATGCCAAGGCCGCCAAGCTGCGCGCCAAGCAGGTGTTCCACTGGCTCTACCACCGCGGCGTGACCGATTTCGAGGCGATGACCGACATCGCCAAGACCATGCGCCCATGGCTGGCGGCGCGCTTCGTGATCGGCCGGCCGGACGTGGTGGAGGCGCAGGTCTCGAACGACGGCACGCGCAAGTGGCTGCTGCGCACCGCCGACAATCACGATTTCGAGATGGTGTTCATCCCCGATGCCACGCGCGGCACGCTCTGTGTCTCGAGCCAGGTCGGCTGCACGCTCAACTGCCGCTTCTGCCACACCGGCACCATGCGCCTGGTGCGCAACCTGACGCCGGGCGAGATCGTCGGCCAGGTCATGCTCGCGCGCGATGTCCTTGGCGAATGGCCGCGCGGTTCGATGGCCAGTCTCGGCTCTGACGATAGTCTTGATTTCGATGACGGCGATGAGGACGAAGGCGCGGACTACACGCCCGACGGCCGCCTCCTCACCAACATCGTGATGATGGGCATGGGCGAGCCGCTCTACAACTTCGATCACGTCCGCGATGCACTCAAGGTCGTGATGGACGGCGATGGCCTCGCCCTCTCGAAGCGCCGCATCACGCTCTCGACCAGCGGCGTCGTCCCGATGATGGCGCGCGCGGGCGAGGAAATCGGCGTGAACCTCGCCGTCTCGCTCCATGCCGTGACCAAGGAAGTGCGCGACGAGATCGTGCCGATCAACCGCAAGTACGGGATCGAGGAACTGCTGCAGGCCTGCGCAGACTATCCTGGCGCATCGAACGCCCGCCGCATCACCTTCGAATACGTGATGCTCAAGGACAAGAACGACCGCGACAGCGATGCGCACGAACTTGTCCGCCTGATCAAGCAGTATGGCCTGCCCGCCAAGGTGAACCTCATTCCGTTCAACCCCTGGCCCGGCGCGCCTTACGAATGCTCGACACCTGAGCGCATCAAGCGCTTCGCCGGTATCGTGTTTGATGCCGGGATTTCCGCCCCGGTGCGCACCCCGCGCGGCCGCGATATCGATGCTGCCTGCGGGCAGCTCAAGACCGCGGCCGAACGCAAGTCCCGCGCCGAGCTCGACAGGCTCCTCGAAGAGAAGCAGGCCGCGCTCGGCTAGCGTTTCTCAGCTTGCGGAAAAGCTGCTCGAAAGGCGGAAGGTCGTCTGCAGCGTGGCGCCGTTGACATAGCGCACGCGGTACAGCGTCGCCGTGCCAACCGCGCCGCACATGCGCACCGAAAGGTTACCCGCGCCGCCCGCTGCCACAGCCTGGCTGGCGATCGCCTGATAGGTCGCGCCGGTATCCAGCGACTGGTCGATGAACAGCGTGCCCGCCTGATCGGCGAAGGCCGTCGCGTTGAAGAACGCGAACTGGCCTGCATTGTTGGCACGGCCAGTCCCGGTGAAGACAGCCGAAGCGGCGAGCGCTGCGGTGCTGTCCGTGAAACCGGTCCCGGCATTGACGGTTCCCGAGACCGTGGTCGTGCCGCTAACGCTCACGCTACCGATGCCCGCCCCGCCTGCCGCCAGCGAAACCCCGCTCGCCGGCGCCACCTGCTGCTTCTGGCTGAGCACCACCGATACGGTCCCGCTGGTGTAGGTCGAAACACGCGCCCGCACGAAAGCAGCGGACGAAACGTAGGAGTAGATGCCCGCAGTCGTCGACGTGGTGGTCGGTGCAGCCGTGGGCAAGGCCGCCGAAATGACCGGCAGCGTGACCCAATTGGTGCCGTCGTTCGATTGCTCATAGGTGATCGTGCAGGTCGTCCCCGCACTCGTCACCTGGAACGAACCGCCCATGTAGAGGTTGTTGCTTGCCGAAACCACGGTAGTGGCCGAAGTCACGCTGCCAGCAATCGTCGCGCCCTCGCTGCACGAGCGATAGATCGCTGAAAGCCAGCCGGTAAGGCCGGTCCCGCCCGCAGGCATGGTGATGCCCGTGATTGGCGCCGCCCCCGGCTCGATGTTCGCCAGATCGCTCGCCAGCCCCATCGAAAGGCTTGCCGTCGCAGGTTTCGGGCCCAGACTGGCCGGAAGCTGTCCTGAGATCGCGGTGAGCGCAGTGTTCGTGGAAGTCTGGTTCGCAGCCGTTGCCGCACCTGTCGGGAGCGGCAGGCTGGCCGCCGTCACTGTCTGCGTCACCGGGAAATTGCCCACCGTCACACCCAGCGAGGCAGCGTCGCTGGCAAGCACCACGGGCAGGCTCTGCGCCATCGGCTTCTGGCCCAGCGACGCGGGCAGCTGCGCCGAAATGGTCCCGAGCGCGGTGTTCGTCGCCGATTGGTTCACCGCAGTGGCCGCGCCGGTCGGCAGCGGCAGGCTGACGGCACTGATGGCCTGCGTCCCCACGCTGCCGGAAAAGGCAACCGGGAGCGGTGCATCCGTACTCACGGTCTGCGCGGTTCCATCTGCATTGGTGAAGGCAACGGCGTTCGCAGTCGCGAACAGCGCCGGAAAAGTGACGGGCGGATTGGGCATGAAGTCTCTCCAGACTGACGGGGAAGGCAGCCTCAAAACTAACCCATATGGTTCATGTAGGAAAGTTCTTTGAATCATAGGAGCGCTTCGTCGCGCCCTGCCCCCACCTTGTCGCCTTTGCGGCCGCGTTCATCTGCGGTTGGGCATCATGCTCGCAGGTTTTGAAAACACGATCCGTCACGTCCATGATCATCAGCCACGAACATCAGGAAGGATGCTCATTCATGAACAGGTTCATCACGGCCGCAGTCCTTGCCGCAACCACCCTTGGCGCCGCGCCCGCCCTCGCCGATCCGCCGCCATGGGCTCCCGCCAATGGCCGCCGCGCGCAAAGCGGCGAGTACGATCAGTATGGCCGCTATATCGAGCCGCGCCCGCTCAGCAGCCGCGACCAGGTCTGGCGCGGGCGTGACGGGCGCTACTACTGCAAGCGCAGCAATGGCACGACCGGCCTTGTCATCGGCGCGGTCGGCGGCGCACTGGTCGGCCGCGCGATCGACACCCGCGGCGACCGGACACTCGGCACCTTGCTGGGCGCTGCGGGCGGCGCATTGCTTGGCCGCGAGATCGAGCGCAGCGGCTCGCGCTGCCGCTGATCCACGGCATATTTGCGCTGCGCGGCTTGGCTGCGCAGCGCCAGTACGTCATATCCGGCAAACAGCAATAAACGGCTCAGCAAGGTCGCGCCGATGTCCATGATCCTGCTCGATGCCGCGCTTCGCCGTCTGGTGAAGCACGGCACCCTTACACTTACCGAAGCCTCGGGCCGCCAGCGCCGCTATGGCACCGCCGCACCGGGCTGGCCCGATCTCGGCCTCAAGCTCCACGATGCCCGCGTCCCCGGCGCGATCGCCCGCAACCCCAGCCTTGGCATGGCCGAATGCTTCATGGACGGGCGCGTCACCATCGAACATGGCGACATCATGGATTTCGTCGGCTTCATCCGGCGCAACAATCCGTGGGAAACTGGCGGCGATCTCGATAATCTGAACCTGTTCGACAAGGTGCGCGTGGCCGTCACCGGCCGGCTCGACCAGATCAACCAGCGCCGCTCCTCGAAGCGCAATGTCGCTCACCACTACGATCTCGACGACCGGCTCTACGACCTCTTCCTCGATCCCGCGCGGCAGTACTCCTGCGCCTATTGGGATGAAGGCGTTACCACGCTGGAGGAAGCCCAGCTTGCCAAGATGGAGCACATCGCGGCCAAGCTCGATCTGAAACCCGGCATGCGCGTGCTCGATATCGGCTGCGGCTGGGGCGGCCTTGCGCTCCACCTTCACAAGATCTCGGGCGCTTCGATCCACGGCATTTCGCTCAGCACCGAGCAGATCGGCTACGCCAAGGCCTGGGCACAGCGCGAGGGGCTTGGCGACAAGGTCACCTTCAGCCTAACCGACTACCGCGACCAGCAGGGGCCTTTTGATCGCATCGTATCGGTCGGCATGTTCGAGCATGTCGGCGCGCCCAATTACGAGACCTTCTTCCGCAAGGTCCACGATCTGCTCGCCGTGGATGGCGTGATGCTGCTCCACACCATCGGCCGCGCGGGCCCGCCCAACATCACCGACGATTTCACCCGCAAGTATATCTTCCCGGGCGGCTACATTCCCTCGCTCAGCGAAACGATGCGCGGGATCGAGCCGTGCAAGCTCATGCTCACCGATTGCGAAATCCTGCGCCGCCACTACGCGCTCACCTTGCGCGAATGGTACAAGCGCTGCGCCGAGCAGGAAGAAACGATCACCCGCATCTATGACGGGCGCTTCTTCCGCATGTGGCAGTTCTATCTGGCTGGCGCGGCAACCGGCTTCGAGCATGGCGATCTGGTCAATTTCCAGCTCCAGATCGTCCGCAACAAGGATGCTTTGCCGCTGACGCGCAACTACATCAACCAGACCGAACTGGGCTACCGCGCAGCGCGTCGCAGCTAGAGAGCCCCCAATCAGTTGCACGAGGCGCGCGGCCCTGCTAGCCGCCGCGCCATTCTGTACCTGTCCAATGGGAACCTCGCTGCCATGTCCGATATCAAGCGCGTCGTCCTCGCCTACTCTGGCGGTCTCGATACCAGCGTCATCCTCAAGTGGCTGCAGGTGACCTACGGCTGCGAGGTGGTGACCTTTACCGCCGATCTCGGCCAAGGTGAGGAACTCGGGCCGGCGCGCGCCAAGGCCGAACTGATGGGCGTGAAGCCCGAGCACATCTACATCGACGACCTGCGCGAGGAATTCGTGCGCGATTTCGTCTTCCCGATGATGCGCGCCAATGCCCGTTATGAAGGCGATTACCTGCTCGGCACCTCGATCGCCCGCCCGCTTATTTCCAAGCGCCTGATCGAGATCGCGCGCGAGACCGGCGCCGATGCCGTCGCCCACGGCGCGACCGGCAAGGGCAACGATCAGGTGCGCTTCGAACTCTCCGCCTATGCGCTGGAGCCTGGCATCAAGGTTATCGCTCCGTGGCGCGAATGGGATCTCACCAGCCGCACGGCGCTTATCGCCTGGGCCGAGGCGCACCAGATCCCGGTGCCCAAGGACAAGCGCGGCGAAAGCCCGTTCTCGACCGACGCGAACCTCCTGCACACCTCGTCCGAGGGCAAGGTGCTGGAAGATCCGTGGGAAGAGACCCCGGACTACGTCTACAGCCGCACCGTCAATCCCGAAGACGCGCCGGATACGCCCGAATACATCACCATCGACTTCGCGAAGGGCGACGGCGTTGCGCTCAACGGCGAGGCCATGTCGCCCGCCACGCTGCTCGCCGCGCTCAATGATCTGGGCCGCAAGCATGGCATCGGCCGCCTCGATCTCGTCGAGAACCGCTTTGTCGGCATGAAGAGCCGCGGCATGTACGAGACGCCGGGCGGCGAAATCTATGCCCGCGCGCACCGCGGTATCGAAAGCATCACGCTTGATCGCGGAGCGGCGCATCTCAAGGATGAGCTCATGCCCAAGTATGCCGAGCTCATCTACAACGGCTTCTGGTTCAGCCCGGAGCGCGAGATGCTGCAGGCGGCGATCGACCATAGCCAGACCAATGTGAACGGCACCGTCCGCCTCAAGCTCTACAAGGGCAACGCCAGCGTCGTCGGCCGCAAATCGGCTGACAGCCTCTACTCCGAACGCCATGTGACGTTCGAGGACGACGCCGGTGCCTACGACCAGAAGGACGCGGCGGGCTTCATCAAGCTCAACGCCCTGCGTTTGCGCCTCTTGGCGCAGCGCGGGCGCTGAGCGCACCGCGAATCGTCCTCAAACTAAAACAAAGCGGATTCCGCAGCTTGCGGAGTTGTCCACCAGCAAACGTGCTGCCTGTGGATAACTGAGCGTTTTTGTGCTTGTGCGACTCACCTCCGAAGCGCAGCATCTGTCTTGTCGAGAGGGAAATGAAGCCCGAGAAAAGCGCCGCAAGGCACTGATCGAAAAGCAGAAATTTCCTGATCGAGCCGGACAGGAAAGTATGTATTGAAACCACTTTCAGCGTGCTGAGGCGCGTTCTGGAAGAGGCGGATTGCAAACCGGAAAGGCCGGTTCCGGATGCCGGATTGGCGTCCCGAAGCGAAGCTGATGCGGCGAGACCGATGGTCGCAAGACCGGGGGCAAAGTCGGCTGAGGCGCAAGCGAGGGGCAGCACGCCAGAACGCGCGGAAGGGCCCTTCTCTCCCCGAGGGAGGAACCGTCCAATGGCGAGGCCGCAAGGCTGACCCTGCGGGAGCGGCGCCCGAGGGAAAGCGGAGGAAACACGCACGCAGCAACAGGACACGCGGCAACGCGAGGAATGAGGCAACGGGCGCCAGCGACTGCCAGGCCCATGCGGTCAGGAACTGCGGACGCCGCAGTACTGAAAGCCGAGCAAGAAGGACGATCCTGCCCAGCAGGAGAGACCGGACAGCAAGGCGGACTTGAGGAGACCATCCGAAAGGGCGGAAACCGAAGGGCAGGGAACGGCGGAAGGACGCGGTGAGCTCAGGCGCTGGAAAGCCAGGATGCCAGCAGCGGCGACAGTGGGGGCCGGCAGCAATGCCGGCCCCCATTTGCGTTGGGGCGTGGTCCCTGATCGGGACAAGTTGACACGGTTGACACAGTCCATGGACAGAAATGTCAGCCCCCTGCCACGCCTCCCAAGCGCTCCGAAACGGGCCACGAAATGGCGGATTTGCGGGAGATTCGCAGGGCATTGCCGCATGATGCCCAAAAGCAGCGCCTGTAGGACAGCGGTTTATCGATAAAAGACGCGTCCGAAAGCGTTAGCCGGGCGTTACCGAGGACGTGACACCAAGCGCGGCCGTCCGCCGAACCGCGTTACCTGCGCTTGACGGCCATGATGATCACATGCTGTTCGCCTTGTCCGGTGGGAGACGAACCCGCGTCCTGATCGGTCTCGATCACGGTAACCGCAAAGCCACTGCGGGCGAGTGCTCCGGCAAATCTGTCGTCGTGAGACGCAGACCAGACGCCGAGTATTCCGCCCTCCTTCAAGGCAGCCCACGCGGCCGCCACGCCTTCCCGGGAATAGAGCCAATCGTTCGCCCGGCGGGTGAGGCCCTCCGGTCCGTTGTCGACATCGAGCAGGATGCAATCGTAACCCTGCACTGCGGAAGCAATCAGATAGGCGACATCGTTCTGCACGAGTTGCACGCGGGGGTCATCGAGACAGCCATCGGTGATGCGCGCCATGGGCCCTTTCGCCCACTCCACGATTTTCGGCACGATTTCCGCGACCGTCACTTCAGCATCGGCTCCGAGCGCCCGGAGAGCGGATCTCAGCGTGTAGCCCATGCCGTAGCCGCCGATGAGCATGTGAACCGGGCCGTGGCCGCCGAGTTCGGCGCACACCGCGCTGGCAAGCACACCTTCCGAGGCCGAAAGGTCGGTGCTCATCAATTCGTTGTCGTCGAGCAGGATCGCGAAATCTGTACCGTTCCGGATGAGGCGGAGCCTCCTCCCGTCCGGAACGAAAGCGGTGTCGACGAGGTGCTCGCCGACATTCAAAGCGGATATGCCGTTGGCGCTGGCAGGATGCTGCAAGCGCTACTTCTTGCGTGCCTTGCGGGCCGCATACTTTGCGTCCCGAGCCGCCTTGCGCTCCGCTTCGGTAGGAACAGGCGCAACCTTGGAGGCACGTTCAGCCTTCTCGGCAAGTTCCTGCGCCTTTTTCGCCTTCAGCAACTCGCGCTTTTCGGCCTGCAGCTTCTCCCGCGCTTCAGCAGCGGCGATGCGTTCGGCCTGCGCCGCGGGATCAAGCGGGGCTCGGGCCTTGAGCTTTGCGAGTGCTTGTTCGCGCGCAGACGCTGCCGCCGCGCGCCGGGCGTCGAGCCCGGGTTCCTTGTAACCTGCCATAAACGGAATTGTCTCCGAAGGGGGCCGCTTGCTGATCCATGCAATGGGATCGCAATCCGCCGGGATTCATCTGGTGGCGAGCGACGCCCACGCCAGATAGCTCAACCGGCGTGGCGGCGTGGCTGCACCGACAGTGTGAGCCCCTACGCCGTGTAGCGGCCCATGTCACGGATTGTTGTTCAACGGCATTCCTGCGGAGAGGACTTCAGCCCTTCGCCAATTGTCCGCGCACTGCGCCGCCGGGGAAGTCTGCCGTATGGATGTTCACATAGTACCCGGCCGGGTTGGCGACGATCGGCTTGAGCTTTTCGGGTTCGACCGCGATGCACATGTCGCTGCCCTTGCCCGTCACGTCCATGGTGATGACAGGGGCGCCGTTCGTGCCGGCGGCGCCGGTGTGGACGTGGGCCATGGTCGGCGCGGAAATCTTCTCGCCATAGAGCGTGTAGCAGAAATCGCCGGTCTCTGTGTTGATCTCGACGCGGAAGGCGCCGTTGCCATCGGGAGCGCCGCCGCCAACCTCGTTGGCGCCGGACAGGCTGGCCGTCAGCACCACGGTTTCGGCAGCGGCAGCCACCGGGGCGAATGCGAGGGCGGCGACAGTCGTGAGGATCAGGGCCTTGGCGGAAACCTTTGTCATCGCATCATCTCCTGCTGTTGGCAGCGCGGCCCCGGCCATCAGACTCGGCCAAGGTTCTCGCGCACCCGGTGATCCTACGCCTTGCAGGCCGGGGTGCAAGGCAGGGTTCAGAAGCTCTTGGGCAGGCCGAGCACGTGGGTCGCCACATGGCTGAGGATGAGGTTCGAGGAGATCGGCGCAACCTGATAGAGGCGGGTTTCGCGGAACTTGCGCTCGATGTCGTATTCCTCAGCAAACCCGAAGCCACCGTGGGTCTGCACGCACATGTCCGCCGCGAACCACGAGGCCTCGGAGGCGAGGAGCTTGGCCATGTTGGCTTCGGTTCCGGCGCCCTCGCCCGCATCAAACCGCGCGGCGGCATCGGCGACCATCTGCGCGGCAGCGGTCGTCTGGATATAGGCGCGGGCGATGGGAAACTGCACGCCCTGGTTCTGGCCGATGGGGCGGCCGAAGACCGAGCGGTCCTTGGCATAGGCCGTAGCGCGATCAATGAAGAAGCGCGCATCGCCGATACATTCGGAGGCGATAAGGATGCGCTCGGCGTTCATGCCGGAGAGGATGTAGCGGAAGCCCTCCCCTTCCTTGCCGATGAGGTTCTCGCACGGGACCGAGAGATCATCGAAGAACAGTTCGGTGGTGGCGTGATTGAGCATCGTGCGGATCGGGCGGATGGTGAGGCCGTTGCCGACAGCTTCGCGCAGATCGACGAGGAGGACGCTCATGCCCTCGGTGGGGCGGGCACATTCCTCGCGGGGCGTGGTGCGCACGAGGAGGACCATGAGGTCCGAATGTTCGGCGCGGCTGATCCAGATCTTCTGGCCGTTGACGATGTAGCGGTCGCCATCCCTCCGGGCGAAGGTGGTGAGCCGCGTGGTATCGGTGCCGCTGGTCGGTTCGGTGACGCCGAAGGCCTGAAGGCGCAAGTCCCCGCGCGCGATGGCGGGCAGGAAGCGCTCCTTCTGCGCATCGGAGCCGTGGCGCAGCAGCGTACCCATCGTGTACATCTGCGCATGGGCCGCGCCGCCGTTGCAGCCGGAGCGGTGGACTTCCTCGAGCACCGCCGTCGCCGCCGCGAGGCCGAGGCCGGAGCCGCCGTAGGCTTCGGGGATGAGAACGGAAAGCCAGCCCTCCTGCGCGAGGGTGGTGACAAATTCGGTCGGGTACTTCCGGTCGCGGTCGAGCGCTTGCCAGTAGCTGCCGGGGAAACGCGCGCAGAGTTTGCGCACGCCTTCGCGCAGATCAGCAAAGGTCTCTTCTTCCGCCATGGCTCAGGTCTCCCGGAAACACTTGTCGGGATTGGCTATTGCCTGCCTTTGAGCCGCCGTAAAGCGGGGCCTGAGGTGCAAATTTGCTAGTGGGCGCCGCGTTTCTCTAATGGGCACCGAGACGGCTGCGTTCGCGGCGCAGGTAGATGAACAGCATGATGAAGACCGGCACGATGACCAGGGCCGCGAACAGATCATGCTCCACATGCACGCCGAACAGCGCGAGACCGCCGCTGAGATAGGCGAGGAGCGAGACGGCGTAGTAGGTGATCGCAACGGTCGAGAAGCCTTCGACGAGGTGCTGGAGGCGCAGCTGCGTGCGCGTCGCGCTCTCGAGAGATTGGAGCAGCTGCGCGTTCTGATCCTCGATCCGCGTCTCGATCCGGGTGCGCAGCAGCGAGGTGAGCTGAGCGGAGCGTTCGGCGAGTTCCTGCTGGCGGCGCACCACCGTCTCGCAGGTACGGATCGCCGGGTAGAAGCGGCGCTGGGTAAAATCGGCAAGGCTGGCGAAGCCGGGTATCGCGACGGGGGCGAGCGTGGCGAGACGCTCGTCGACGAGGCGGGCATACGCGGCAGTCGCACTGAGGCGGTAGCGCGTATCGCTGGCGATGGTGCCAAGCTCGAGGCTCATGGCGCAGAGCGAATCGAGGAGTTCGTTGTCGGAGGTCTCGTCCGAATCGAGGCGGCGGCCGAACAGGCGCAGCTCCTCCTCGGCAGCATCGAGCTTGCTCCAGCACGCCCGCGCCACGGGCAGGCCGAGCAGCGCCATGTTGCGATAGTTGCCGAGTTCCTGGAGCGATTGCACCGCGCGGGCGAGATCGACCGGGCCAAGCTGCCCTGCGGCGACGACAAGGCGGCCATAGCCTTCTTCCTTGATCCGAAAATCGGAGGAAAGCCGCGCGCCGCCGCCGAAATCGCAGCAGACGAGCTCTGCCGGATCGACATCGAACTGGGCCATGCGGGCGGCGGCAGCGGCGGCATCGGATTCGATGTGGATCAGGGTGGCGCGCAGCACTTCGCCCGGCGCGCCTTCCGCCCATGCCTGCGCTTCGCCCAGCAGCGGGGCATCGGGGCGCGCGAAGACGGTGAGCGTGGTGGCCTCGCTGTGCCGTTCCCAGGTGAAGAGCAGCCCCTCCGCCAGAATGCCCTGCATGTGGCGCTGGCCCGGTTCGGCCACAAAGGCCGGGCCGCCGCGAAAGGGCGGGAGGCCTTCGGCGGGCCCGAGGCGCAGGATCTGGACGATCGTCATCGGCGGCGTGATCGGCGGCCAGCGCCGCAAATGCATCTCGCCGACAATCTCGCGCCGGAGCCGGTGCTCGTTCAACATGGCTTCAAGCACTCCTCTCCGACCGCGCGCGGCGTCTCGCATAGTCTTTCACAGCACACTTGCCGTTACAACCCGCATAGTCCAGATTGCTTGACACCATGAACCGTTTCCCCTTCTCCGCCATCGTCGCGCAAGACGAAATGAAGCAGGCCCTGCTGCTGGCCGCTGTCGACCCTTCGATCGGAGGCGTGATGGTCTTCGGCGATCGCGGGACCGGAAAATCGACGGCGGCGCGGGCACTTGCTGCGATCCTGCCGCCCATCGTCGCGGTGGAAGGCTGCCGCTTCGGCTGCGCGCCGCCCGATGCCGGCACCTGTCCAGATCCCTGTACATCGAAGAAGACAGCCAAGCGCCCCGTGCCCTTCGTGGACCTCCCGCTGGGCGCGACCGAGGACCGCGTGATCGGCGCGCTCGACCTCGAACGCGCGCTGCGCTCGGGCGAAAAGCGCTTCGAGCCGGGCCTCCTCGCCAAGGCGCACCGGGGTTTTCTCTATATCGACGAGATCAACCTGCTCGAGGATCACCTCGTCGATCTGCTGCTCGACGTGGCGGCTTCGGGCGAGAACCTTGTCGAGCGCGAGGGGCTTTCGGTGCGGCACAAGGCGAAGTTCGTGCTGATCGGCAGCGGCAACCCGGAAGAAGGCGAACTGCGCCCGCAGCTGCTCGACCGGTTCGGGCTTTCGGTCGAAGTGCGCACGCCGCAGGCACTTGATGCACGCGTGGAGATCATGCGCCGCTGCGCCTCGCATGAGCGGGATCCGGCGGCGTTCTGCGAGGAATGGGCGGCGGCGGATGCGAAGATCGTGCGCCGGATCGCCAAGGGCCGCACCCGGCTGACCACGGTCGAGACGCCGGACGAGGTGCTTTATGATGCCTCGCGCCTGTGCATGGCGTGCAAGGCGGACGGACTGCGCGGTGAACTCACCCTGATGCGCGCCGCCCGCGCGCAAGCCGCGCTGGAAGGGGCCGATACGGTCAAGCGCAAGCACATCATCGCGGTCGCGCCGATGGCCCTGCGCCACCGCCTGCGCCGCGACGTGCTCGACGAGACCGGCTCCACCACCCGTATCGAGCGCGCGGTCATCGAGGTATTTGGATGACCATGCCTGCCGCGCCCGCCGCAGAAGATGCGGCGCTGGCGCTGCGCGCCTTTGCGCTCTGGCCGGCGGGGTTTGGCGGGCTGTGGCTGCGCGGGCCCGGCCCGGCGCGCGATGCCCTCGTCGAACGACTTGGCCATGCGGTCAAACTGAAGCGGATGCCCGCGCATATCGATGGCGAGCGGCTGCATGGCGGGATCGACCTTGCCGCCAGCCTCGCCGCCGGGCGCAGCGTCTTGCGCAGCGGTTTTCTCGATGAAGCGCGCGGCGCCGTCGTCCTCGCGCCGCTGGCCGAGCGGATCACGCCTTCGCTTGCGGGCAGTGTGGCGCAGGCGCTGGACCATGCCGAGCCGGCCGAGCGTTTCGGCCTCGTGCTTCTCGACGACGGCGCGGAGCGGGATGAAGTGCCGCCGCTCAGCCTGACCGAGCGGGTAGCCTTTGCCTGCGATCTGGGCAGTGCGGCCCCCGGCAGCCTTGCCGCAACCGAGCTTCCCGCCCCCCTCGCCTCGCCTGCCGAAATTCCGGCCTGCAGTATAGAGGCGCTGGAGGCGCTGGCGGCTGTCTCGCTCGCACTGGGTGTCGATTCCGGCCGCGCGCTGCGTTTCGCCGCGCTGACTGCGGGCGCTAGCGCACGCCTCGCCGGGCGCGACGTGGTGCTGGAAAGCGATCTTGCCGCTGCCGCACGCCTGGTCCTCGCCCCGCGCGCCACGCGCCTGCCGCCGCCGCCACCTCAAGATGAGGAGGAGGCCCCGCCGCCCCCTCCCCAGCCGCCGCCCGAGGGCGAACCCGACACCCCCGGCGACGAGGAGCGCGAGGACACCGGCACGCCTGATCCCGACCAGCTGATCGAAGCCGCCGCTGCCGCGATCCCGCCCGGATTGCTGGAAGCCCTCGCCTCGGGCCGCACCCGGCGCGGATCAGGCAGCGGCGGCGGCGCACGGCATCTCTCGCCGCTGAGGGGCCGTCCGCTGGCGGCGCGGCAGGGGCTCCCGCGGGGCGGCGCCCGGCTTGCGCTTATCGATACCTTGCGCGCGGCGGTGCCGTGGCAGGCGCTGCGACGTGCGGAAGGCGAGGCGCGCTCCGGCCTGCGGATCATGAAGGACGACGTGCGCGTCCGCCGGTTCGAGGCCCGCAGCGCTTCGGTCACCATCTTTGCCGTCGATGCCTCGGGCTCCGCGGCCTTCACCCGACTCGCAGAAGCCAAGGGCGCCGTCGAACTGCTGCTCGCGCAGGCCTATGTGAAGCGCACCGAAGTCGCGCTGGTCGCGTTCCGGGGGCAGGAGGCGCAACTGCTGCTGCCCCCCACCCGCTCGCTCACCCGCGCGCGGCGGGCGCTGACCGAACTGCCAGGCGGCGGCGGCACGCCCCTCGCGGCGGGTCTCTCGATGGTTTGCACGCTGGGCACCGGCCTCACCCGCCGGGGCTATACGCCGTTCCTCGTGCTCCTGACCGACGGGCGCGGCAATATCGCGCTCGATGGCAGCACCAACCGCGCAGCGGCGACCGAGGATGCGCTCAAGGCAGGGCGCGCGATTGCGGCGGCAGGCCTTGCCGGCGTGGTGATAGACATTTCCCCCCGCCCCCGCCCCGAAGCGGCGGCCATCGCCTCGGCCATGCAGGCACGCTACGTGCCCTTGCCGCAGGCCAATGCCGCCACGCTCAGCAAGGTCATCGGGGCGCTGACGTGAGCAAGCCGCTCGCATGGGAACGCGACGGACGCGATTGGCCGCATCGCGCCCTCAGCCGCTTCGTGCAGGCCGGGCCGCTGACCTGGCACGTGCAGGAAATGGGCGAAGGGCCGGTCATCGTCCTGCTCCACGGCACTGGCGCTGCCACCCACAGCTGGCGGCAGCTGATGCCGCTGCTGGCCGAAGATCACCGCGTGATCGCGGTGGATCTGCCGGGGCACGGCTTCACGCGCGGAAGGCCGAGCGGCGGGCTGACGCTGCCGGGCATGGCTGCGGCCGTCACCGCGTTGCTCGCTGCGCTGGAGCTCCAGCCCGACAAGCTGATCGGCCATTCCGCTGGCGCCGCGATTGCGCTGCACATGGCGCACAGCGGTTTTGAAGTGCCGGAGGTCGTCGGCCTCAATGCGGCTCTCTCGCCGTTTCCGGGGTTTTTCGCGCCGCTGTTTCAGGGCCTCGCCCGTGCGCTGGTGCTCAATCCGCTGGTGCCGCGCCTGTTTGCCGCCAGTGCGCGGACGTCTGGCGATACCGGGCGGTTCCTGATCCGCTCGACCGGTTCGCACATCGATGCCGAGGGTGTGCGCTGCTACGCCCTGCTGCTCGGCAATGCGCACCATTGCCGCGGCGCGCTGGAGATGATGGCGGGATGGGACCTCGCCGGGTTGCAGCGCGATCTGCCGAAGGTGAAGGCACGGGTTCGCCTGATCCACGGCGCAAAGGATGCCGCCGTACCGGTCAGCTCGGTCGAACAGGCGGCGCGGCTGATCCCGCACGTGCAGCTCAGCGTACTTGCAGGTCTGGGCCACCTGGCGCACGAAGAGCGCGCGGATCTTGTCGCCGAGGCCATCATGGCCGGCGCGCCGGTGCATGCCTGAAAGGGAGGGAAACACGCGTGGCTCAGAACTTCGGATGGATCGAAATGGTCGTGTTCGGCGGCATCGCGCTGGGCATCGGGGTGTGGCAGCTGATCTCGATCAACCGCGAGATCGCGCGCGACAAGGCCAGGAAGGACGCTGGCGGGAAGGACTGAACGTCGATCTCGTGCGGTTATGCTGCTCTGGATTCCCGCCTGCGCGGGAATGACGAGAGTGTTTTTCGCGCAGGTCTGAAAGTAACACATCCCTCGTCACCCCCGCGAAGGCGGGGGTCCAGAGCGCAACTGCCCGGTGGATGGACTGTGCCGCAGGCGCGAGCCTGACAAAACTATCGCCGCGCCCGCGGCATCCGGTGCGGGATCAATTGCTGCACGACGGGGTTGCAGAACCGGTCGAGCGATAGCGTTTCCTGCATCGCCACCACCGGCTCGCCATAGAGCCGCGCATGGAGCGTGGAGCGGGTGTAGAAGGGCGAATCCTCCCATGTCCGCCGCACCCGGGCGAGGCCGCGATCGGCGCGGGTAAGGCGCTCCATCTGCCAGAGCGTGTTGGGCAGCGGCGCAGTGGGCGGCAATTCCGCCTCGTGCGGGATGCCTGCCGAATCGAAGCGCAGCGCGCTGGCGAAGCTGCTGCCATCCCGGCGCTGGCCCTCGTAGAACACCGCGACATCCTTGCCGAGATGCGCGCGCGACCAGTGCCAGATGCGGAAGCCCTCCTCCAGCGACTCAGAGCCGCGGTTGGAATCGAGGTACGCGCTGCCCTGCCAGCTCAGCTCCGGCGCCTTCATCTCGACCGAGATCCGGGCGCGCGGAGCAAGGCAGTGCCACACGTGCTTGCCGGCCGGATCGAGCGCAAAGGCCTCGGTGTTGAGCATTTCGGGCCAGACCTTGATCTGCCCCGCCACCCGGCGGCGGAACGGATTCATGATCCGCTTGTCGTGTTCCTCGATGTCGATGATCAGGCAGTCGCCCGCCCAGCGCACCGAGCTCGGCCCGATCACGAACTGGTCGGCCTCGGTCTCGATGGCATGCTCGGGCCGCTCGGTCATCGTCCAGCGTGCCCTCGGGCCATAGAGCGCGACGTTGAGCGCGCAGTGATCGAGCGGATTTCCGCGTCCCGACCGCTTGAAATAGGGTGAGAACACGCTGCCGATAAAGGCAATCACGGTGAGGCCGTGCTGGCCATCATCGCTGAGCGCATCGACATACCACCAGCTGTAGCCGCCCGGCGGAACCGGCGCATCGAAGCGGGGATGAGCATCGCTATCACGGCTGCCCGGCGCGCGGATGAGGCGGTCTTCCTCACCCTTCTGCAACAGGGCCCAGGGATCGGGCGCGGCCGGCGCCGGAGGCAGGGCGCCGTTCATCCGCGCAATGGCGGTCCATACCGGCGACAAGTCCTCGGTCTTGAGCCCCAGCTCACCCTCTGCGTGGTCATTGCCTCGCCACATGGGTCTTTCTCCCTCGCCCGCCAATTCGCCGGGTGTGACAGGGATGATTGACGCATTGCTCCTAAATGTCCAATGTAATTGACATATGGACATGTCCAACCGTCTGGATTTGCCCCACAGGGCAAGCCTCAAGGAGCGCTGGATCGGCTGGCGCAACCGCCTGCTGATGAACCCCCGGTTCCAGCAATGGAGCGCCGCGTTTCCGCTGACGCGCCCGATCGTGCGGTCCCGCGCGCGCCGCGCATTCGATCTGGTGGCAGGGTTTGCCTATGCGCAGGTGCTGGCCGCCTGTGTCGAAGGCGGCCTGCTCGATCTCCTCGCCGAGGGCGCTTGCGATACTGCGACGGCCGCGAATCGCGCTCGCCTCGGGCTGGACGCCGCCGAGCGTCTGCTGCGCGCCGCCGCCTCGCTCGGGATTGCCGAATCGCTACCCGGCGGGCGCTGGACGCTGGGCATGGACGGGGCGGCGCTGCAGTGCAATCCGGGGGCACGCGCCATGATCCGCCACCATGCGCTGCTCTATGCCGATCTCGCCGATCCGCTCGCGCTGCTGCGCGCAGACCGCAAGGAACCGACCGCTCTCTCCGATTTCTGGACGTACGCGCGCGCCAGCGCGACCGGCGGCGTGCCGCCCGGACGGCAGGGCGATAGCGGTAACCAGCCTGCGGCCACGGCCTATTCCGCGCTGATGGCAGCCTCGCAGGCAATGGTCAGCGAGCAGCTCATCGCGGCCTATAAGTTCAGCCGCCACAAGGCGATGCTAGATGTTGGCGGGGGCACCGGCGCCTTCGTGCGGGCGGTCGGCATGGCCAACCCTTCGCTGCGACTCGGGCTGTTTGATCTGCCCGATGTCGTCGCAGGGGCCGAGACCACGCTCGGGCGCGACGCGCTGATCGCGCCGCGACTGACGCTGCACAAGGGCAGCTTCCTCCACGATCCGCTGCCAGAGGGCCATGACCTCGTCACGCTCATCCGCATTCTCCACGATCACGACGACGAGCCTGCGCTGCGTTTGCTGCGCGCGGTGCGCGCGGCGCTGCCGCCCGGCGGCACGCTGCTGATCGGGGAACCCATGGCCGGAGCCGCAGGCGGCGCGGCGATGGGGGATGCCTATTTCGGGTTTTACCTCTGGGCGATGGGCTCTGGCCGGCCCCGCCGCCCCGCCGAACTTGGCGCAATGCTGCGCAGCGCGGGCTTTTCCAGCTGGAAGGAAGTCCCGACTTACCTGCCCCTGGTTTGCGGCGCGATCGTCGCCCGCGTGTGACCGCAGCAGCCGCTGCGCCTTGTCCAACAGAACAGACCATCGGCGATGGTGCACAGCTTATCGCAGCATGAACCTGCACAATGGTGTAGTGTTTGGTTGACACTCATTCATGACAATGTAAGCTGACACTCGGAAAGCCCCCTAGACCGAACGGCACGCCGTCCGGCCCGGGCTGAGGGGAAAATGGTCGTGGAAGCACTAGCGCTCATCATGGAGGCACCGGAGCAATTAGCTCTCAGGCCCCTCGCGCTTGATGCGCCGACCGGCTCCGATGTGGTGGTCGAAGTCCGCTGGAGCGGGATCAGCACCGGCACCGAGAAGCTTCTCTGGACCGGAAAAATGCCAATGTTTCCGGGCATGGGTTACCCATTGGTGCCCGGCTACGAATCGGTCGGCAGGGTGATCGATGCGGGCCGCGATGCCTGGTCGCGGATTGGCGACTGGGTGTTTGTCCCCGGCGCCAGCTGCTTCCGCGATGCCCGCGGACTGTTCGGCGGATCGGCCCGCCGCCTTGTCCTGCCATCCACCCGCGCTCTCACGATCGACGAGTCGCTCCAGGCTGACGGCGTGCTGTTTGCCCTCGCCGCGACCGCGCTTCACGCGCTGGATGGCGGCACGCTCCCCGATCTCATCGTCGGGCACGGCGTGCTCGGCCGCCTGCTCGCCCGCATGACCATCGCGCTTGGCGCGGCAGCCCCCACCGTCTGGGAAACCGATGCCCAGCGCAAGGGCGGCGCGGTCGGCTACGAAGTCGTCTCGCCGGATGAGGATCCGCGCCGCGATTACCATTCGATCTGCGATGCCAGCGGCGATTCGAACATTCTCGATACGCTGCTCGGCCGCCTCGCCCGCGGCGGCGAGATCAACCTCGCCGGCTTCTACGCCGACCGCCTGAACTTCGCCTTCCCCGTCGCGTTCCGCGCCGAGGCACGCATCCGCGTCGCCGCTGAATGGAGCCCGGGCGATCTCGACCGCACGCGCGATCTCATTCGCTCGGGGCGGCTCGATCTCTCCGGCCTCGTCACCGACGTTCGCCCGGCGAGCGAGGCGGCCGAGGCTTATCCGGCGGCCTTCACCGACCGGAACTGCCTGAAGATGGTTCTCGACTGGAGCAATTGCGCATGACGACTTTAGAAGCATCTGCGCGCGTTCAGGCGCTTCGTGCCGAGGCCGCGATCGAGCCCGACGCGATTGTGCCGACCGAAGTGACCAAGGAAACGCAGATCATCGCGATCTACGGCAAGGGCGGTTCGGGCAAGAGCTTTGCCCTCTCCAATCTCAGCTACATGATGGCGCAGCAGGGCAAGCGCGTGCTGCTCATCGGCTGCGACCCCAAGTCCGATACCACCTCGCTGCTGTTCGGCGGAAAGAGCTGCCCGACGATCATCGAAACCTCTGCCGCGAAGAAGCTGGCGGGTGAGGACGTGCGCATCGAAGACGTGTGCTTCCAGCGCGACGGTGTGTTCGCGATGGAGCTCGGCGGCCCCGAAGTCGGCCGCGGCTGCGGCGGGCGCGGGATCATCCACGGTTTCGAACTGCTCGAGAAGCTGGGCTTCCACGAGTGGGGCTTCGATTACGTCCTGCTCGATTTCCTCGGCGACGTGGTCTGCGGCGGCTTCGGCCTGCCGATCGCGCGCGACATGTGCCAGAAGGTCATCGTCGTCGGCTCGAACGACCTCCAGTCGCTCTACGTGGCGAACAACGTCTGCAAGGCGGTCGAATACTTCCGCTCGATGGGCGGCAATGTCGGCGTCGCGGGGATGATCGTCAACAAGGACGACGGCACTGGCGAGGCCAAGGCCTTCGCCGCATCGGTCGATATCCCGGTGCTCTGCGCGATCCCGGCGGACGAGGATATTCGCCGCAAATCAGCCAATTACCAGATCATCGGCCGGCCCGACAGCCAGTGGGGCAGCCTGTTCGAGGAACTGGCGGAGAACGTTGCGACAGCTCCGCCGCGCCGCCCCAAGCCGCTCGACCAGGACGGCCTGCTCGGCCTCTTCTCGCCCGAGGACACTGGCGGCAACGTCACGCTGATCCCGGCGACGCAAGCCGACATGCGCGGCGGCACCTTCGAAACCAAGGCTTCGCTGGAGGTCATCTACGATGACATCTGAAGCCCGCCCCGCCCCTGATCGCATCGATGCCCTGATCGACGGACCGGTGCCCGACGCCCCGGTCGCGGCTGGGACCGATGGCGGTTGCCACGGCGGGACGGACCGGATGCGCGAAGCGGCGCGCAATGCCGGCAAGAGCGAAGTGCTCGATCGCTACGCCGCCGACTACCCGGTCGGCCCGCACGATCAGCCGCAATCGATGTGCCCCGCATTCGGCTCGCTGCGCGTGGGGCTGCGCATGCGGCGCACCGCCAGCGTGCTCTCGGGCTCGGCCTGCTGCGTCTATGGCCTCACCTTCACCTCGCACTTTTACGGCGCGCGGCTCAGTGTGGGCTACGTGACGTTCAGTTCGGAGACGCTCGTCACCGGCAAGCTGTTCGTGGACATCAAGGAAGCGGTCTAAAAGCTTGCGGACC
>CANGJI010000011.1 GCA_947454135.1 Sphingomonadaceae bacterium
CAACTCGATCCGTTGGGTGATCCCGAAGGATTGATCTGATTGGCGCGGCCCTTCCCTCGGGAGGGGCCGCGACGCCCGAGCTTATCCTTTTGACCCTTTCTACGATATACTGAAGAGGAAGACCCGAATGCTCATCCACACGCTCGCCGCAGCTGCCGCTACTGCCGCGCCCCAGAACAAGTTTGGTATCGCGGAAGTCCTGTTCCCGGGTGGCAAGCCCGCCTGGATCCCGCTGACCACGTTCACGATCCTGCTGATCATGTCGGTCGGTTCGTTCTTTATCCTCTTCACGAAGTGGGCCGAACAGGCCAAGCTGATGAAGCAGTATCAGTCGCTCGCCGCTTTCTGGCGCGCGCCCTCGCTGCGTGAAGGCGCAACCAAGCTCGAGAAGAACTCGGCATGGCGCCAGATCGTCGATGACGGTCTCTCGGCCGAAGACGCTGCCGGCAAGATGGACGAGACCGAAGGTCACGACTGGATGCACGGTTCGCTCGCGCGCTCGGAAGCCAGCATCAACTCGAAGCTCGCTGGCGGCCTGCCGTTCCTCGCGACCGTCGGTGCAACCGCGCCGTTCATCGGTCTGTTCGGTACCGTGGTCGGCATCTACGGCGCGCTCATCAACATCGGCATCGCCGGTTCGGCCTCGATCGACAAGGTCGCGGGTCCGGTCGGTGAAGCTCTGATCATGACCGCCCTTGGTCTGCTCGTCGCGGTTCCCGCGGTGCTCGCCTACAACTACCTGCAGGCTCGCAACAAGAAGATCGCCGAACTGCTGACCGGCTTCAGCACCGACGTGCTCGCCAACCTCGCCTCGAAGGGCGTGGTGAAGCCTGCCGTGCCGGCCGCTCCGGCTGCCAAGCCCGCCGCCCCGGCTGCGGCTCCGGCCAAGAAGTAAGACCCGAATACGCGGACGAGGAGAGGGGCCTGGTGGGCTATGCTGTAACTGGTGGGCCCACCACCCCTCTTCGGGAACAACGCGGGTTCCAGCCGGGGAAACCCGGGCTCTCAAAAGCCCGCCAAACCCGGTTCACCGTGGAAAGATCGGATAGGAACTAACCAATGGCAATTTCTGCAGGCGGCGGGGGCGACGAACGCCCAATGTCGGACATCAACACCACGCCGCTCGTGGACGTGATGCTCGTGCTGCTGATCATCTTCCTCATCGCGGTTCCGGTCGCGATCCAGACCGTCGAGAAGCTCAAGGTCCCTGTGCTGCCGTCCGAAGAGACGCAGGACAAGGTCGAGAACCTGCTCGTGACGGTCGTTTCGACCGATGCCGGCGGACGCAGCCCGGGCCAGGGTGGCTACGAAGGCTCCACGCGGACCGGCCAGTGCCGTGTCTACATCAACAACATCACGCCGGTTGATAACAACGAACTCTACAAGATGGCGTTCGATCGGCTTGATGCCATCGTGAAGCGGGCCGGTGGCGCGCAGAACATGGAGCCGGACAAGATCCCCGAAGTGCACATCCGCGGCGACGTGAACGTCCCCTGGAAGTGCATCGCCGGCACGATCTACAACGTGCAGATTGCGGGCTATCCCAAGGTCGGCTTCATCTCCACCCCGGTCGATCCGAACGGCTGATAGCCTTCAGATCACCCGGGTAAACGAGACCAAACAGGAGTACCCCCTATGGCAATGAGCGGCGGCAAAGACGATGGCTCGCCGATGATGGAGATGAACACGACGCCGCTGATCGACGTCATGCTCGTGCTCCTCATCATGTTCATCATCACCATCCCCGTGGCCACCCACTCGGTCAACATCGACTTGCCGCAGGCGACCCCGCCGACGAACAAGCCGATCGTCGACCCGGTGAAGAACAAGCTGGTCCTGACCACGCAGAACCAGATCCTCTGGAACGGTTCGCCGATCAACGAAGGCAACCTCGTCTCGCTGCTTCAGGCGACGAAGGCGATGAATCCGGAGCCGGAACTGCAGTTCCAGCCGGAAGAGTACGCCTCGTACGAGATCGCGAACCGCATGCTGAAGATCATCACCCAGGTGAAGGTCAGCAAGTTCGGCTTCGTGGGCAACGAGAACTTCGCGACGTTCAGCAAGTAACGCGCGGCGGTTCCAAGCCACAGACGATCAAGGGGCGGAGCAATCCGCCCCTTTTTCGTTTTGAAACGGCTGTGCTTCGGTCCGGAGCAGACGCGCTTGCAATGCGGGCTACGCCGGCCGCATCGCCGCCGCAGCCAAGCTCTCGGCCTCCAGCAGCAGTTCGTCATCCGCCATGCCGGCTGGCACAGACTCTCGCCCGATCATCACCATCAACGGCACGGCCAGCGGGGTCACGCGGTCGAGCTCGACATGGACCAGTTCCGCTGCCGCACGATCCAGCAGCGCACCGAGACGGCCAACGTCGGTCATCCGTGCGCGGGCGTCGGCCCATGCTGCCTCGATCAACAGATGGTCGGGCTCATGCTTGCGGAGCACATCGTAGATGAGGTCGGTCGAGAAGGTAACCTGCCGCCCGCTCTTGCGCACTCCGGGCTGCTGCCGCTCGACGAGGCCGGAAATCACCGCAACCTCGCGGAAGGCGCGGCGCAGGAGATAGGAGTTCTGAACCCACTCGACGAACTCATCCGTGAGAATGTCGGGAGAGAGCAGCGGTCCGGGGTCCTTCACCGGACGCAGGCCCCAGACCCCGAGGGCATAGTCGTTGGCGACAAAGCCCAGAGGCCCCAGCCCTGCTTCCTCCATGCGCCGCGTGATCAGCATGCCGAGCGACTGGTTCGCGTTCCACCCCTCGAACGTATAGTACACCGTATAGGCGCGGCCCCCGTGCGGGAAGCTCTCGACCAACAGTTCGCCAGGCGCCGGAAGACGGCTGCGCCAGTCCTGCACTTCGAGCCATTCGCGCACGTCGTCCGGAAACCGCGCCCAACCGGCGCGGTCTGCCAGCATCGCCTGCACCCGAGTGGACAGATGCGTCGTTAGCGGCATCCGGGCGCCGTTGTAGCTGGGGATCTGCCCGGAGGACTTTGCCCCGCGCACGATCAGTTCAAGATCGCGCACGCCTTCGACTTCAAGGTCGAGGCCGGCAAAGCGGAAAGTGTCCCCGGGCTTGAGGCTTGCGCCGAAGCTTTCTTCGACCTTGCCGAGCGAGCGGCCATTGCGGAACCGCACTTCCAGCATCTCGGAATCGACAATGATGCCGGCGTTGAGGCGATGGCGTGCCGCCTGCTGCGGATGTGTCAGCCGCCATGTGCCGTCCTTGAGGCGGACGATCCGTTGGAACCGGTCATAAGCCCGCAGTGAATAGCCGCCAGTGGCGACAAATTGCAGTACGCGCTGCCAACCGGTTTCGTCGATCCAGGCATAGGCCATCGACGAGCGGACCTCGGCGAGCAGCTCCGCCTCGTTGAAGGGCCCGGCGCAGGCCATCGCCATGACATGCTGTGCCAGCACATCGAGCCCACCCGGGCGGAAGTCCTCTCCATCGCGTTGGCCCTCGTCGACAGCATCGCGAGCAGCCATCGCCTCGAGGAACTCGAAGCGATTGCCGGGGACAAGCATCGCGCGGCTTGGCTGATCGAGCCGGTGGTTGGCACGTCCGATGCGCTGGAGCAGGCGGGATGAACCCTTCGGTGCGCCCATCTGGACGACCATGTCGATATCGCCCCAGTCAACGCCGAGATCGAGGCTGGCGGTGCAGACGAGCGCGCGCAGCTCACCGCGGGCCATCGCGCCTTCCACCTTGCGCCGGGCCTCCTTCGAAAGCGAGCCGTGGTGGATGCCGATGGGGAGCTTGTCCTCGTTGGCATCCCACAGCAGCTGGAAGATGTACTCGGCAAGGAAGCGCGTGTTGGTAAAGACCAGCGTGGTGCGGTTCCGCCGGATCGCCTCGTAGAGCTGTGGCACGGCCCAGGCGGCGGCATGCCCGCCCCACGGCACGCGCTGACCATCGTCCGGCAGGAGGATCTCGACCTCAGCGGGCGCGCCAGCTTCGCCCTCCACCACGACCGTGCTGCCGAGATCACCCCACGGCGCCAGCCACGCCCGGAAGCTCTCCGGATCGGCCAGCGTGGCGGAGAGCGCGGCGCGGCGGAGGCCGGGCGCGAGCGCCTGCAGCCGGGTGAGCGCCAGGGCCAGCAGATCGCCGCGCTTGGAGGTCGCGAAGGCATGCACCTCGTCGATCACCACGCGCTGCAACGTGCTGAACAGCTGCGCGCTCTCGGGATAGCTGAGGAGAAGCGAAAGCGATTCGGGCGTGGTCAGCAGCACGTGCGGGGGGCGGGTGCGCTGCCGGGCCTTGCGGTCCGATGGGGTATCGCCGCTGCGCGTCTCGACCGTTACGGCCAGACCCATTTCCGTGATCGGCGTGAGCAGGTTGCGCTGCACGTCATGCGCGAGCGCCTTGAGCGGCGAGACGTAGAGCGTGTGGAGCCCTTCCGGAGGCGGCGCATCGCCGAGCCGGGATGGGGTGAAGGCGGCGAGCGTGGGGAGGAAGCCGGCCAGCGTCTTGCCAGCGCCGGTATCGGCTACGAGCAGCGCGTGGCGGCCCGCGTCATCCGCTTCCAGCATTGCGGCCTGATGGCGGCGGACATGCCAGCCGCGCCCGGTAAACCAGGCGGCGATTTCGGGCGGGACGGCGCGGGCACTCACCCGCCGGATACTAGCGCCTTATCCCCGAGGCCGCCAATTGCGCGTCGAGGGCAGCCAGCAGGCGCGAGAGGCCTTCCTCGCTGTCGCTTTCGGCACGCGCGGTCAGCAGGCTCTCGGTATTGGATGCGCGCAGCAGCCACCAGCCGTGGGGGGTGGATACCCGCACGCCATCGATCGCGATCATCTCCGCGCCGTCGGCTGCCAGCCTTGCCCGGATTTCCTCGACGACCGCGAACTTGCGGTCTTCCTCGATCGGGAAGCGCAGTTCGGGCGTGTTCACCGGTTTGGGCATGGCTTCGTGCAGGGCCGTAACCGAGCGGCCAAGCCGGATGGTCGCGGCGATCAGGCGCAGCGCTGCGTAAAGGGCATCGTCGAAGCCGTAGAAATCGTCCGCCAGGAACACGTGGCCGGTCACCTCGCCGCCCAGCAAGGCACCAGTCTCCTTCATTTTGGATTTGATATGGCTGTGACCTGCCTTCCACATCAGCGACTGCCCGCCGAGCGCGCGGACACGTTCAAACAAGGCCCCGCTGGTCTTGATATCCGCGATAACCATCGCGCCCGGCTGCCTTTTCAGCACGTCTTCGGCCAGCAGCATGAGCAGTTGATCCCCGGCCAGCGCGCTGCCGGTGCTGCTCACGACGCCCAGTCGGTCTCCGTCCCCATCAAAGGCCAGTCCAAAGTCGAGCCGTCCCTGCGCGACGGCCTCGCGCAGATCGGCGAGATTGGCATCAACGGAAGGATCGGGATGATGGCCAGGAAACGTTCCATCGACATGCGTGTGCAACAGGATGTGTTTGCCGGGTATTCTGGCGGCCAGCCGCTCGATGACCGGGCCGGCAGCACCGTTGCCCGCATCCCAGCCGATGGCGAGCTCGCGCAAGGCGTCTGGCGCGATACCTTCCAGTCCGGCGAGCAGTCGCTCGACGTAGGCATCCATGATGTTGACGGGCTCGGCCGTCCCGTTGCCCCGCGCCCAATCCCCCCGGGCGGCGAGGCGGCCGAGATCGAGTATGTCTGGACCGAAGAACGGACCCCCACGAAATACTATCTTGAAGCCATTCTGATCGGGGGGATTGTGGCTGCCAGTTATCTGAATGCCATCCTGCACCTCTGGCAGTGAAGCGGTCGCGTAATAGAGCATCGGCGTAGGGCCGAGCCCGAGGCGGACCACATCGGCACCGCTGGCGCAAAGGCCGGCAACAAGCGCTTCCTCAAGCATTGGCGAACTGAGGCGGCCGTCATAGCTGACGGCGATGCGCTTGCGCCCATCTTGCACCACCCGCGTCGCAAAGCTGCGGCCGAGGGCGTAGGCATCATCGGCGCCGAGCGTCTTTCCGATAGTCCCCCGGATATCGTATTCGCGCAGGATGGCGGGATTGAACTGGTGGGTCATCTACGCCCGCCTTTACTGCAAACACCCGGCGGAGTGCTCACCCCCGTGCATCGGGTCCGCGGTGCGCGATGCGGGCGAGCAGGAGGTCGCGTGCTGCATTGGCTTCGTGCACCGCGTCCGCCGTGCCGCCCCGATCGGGATGCACCTTCATCAGCAGGCGGCGATGCGCGTCGATGATCTCGTCGTAGCCCGAATTGGCGTGGAGGCCGAGGAGGTTGCGAGCGCGCTTCTCCGCTCCGTCCTTGGCGTTGGGGCCCCAGAGTTCCCACGGCCAGCGACCTGCCAGCATCTTGATGGCAAGGCAGGCCAGCGCCGCGAGGAACAGGAATTTCAAAGCACCGGTTCCATCGCAAGCTGGCCGCGCTCCGGGATCTTGAGCGCCAGACCGGCGACCAGCGTGCGCAATTCCTGCCGCGCCACGAGGTGGCTGGTGCCCAGTTCGCCGAGGTGGCCCTTGTCGAGCAGGGTCAGGCCGCTGGGGAACAGCTCACGGTAGATCACGCGCTCGGAAAGGCCGCTGGCGATGCGGAAGCCGACGCGCTTGGAGAGTTCGTTGAGCGCCTGGTCGATGCGCTTCTGGTTGCGCGCCTCCGTGTAGCCGGTGCGATTGCGCACCACGACCCAGTCCATCTCCTTGCGGGCTTCCTTGATCGTCGCCATCGCGCGCTTCTTGCGCGCTTCCCAGATCAGTTCGGCGTAGAACGAGAGGCGGCGGACCTTGAAGGTCTCGGCATCGACCTGGCCGATGAGATCGAAATCGACGAAGCTGTCGTTGAGCGGGGTGACCAGCGTATCGGCCTGCGTTGCGACATGGCGGGCCAGCAGATCGTCGCGGCCGGGTGTGTCGAACACCAGGAAATCGTGGTTGGTGCCGAGCGTGGCGGCGATGGCATCGAGTTCGTCGGCGTTGGTTCCGTCGTAGACCTCGAACGTCGCGGTCGGCAGCTTGATGTTGCGGCGCTGGATGGTTTCGGCGCGATTCTCGAAATAGCGGTGCATCGTGCGCTGGCGTGCATCGAGATCGATCGCGGCAACACGTGCGCCCTGATAGGCAAGCGCAATGGCGACATGGACCGCCGTCGTCGACTTGCCGGTACCGCCTTTTTCATTGGCGAAGACGATTCGATAAGGGGCGGCGGGCAAGCGATCATCCTTTCTGTGAGTGGCGGCCCCCCTTGCCGCCGGGCAGGGCACAGGGCTAGAGGGCCACTCCCTTGGGGACCATAGACCCCAGACCGGGGATTACTGGAGCGGCGAGCCACGTGCAAATCCTGACATCAGTCGAACCGCTTCGCGCGGCGCTTTCCGCGCTGAAATCGGGGGACAATCCCGCCAATGCCGGAAACGCGCGGACCGTGGCCCTCGTGCCCACGATGGGTGCGCTCCACGAAGGTCACCTCACCCTGGTGCGCGAAGCCAAGGCCAAAGCGGACTTTGTCGTCGTCTCGATCTTCGTCAATCCGCGCCAGTTCGGCCCCAACGAAGACCTCGCGACCTATCCGCGCCAGCTTGAGGCCGATGCCGCGCTGCTCGCAGCCGAAGGCGTGGACGTGCTGTGGGCGCCGACGGTCGAGGCAATCTATCCGGCGGGCTACGCGACCACCGTGCAGGTGAGCGGGCTCGATGCCGTGCTGTGCGGCGCGGCCCGGCCGGGGCATTTCGATGGCGTGGCGACGGTCGTCACCAAGCTGTTCAATCAGGTGCAGCCCGATATCGCGCTGTTCGGCGAGAAGGACTGGCAGCAGCTCGCGATCATCCGCCGCATGGCGCGCGACCTTGATCTGACACACCCGCACGCGGACCGCATTCTCGGCGTACCGACCGTACGCGAAGCGGACGGCCTCGCGATGAGCAGCCGCAACAAGTACCTTACTGCCGAGGAACGCGCCGCCGCGCCGGCCATGAACCGCGCGATGCGTGAAGCGGCGGCCAAGATCGCGAGCGGCGAAACGGTCGCCGATGTGCTGGCGGCGCTGCAGGCTGCCGTGCTGGCTGCCGGCTTTGCCCGTGTGGACTACGCGGACCTGCGCGATGCCACGACGCTGGAAGCGCTCGACCCGTATGATGGCCGCGCCGCACGGCTGCTGGTTGCCGCGCACATGGGCAAGGCGCGGCTGATCGACAACGTTCCGGTCGAGTAGAGCCTTCCCCTAGCGCTTGGCCGTTCCGCTCCGCGCTACCTCATAGAGGAAGTCGGCAAACAGCGTGGCCTGCTGATCGAAGCCGAGTTCCTTGGGGTTCGTGCTGTCGATCAGGAACCATTCGTCAGGCGCATGCGCGCCGCCGCCGCGTCCGGCGCCGAACGAGCCTGCCGGCAGTCGCAGCGGCGGGCCGGTGAAGATCACGCCCGGCCAGCTCCCGGCGGAGCGTGCGGACATGGTCTGCGAGATCTTCGCGGCGGCCAGCGTCGCCTGCTCGGCCTTGATCAGGGCGCTGTTCTCGTCGGTCTGGGTGGGGCCATAGCCGCCACTCACGTTGACCTCGATATCGCCGAACCCGCGCTTGGCGAGGTGTGCCCTCAATTTGGTGACAGCTTCGTCCTTGGTCATGTCCGGCACGAGGCGGAGGTCGATCTTGGCTTCGGCGCGGCCGGGCAGGACGGTTTTGCCACCGGGGCCCGTATAGCCGCTGACGAGGCCCTGGATGTTCACAGTCGGCTGCGAGGCGAGACGGTAGGAGGCGGTGAGATAGTCCTCTCCGGCATACCACTGCTTGATGCCGAGGCTCTTCTTCTCGTCCGCCTCGTTGCCGGCGGCGACATCTGCGGCGATCAGCTGCTTCTGCCTCTCGGTGAGAGGTTTCACGTTCTCGAACCAGCCGTCGATCGCCGGGGTATGGCCGTCATCCGCGACGAGCGTGTTCAGCGCCTTGATCAGGTGCCAGGCGGGGCTGTCGACATTGGCCATGAGGCTGGAGTGGATGTCCTTGCTTGGCCCCTTGCCCCACTTCTCGCCACTGGCAATGAGCTGCAGTTCCACCGCGCCCTTGGCGCCGAGGAGCAGCGTGACCTGCCCGTCGACCGACTGGCCGGCATCGGGAATGATGACGCCCACCGCCTTCTGCAGTGCTGGCAGCACTTCGGGATCGGTCACGACCTGCGAGAAGTGCGGCGATGCGATCTCCTCTTCGCCTTCGGCTACCAGCACGAGGTTCACCGGGAGCTTGACGCCCGATGCCTTGAAAGCGCGCAAGGCGGTGAGGAAGGCGGTTTCCGGCCCCTTCTGGTTGACCGCGCCGCGCCCGACGATGACTTTGCCCTCGCCGGGCCGGTCGACCATGCGGCCATCAAGCGGCGGGGACGACCATTCCTTGGGATCGTAGTGCTTCACATCGTACATGAAGTAGATCGCCAGCGTCGTCTTGGCCCCGGCATCGAGCGTGGCGAACACGCCGGGCACACCGTCGGTCGGGATCACCTTCGCCATCTGGAACCCGGCGTCGAGGGCCAGCTGGCGCATGTATTCAGCGCCTTCCTTGTGGTTGATCCCCATGTTGGCGATCGTCGGCAGCTTGATCCAGGCCCGCAGGCGTTCGACAGCAGCGTCGTGATCGGCGCGGATGGCAGCAGCGACCTTTGCCCTATCCGACTTTTCCGATGCAACCGCCGGCTGGCTGGTCGCTACGGCCAATGCGGCCAATCCTGCGCAAGCCAATTTCAAACGCACTGTCATATCGTCCCCTTCCCTCACCATGGGATCCGAGGCGAGTGTGGTGGCGCGAACGTGCAATGTCCAGCAGGCAGGACCGGGTTGCGCGCGGCGTCGCAAAGGACCATTGCGGACTGATCTGCCATGGTCATGTGCATGATTTCCAATCCCGAGTCGGCCCAGCCTTGCGATCGAGGAGCGCGCCTGTGCTTGACGGTTTGAGGGCCTGGGCGCGCCCGCGGATCATCCGTAGCCGCCAGCGTCTGCGCCAGAGCGAAGCCGCTTTCATCCTGCTGGCAGCGGCAGCGGGTGCCGCGGCTGGGGCCCTTACGCGCGTGCAGCAGAGTTTGGCGCATGGGCTGCAAGGCCTGCTCTATGGCGTGACGTTCAACCGGCTCAGCGCGCTGGGCGAAATCCACCACACCTGGCGGCTGCTTGCCTTGCCGCTTGGCGGCCTGGCGCTCGTGCTGCTCGGCCTGATGCTGGGAAAACGTGTGCGCGCGCCGGTTGACGTGGTCGAAGCCAATGCGCTGCACGGCGGACGGATAGCGCCAGCCGACAACCTGCTGATCGCCGTGCAGACAATCATCTCCAACGGGGCAGGCGCGTCGGTCGGGCTGGAGGCGGCCTACACGCAGATGGGCGGCGGCTTTGCCTCGATGATGGGACAGTGGCTGAAGCTGCGCCGCAACGACTTGCGCACGCTGGTCGGTGCGGGGGCGGGGGCCGGCATCGGCGCGGCCTTCGGGGCACCGCTGGCAGGGGCGTTCTATGCCTTCGAGATCGTTATCGGCAGCTATACGCCCGCCGCGGTCGCGCCGGTCATCGCGGCGGCGCTCACGGGTGTCACCGCTGCCAAGGTGCTGGGCGGTGAGCCGTGGCTGATGGCGATCACCGACGAGCGGCTGATCACCTTTACGGACTACCTGCTCTATGCCGGGCTCGGCATCGCTTGCGCGCTGCTGGGCATTGCGATCATGCGGCTTGTCACGCTCGCGGAAATGCGGGTGCAATCGTGGGGCTGGCTGGGCCGATGGCGGCCGGTAGCGGGCGGCATTCTGCTCATTCCGCTGGCCATCGCCTCGCCGCAGACGCTGTCCGCCGGGCACGGCGCGCTGCACCTCAATCTCGTGCTCCAACCGACGGTGCAGGTGCTGCTTGTGCTGCTCGGCCTCAAGATTGCGGCCTCGGTCATCTCGCTCAGCTTCGGTTTTCGCGGCGGCCTGTTCTTTGCCTCGCTGTTCGTCGGGTCGCTGGCGGGGCAGATCTTCGCGGGCGCGGTCAATGCGGCGGGGCTCGGGCTGACAGTGAGCCCCACCGATGCCGCGCTGGTCGGCATGGCCGCGCTCAGCGTTTCGATCGTCGGTGGGCCGATGACCCTGGCGCTGCTGATGCTGGAGACGACGCACGATTTCGCGCTGATGGGCGTGGTGCTGACGGCAGCGCTCCTTTCAAGTGCGCTGACCCGCGAGCTCTTCGGTTATTCGTTCTCGACCTGGCGCCTGCATGTGCGCGGCTCCACGATACGGGGGCCGCGCGATATCGGCTGGGCCAGCAGCCTCACCGCCGGGCGGATGATGCGGCGCGACTGGGTGCAGGTGCCGGAGACCTGCCCGATCGGTGTGTTCCGTGCTCGCGTGCCGCTCGGCTCGGCAAGCAAGGCGCTGCTGGTGGACGGCCAGGGGCGCTATCGCGGCATCGTGCCGACCGCCGCCGCCTACGCCGCAGACCTTGCGCCCGATGCGCCGATTGCGCTGCTCGCCGGCATGAAGGACGAAGTGCTGCGGCCCAGCGACGATGCGCATGCGATCATCGCCCTGTTCGATCGGCTCAGCGCGGATGAGCTCGCGGTGGTCGATGATGCAGGCGTCGTGGTCGGCGTGGTCACCGAGCGCCACGCACGGCGGCGCTATCTCCATGAGTTGGAGAACGCGCAGCGCACGCTGTTCGGCGAAGCCTGACGCGCCCGATCAGAACAGACTGCCCTGCGGCGGCAGCGGCGCTTCTTCCGCCAACTCCCGCATCAGCGCATTGGCGAGCGGCACTTGCATCGCCGCCGCGTCTGCACCGTCTGCGCTCAGCCATCGATCGAAAGCCTCGCCGGGGCGCAGGAGGACGGGCATGGCCTTGGGGTGAACGCGCCCGACCACTGCGTTTGCCTCGCAGGTGAGGAAGGCAAAGCGCGGCCCCTGTTCGGTTTGCCGCCACAGGCCCGCGAAGGCGAAAAGCGGATCGCCCTGATCGGCATTGGCGCGCAGATCGAACCAGTGCTTGCGCTTGCGGCCTGTCTGCGGATCGGGGCTGGCGGACCACTCGGAAAAGGCGGTGGCCGGGACGAGGCAGCGCCGCGCCGGATCGGCCAATGCCGTGCGCCACATGGGCGACGCGAGGTTGCGCACATTGGTGATCGGGCGCTTGATCTCGCCGAACGGGGGCCAGCCCCAGCGCATCATGGCAAGGCTGCGTCCGGCGCCTTCGGAGATGACAACGGGCGCGTCCTGATCAGGGTAGATCTCCTCCAGCGCGGGAAGGTTGCGCCCCGCGACATCGGCCCGGAAAAGCTGTGCAATGGCTTGCGCGTTGCTGGTCATGCGATAGAGATTGCACATAACAGATGCGAGCATAGCGGGAGAGAACGCGATGGCCACCCAGATCCGTCCCAACATCCATTGCAGCGATGCCGAATGGCAGGCGCGGCTGGAACTGGCCGCCTGCTACCGCATCTTCGATCTGATGGGCTGGTCGGAATCGGTCTACAACCACATCTCGCTGCGTGTGCCGGACGAGGAAGGCGCCTTCCTCATCAACCCGTTCGGACTGCTCTATTCCGAAGTCACCGCCAGCAACCTCGTCAAGATCGACATCGACGGCAACAAGCTCGATGACAATCCGCATCCGGTGAACCTCGCGGGCTTTACCCAGCACGGCTATTTCCACCGCCACCTCGATTGGGCCCACGCCATCTGCCACGTCCACACCACGGCGACGATGGCGGTGTGCAGCCTCGAGGAAGGGCTGCTGCCGATCAACTTCTACGCCTGCAACTTCATCGGTCGGCTCGCCTACCATGATTTCGAGGGCATCACCGTGCGCGCCGAGGAAGGCGAGCGTTTGCTTGCCAACCTGGCCAACAAGAACATTCTCATGCTGCGCAATCATGGCCCGGTCGTTCTCGCCAAGAACCTGCAGTCGATGTTCGTGCAGCAGTGGTCCTTGCAGCGGGCGTGCGAGATCCAGATGGCGACGCTGTCGATGGGGCGGCCGCCGAAGATGATTCCGCAGGAGGTGATCGACGTTCACCAGCGCGATCTGGCGCTGGCGACTCCCCCGGGCGGCGGCCCCGGTGTTGGCGATTTCAACGCCTGGGTGCGCCGGATCGACCAGATCGACCGCTCCTGGCGCGATTGAGCCCCTTGTCGGCGGCTTGGGCGGCGGGCTAGTCGTTCGCCGCCATGGCCATCCTCACCGTCAACAACCAGCCTGTCGAGATCAAGCTCGAAGCAGATACGCCGCTGCTGTGGGCGCTGCGCGATGCTGCCAACCTGACAGGTACGAAGTATGGCTGCGGCACCGGCGAATGCGGGGCCTGCATGGTCATCGTCGATGGCCAGGCCCTGCCGAGCTGCACGCTCTCGCTGGGTGAGGCTGAAGGGCGCACCGTCACCACGATCGAGGGGCTTTCCGCAGATCGCAACCACCCGGTGCAACAGGCGTTCGTGGCGGAGCAGGCGATCCAGTGCGGCTTCTGCACGCCCGGTCTGGTGATGGCTGCTGCCGCGCTGCTGGCGCACAATACCGACCCGACCGTAGCGGACATCAAGGCCGCGATCACCAATATCTGCCGCTGCGGCGTCTACCCGCGCCTCGTCCGCGCGATCCAGCGCGCCGGCCGCATCGCGCGGGGCCTTGAGCCGGGCATGCCGCTACCGGTCCCGGCTACCGCGACGACGCCGGGGCTTTAGGTTGCCCCGCCCCTCGTCATTGCGAGGAGCGTCTCAGAACCCCATCCGCACGGTCAGCCGCGCGCTGCGGGGCTGGGCGGGGGAGATGTTGTTGTCCGTGTGTGCGGTCGGGAAATACTGGTCGTTCAACAGGTTGTTGACGTTGAACTGGACCGAGAGGTTCTTCGAGATTTTGTAGAACAGCGCTGTATCGACGCGGGTCCAGGCGGGCAGCGTCACCGTGTTGCTGACGGTGGTGTAGGCGGACGACTGGTGCGTCACGCCAAGGCCGAGGCCGAGCTTGTCGGACAGGTCGTAGCGGGTCCACAGCGAGATCTGGCTTTCGGGGAGGAGCGCCAGGGCGCGGCCAGCGGGCGCGGCGGTGGTGCTGGAGCGCACCTTGCCATCCTGCAGCGCGTAGCCGATGCTGATCTGCCACTGCGGCAGAATGCGGCCTGTGGCGGAAAACTCCAGCCCCCGCGTGCGGGTCTTGCCCGAAAGCTGGGGCAGGCCGGTGACGGGATCGTTGAAGCGCGAATTCTCGCGGTCGAGCCGGTAGGCGGCGGCGGTTAGCGCGAGGGCCGGGGTCACGTCCCACTTCGCGCCCACCTCGAGGTTGCGGAATTCTTCCGGCGCGAGCGTGGCCTGCGTGGCGTCCAGCGCGCTGAACTGGTCGCCCGATTGGGGGAGGAAGCTCTTGGTATAGCTGCCGTAGAGCGAGATGTTCGCGCGCGGCTTCACGATCACGCCGGCACGGGGCGACCACTTGCGATCGGTGCGCCCGGCGCTGGTGCTGTTGAGCAGGTTGTCGGCGTGAATCCTGAAGCTGTCGTAGCGCACGCCGCCGACGATCTGGAGAAATGGGGCGAGCTCGATCTGATCCTGCACATAGGCGGAGAAGGCGGTGACCTTGGCATGGGTCGAGCGGCTGGGCGCGCCGAAGGTGATGGCGGGGACGGTGAGTCGGTCCGCCAGCGCAACTGTTGCCGAGGCCTTGTTGCCCGGGAAGATGCCCTCGGAGCGCGCGGCGTCGGTCGCCTGATCGGCGCCTTCGATCCCGGCGATCACGGTGTGGCCGATCGGGCCGGTTTTGCCCTGCCAGGTCAGGTTCGCCTGCCCGATCCAGCTCTCGCGGCGCACGGTGCTGTTGTAGGCGCTGAGCGAGACCGTGTTGGTGGCGGGATTGACCGCCGCGCCGGCGAAAATGTTGCCGTAGTACTTGTCGGTATGGCTGTACTGGCCGGCCACGGTCAGCGTCAGTTTGTCGGCCAACTGCTGCGTGAGGCGCGCCTCGACGATGTGCGCCTTCACGTCGGAAAGATTGGTGTCCTTGCGGCCAAAGAGGGTGTCGCGGTATCCCTCGAGCGGCTTGCCGCCCAGCGAGGGCACGCCGCGATCCGCGGTGCGGCGATCGTCGTCGTAGTTGTAGGAAAGGTCGATCCGGGTATCAGCGCTCGGCGCGAAGGCGAGCGTGGGGTTCACGCCGATGAAGCGACCGTGGAAGTCCTGCCGGTTGTTGTCGAATTCCTCGTAAGTGCCGTTGAGCCGCGCGCCCATGGTCTGCGAAAGAGGGGCATTGAGATCGGCCGCGAGCGCGAAATCGCCGAAAGTCCCGACTGCGCCCACGGCGTCGATGCTCTGGCCCTTGAGCGATGGTGCCTTGCGAACGCGATTGATCACGCCGCCACCGCCGCCGCGCCCGAACAGCAGCGCATTCGCGCCGCGCAGCACTTCGATGTGGTCGACGTTGTAGAGCGAGCGGTAGTACTGCGTGTCGTCGCGCAGGCCGTTGAGGAAGAAGTCGGCGGTGGTGTTCTGCCCGCGCAGGACGATCTGGTCGCGGTTGCCTTCGCCCTGTGCGAGGACGACGCCGGGCACATAGCGCAGCGCGTCGCCGAGCTGGGTGACGCCCTGATCATCGAGTTGTTCGCGGCTGAGCACGGTGACCGACTGCGGCACGTCGATCAGCGGGGTCGGGGCCTTCACGCCTGCTGCCGTGTCGCTGCGGTAGCTGTCGACCTGGCCGGTCACGACGATCGTGCGGTGATCGGCGCCTTCATCCCCCGCATCTCCGGCGTCCGCCGCCATGGGCAGTGCTTCCGCCTGCGCCGCAATCGGGAAGAGGGCGCTGGTGGCGAGGAGCAGGGCGGGGAGCGCTTTCACGGGAGATTCCTTCTTGAGACGCATTCTCAAGAACTTCTCTATTGCGAGTCATTCGCACTTGCAAGGATGATATTGAGAATCTTTCGCGATCTGTGCGCGCAGACAAAGAGCCGGCACGCCGCAGGGCGGCCGGTCAGCGGGTCAGGCGATGGACGGGGTGCTTGCTGTCAGAACAGCGGCAGGGCGCGGTCGGCGAGAATCAGCGCGAGCGCGCAGCCGAGCACGATGGCCGAGCGCAGCACTTCCGCCAGGGGGGCGGCAGGTGCAGCAACAAGGGCGATAGCGCGGGCCATGGCGGGAGCATGCGCCGCAAGTGCCTAACAATTCGTTAAAGTGCGAGCGCTCAGGCCAGCCATTCGAGCAGTGAAGCGAGGCATTCGCGCGCCAGCAGCTTGCTGCGTTCCGGACTCCAGCCCTGCGCCGGATCGGGCAGGTCATCGTTGTCCTTGAACGGCATTTCCAGCGTCATCGAAACCGCGCCGAAGCGCTCGGCGATCTGGTTGGTCGCCATCGAGAGATTGGCCTTGCCGGGCCGCGCGACGGGATAGCCACGCTTCGTCTGGAAATCCGGCGTGCGCCGCTCGAGAATCGCGCGGTAGCGGCGGTAGGCCTCGCCCTGCGCCTCGGTCCAGCTGGGGATGCCTTCGAATCCGGCGAAGAACACGGCGGGAATGGCCTCGTCGCCGTGGACGTCGATCGCGAAGTGGACGCCGGTTTCGTCCATGGCGCTGCGGATGGCGAGGACTTCGGGCGAGCGTTCGGCGCTCGGCTCAAGCCATTCGCGGTTGAGGTTCACGCCGGCAGCATTGGTGCGCAGGTGCCCGCGGCGCGAGCCATCGGGATTGCAGTTGGGCACGACGTGGAAGCGGCAAAGCTGGCGGAGCTTGCGGGCATGGGGATCGGCAGGATCGCTCAGCATGTCGAGCGCGCCTTCCATCCACCATTCGGCCATCGATTCGCCGGGGTGCTGGCGCGCGATCAGCCACACCTGCTTCTCGCCCTCGCCGAGCGAGAGGCAATCGATCGGCTGGCCATCGAGGCTGCGGCCGAGCACGCGGTGGGTGACGCCCTTGCTAGCGGCGGCTTCCGCGACGAGATCGTGGTGCCGCTCCATCGAATAGGGCGCGAAATAGGCGAAGGAACAGGTGGCCGCCTGGGGCGTGTAGCGGATCGTCATGGTGCCGCCGTCCACTGCCGCGTCATAGCGGGTCTCGGCGCGGGCCCAGTAATCGCGATCCTCAGAGACGCAGGCGCGGTAGCCGACCCAGCCATCGGGATAGGCGGCGGACGCAAGGCCGGTGATCTTCAGTTCCAGCATGCGGCCCGCTGCGCCGCTCACGCGGAAGTGGAACCACTGGAAGAATTCCGACGCGTTGTCGCGGCGGATGGCGAGCCGGGCGGTGGCGCCATCGATGCTCAGAACTTCAATATTGCCGCTGTCAAAGCCTGCGTCGATGCTGATCGGTTCGGTCGTCATTTGACCGTGATAGTCGCCCCCGAGGTTCCGGGGAAGCCCGAGAACAGGGCATGGGCGAGACGCGGTGCAGCCACATCGACAGCGGCTTCCCTGGCCTTTTCGCGCTCGACGTTTTCGGCGCGGCCTTCCCATAGCGAAAGGCCGGTTGCGCGGCTGCGGATGGTGACGACGAGACGGGTATGGACGCGCGCCTTGGGGCCGCCGCCGAGGCTGAAACCGACGCCAAGGCCGACGCCGCTGTTCCAGCCGCCGGTCGAGCCGCCGACACCGACCGAGACCGGCCCGCGCTGGCGCTCGGTGCGCTGCACTTCGCGTTCGATCCGTACTTCGGCGACGGCATCCGCCGCGCCGGGGGTGGCCGTGCCGAAGCGCAGGGCGGCAAGTTCAGCCTCGACGGCCTGGAGCCAGACGCGCGTTTCAAGGCTGTTGGCATCGGTGCCCGGCGCAGCGATCACGGCGAGGGCGCCGCGGCCCAGCGTCGTGATGCTTTCGGGCGTGTGGAAGCGCGTGACTTCGACAGGTGCGGCCAGAGCGGGGGCAGCAGCCAGCGCCAGAACGGCGAGAAGGACGCGCGCCTTCATGGCGTCACCACGGCGAGCGGCTGCACCACTTGTCCATCCGGGAAGCGCTTGAGGAGGGCCGTGGCGAGGCGAGCGGCCATTTCACTGTTGTTGATCCCGCCGTCATCCTCGCGCGCTTCGCCCTCGGCGTGGCCTTCCCACAGGACGCGCCCGGTGGCCTTGTCGCGGATGCGCAGGTCGAGCCGGGTTGCGATGATTGCCTTGGCGGGCTTGGTGAGATCGACCGCGAGCGCGAGGCCGAAGCCGCTGCCGCGATTGCTGACGGTTGTGCTCATTGCGCCGCTGACCTTCCTGCGCGGAGCCTCTTCGGGAACCGCCACGCTGTGGCTCACCCCGATTTCGGCAATCTGGCCCGGATCCAGGGCCGTGGCAGTATCATAGCCGCGGCGGGCGAGTTCGTCGATTACGGCGGCTTCGTAGACCGGAAGCTTGCCATCCTCGTTGTCACCGGCGTCGCTGTCCATGCGGCTCACCACGATGCGCCCTTTGCCGAGCAAGGCTTCGGCATCGGCGGCGCGATAGGCGGTGACATCGATCTTCTTCGAAGGCTGGGCGCTCTGCCGGGCGGAAGGATAACGCGGATCAGTATCCTGCCAGCCCCCACTGCCGCCCAAACCGCCACCGCCCCAGCGCCCTTCGCCGGGCATGCCCTGCGCCATTGCTGGAGAGGCGGCGCAGACCGCGATGGCGGCAGCGAGAGCGGCGATGGACTTCATTGTTGGCCTTTCAGGCGGAGGACGACTGGTAAAACGTATGTCCTGTGGCCTGTCTTGCTCATGAACGGATCGTTTGTCGATTCCAACACGGGGGGAGACTGCTACTGCCCTGCAGCATCTACCTAGGAGAGTGATTCGCATGGGCAAGGTCCCCGTTCTCGTTACCGGCGGTGCCGGCTACATCGGCAGCCACGCGGTGCTGGCGCTGAAGGATGCCGGATGGCCGGTCGCCGTGATCGACAACCTGACCACGGGATTCCGCTTCGCGATCCCTGATGGCGTGCCGCTCTATGAAGGCGATATCGAGGACGCGGCGCTGCTCGCGCGGATCTTCGCCGAGCAGAAGATCGGTGCCGTGATGCATTTCGCCGGGTCGATCATCGTGCCCGAATCGGTCGAGAACCCGCTCAAGTACTATCACAACAACACCGCCAAGAGCCGGGCGCTGATCGCCGCTGCTGTCGAGGCCGGCGTGAAGCACTTCATCTTTTCCTCGACGGCGGCGACTTACGGGATCCCGGAAGTCTCGCCCGTCACCGAGGACAGCCCCAAGGCGCCGATCAATCCCTACGGCATGTCGAAGCTGATGACCGAGACGATGCTGGCCGATACCGCGCGGGCGCATCCGCTGAACTACTGCGCGCTGCGCTATTTCAACGTGGCGGGCGCGGACCCGCAGGCGCGCACCGGGCAATCGACGGCGGGGGCGACGCACCTCATCAAGGTTGCGGTCGAAGCCGCGCTCGGCAAGCGCAGCCATGTCGGCGTGTTCGGCACGGATTACGATACGCCGGACGGGACCGGGGTGCGCGACTACATCCACGTGTCCGATCTCGCCGCCGCGCATGTGCTGGCGCTGGAAGCGCTGATCGAGGCGCCGGAGCGGTCGCTCACCATGAATTGCGGCTATGGCAGGGGCTTCTCGGTGCTCGAGGTGCTCGATGCGGTCGACCGCGTCACCAACCTCAAGATCGAGCGCAAGCTTGAAGGGCGCCGCGCGGGCGATCCCGATTCGCTGATTTCCGACAACCAGCGCATCAAGGCGACCCTGCCGTGGGTGCCGCGCTATGCCGATCTCGATGTCATTGTGCAGCACGCACTGGCCTGGGAACGCAAACTGACCGAGATCCGCGCGGACGCCTGAGTGCCTGTCTGAGTTCATCGGTTGACTTTCGCGCAGGGGCCGCATAACCGCCGCCTTCCAATTTCGGCCCGGTCGGCTCGGGCATAAGGATTCGCCATGAAGATTCGCAACAGCCTGAAGTCGCTCAAGGATCGTCACCGGGATAACCGCGTGATCCGTCGCCGCGGCCGCACCTACGTCATCAACAAGACCCAGAAGCGCTTCAAGGCGCGTCAGGGCTGATTGCGGTCGCCCCGTTTCGGCGGGGCGATTTGTAATCGAACGGTTTGCAACCGGCTGAAGGCCTCCGCCACCCGCGGGGGCTTTTTGCATGTGCGGAAGGAATGTCCGGCGTGAGCGCTGAGGTCGACGCGGTCGTCTGGGATATCGGCCATGTGCTGGTGCAGTGGTCGATTCGCGGGCTCTACGAAAAGCTGATCGACGACCCGGCACAGCTCGACTGGTTTCTCGAAAACGTCGTCACGCTGCCGTGGCACTTCCGCCATGATGCGGGCGAGCCGCTGGCCGATCTCATCGCCGAGAAAGTGGCCGAGTATCCCGAGCATCGTGCGCTGATCGAAGCCTACGGCCCGCGCTGGCTGGAGACGATCCCCGGGCCCATCCCGGGCACCCCCGCGCTGGTTGAAACGCTGGCGGCCCGCGGTGTGCCGCAGTTCGCGATCACCAATTTCGGCGCGGATACCTGGGCGATGTTCCGCCCCAGCTTCCCGGTGCTCGACATCATGGACGATGTGGTGGTGAGCGGCGTCGAGAAGCTGATCAAGCCCGATCCGGCGATCTTCCACCTTGCCGCACAGCGCTTTGGCCATGTGCCGGAGCGGATGCTGTTCATCGATGACAACGCCGCCAATATCGCCAGCGCGGCTGCGCTTGGGTGGAAGGTGCATCACTTCACGCGAGGGGCAGAGGCGCTTGCGGCAGATCTGCGGGCGCTGGGGGTGCTTTAGTCCGGTTACCGAGGCAACTCTTGTGGGGCCCTGGATTCCCGCCTTCGCGGGAATGACGAGGGGGGAGGGAATGACGAAAGGAAGGAGGGGCTGTCCCTCTTTCAGCGCAGCCCGATCAGCGAAATCTGCCGGCCATATCCTGCCTCGCCCGCATGGGTTGAGCGGCGGAACGAATAGAAGCGTTCGGCCTGCGAGTAGGTGTCCTCTCCCAGCATGCCAACGGTGCCGACGCCAAAGGCCGCAAGGCGCGCGGCGACATAGCCTTCCAGATCGAACCACGCATGCCCGGCGCGTCCGGCCTTGAAGAAGCGGGCATTGTCCGCGTCCTCGGCGGTGAAGCTGCCTTCGAACCCCGCGTCCACTTCGTAGCTTTTCTGGGCGATGCAGGGGCCGACCACGGCGGCAATGCGCGCGCGGTTTGCGCCGAGCGCTTCCATGGCCTCGACCGTGCGGTCCGTCACGCCGCCGATAGCGCCCTTCCATCCGGCGTGGGCCGCGCCGATCACCCCTGCTTCGGCATCGTGAAACAGCACAGGTGCGCAATCGGCGGTGAGCACGCCGAGGAGCAGGCCCGGCTGGTTGGTGACAAGGGCATCGGCCTTGGGGCGGTCTGCATCGGCCCACGGTGCGATCACGGTGATCACATCGGGCGAATGGATCTGATAGCAGGTCAGCAGGCGTCCGCCCGGTAGCACGGCCTCGCCCGCGCGGCGGCGGTTTTCGGCGGTGTGCGCGGGATCGTCCTCGCTGTAGCTGACGTTGAGCCCGGCGTGGAGGCCGGTGCTGACCCCGCCGCGCCGGCCGAGGAAGCCGTGCGCCGCGCCTGCCAGCGCCGGGTGCGTCAGGGCCTCGACTGGCTCGCTCATCCCCAATCCCTTATCCTTCCAGGCTCTTGCTGACCTGTTCGCGCACATCGCGCGAGAGGCCCGGTGCGGCGGCAATACGCTCCAGTTCGGCGCGCATCAGCGCCGCGCGCGCCGGTTCGATGCGGCGCCAGCGGCCGAGCGGCGGCACAAAGCGCGCAGCGACGTTGCCGTTGATCGGATCGAGCTTGAGGATGAGATCGGCGATCATCCGGTAGCCGGCACCGCTGGCTGCATGGAACGCCTGCGGATTGGCGGCGAAGGCCATGTAGAGCGCGCGCACGCGGTTGGGGTTGGTCATCGTGAAGTCCGGATGATCGGCGAGCGTGGCTACATGCGCGAGCGTATCCGGATGGAGCGCACCGGCCTGGATCGAGAACCACTTGTCGATCACCAGCGCGTTGCCGGCAAAGCGCGCATGGAAATCGGCGAGCGCAGCGCGGCGATCCGCATCACATTCGGCAGCGCCGATGCCGGCGAGGACCATGAGCGCGCCTTGGCGGTCGGTCATGTTGTCCGCTGCGTCATACTGCGCCTTGGCGCGGCGGGCGGCTTCGGCGGGATCGCTGGCGGCGAGGTAGACCAGCGCCTGTGTCTTGAGCTTGCGTGCACCCCGCGCCGCTGCTTCGAGGCTGTAGGGCACGGCGGTGCAGCGATCGTGGAGCGCATGCCACTGCGCCGCGAGTTCGCTTCCCAGCCAGCGCTTCAGCGCCTCGCGCTCGGCATGGATGCGCGAGGGATCGGCTACCGGCAGCTGCTCCGCGATATAGCCTTCGCCGGGGAGGATGATCAGCTCGCCGCGCATCAGATCGTCGAGCGCGGTATCGCCCAGCACGGCCGCATAGACATCGCGGATCGCGGCGAGACCTTCCGCGCGCGCGGCTTCGGTGAGCTCGTCCGAGACTGCAGCGACAAGGTGGCGGACCATGAGCTGCTGCATCGCCTCGTAGCGGGCGAAGGGATCATCGTCGTGCGCGGCGAGGAAGACGAGGTCGGCGGTCGTAACGGCCATGTCGATGGCGACCGGGGCCGAGAACCCGCGGTTGATGGAAAGCACCGGCGGTGCAGCGAAGCCGGTGAACGTGAAGGTCTGCTCGGCTTCGGTGAGGACGAGGAGCTGCTCGCCGCCATGCTTGCCAGTCGCGCGGTCGAACAAGGCGGTGCGCAGCGGGATCACCATCGGCTGCTTGTCAGGCTGGCCGGGGGTGGCGGGCACGGTCTGGCGGAGCGTGAGCGTCGCCGTGTCACCCGCGTGGGCCAGCGTGGCGGTCACGCGCGGGGTGCCGGCCTGCTCGTACCAGCGGCGGAACTGCTTGAGGTCGAGGCCCGCGCCGTCCTCGATCGCGCGGACGAAGTCCTCGCAGGTCGCGGCTTCGCCGTCGTGCCGGTCGAAGTAGAGGTCGGTGCCGCTGCGGAAGCGCTCGGGGCCGGCCAGCACCGTCATCATGCGGATCACCTCGGCGCCCTTGTTGTAGACGGTCGCGGTGTAGAAGTTGCTGATTTCCTGATAGGCATCGGGCCGGATCGGATGCGCCAGCGGGCCGGAATCCTCGGGAAACTGAGCTGCGCGCAGGATGCGGACATCCTCGATGCGCTTGACCGGCGCGGAACCCATGTCGGCGCTGAACTGCTGGTCGCGCAGCACCGTGAAGCCTTCCTTGAGGCTCAGCTGGAACCAGTCGCGGCAGGTGACGCGGTTGCCTGACCAGTTGTGGAAGTATTCGTGGGCTACCACGCCTTCGATGGCGTCATAGTCGCCATCGGTCGCCGTTTCGGGATCTGCCAGAATATAGCGCGTGTTGAAGACGTTGAGGCCCTTGTTCTCCATCGCACCCGCGTTGAAGTCTGCCACGGCAACGATGTTGAACAGGTCGAGGTCGTATTCCCGGCCATAGACCTCCTCGTCCCAGCGCATCGAATCGATGAGCGCCTTCATCGCGTGGCTGGTGCGCGTCTCGTCCCCGGCGCGGACGTAGATGGCAAGATCGACCTTGCGGCCCGAGCGGGTGGTGAACGTGTCACGCGAGGCAACGAGATCGCCCGCGACCAGCGCGAAGAGGTAGGAAGGCTTGGGCCAGGGATCGTGCCATTCGGCCCAGTGCGTGCCGTCGCCATTGTCTCCGGAGGCGACGGGGTTGCCGTTCGAAAGCAGTACCGGGAAGGCCGCCTTGTCGCCCGCCATGCGCACCGAATAGACGCTGAGCACGTCGGGGCGGTCGGGGAAGAACGTGATGCGGCGGAAGCCCTCTGCCTCGCACTGGGTGCAGAGCATGCCGTTCGAGGCATAGAGGCCGGATAGCTGGGTATTGGCAGCGGGGTCGATCTCGGTCTCGATCCTCACGGTGTGGCGGTCGCCTTGCAGGTCGATGACGAGTTGGTCGCCGTCCATGCGCCAGTCGTTGTGCGCGGCCCCATCGACCGCCACGCTTTTCGGCGTGATGCCGTCGCCGTCTAGCCGCAGCGGGCCGGACGCTGCGCTGCTGCGTTCCACCACCAGATCGGCGCGCACCCGCGTCGCGGTGAGCGACAGCGCGAAATCGAGCGCGATTTCCGGCACCAGCCATTCGGGCGGGCGATAATCCGCGCGCTGGATGATCGTGACGGGGACGGCGGGGGTGCTGGAAAGGTCGTTCATGGCGGCCAATGTAGGGAGCCTGCGCCCATGGGGAAGCGCAAAATCGGCGGGCGCGCAAAACTTCCGGTATCGCCGCTTGACGCCGCGACAGGCGCGCCGCACCCATGCGGCAACCATGCAGGCAGGGGACTGGGTCGCTCACCATGTCGATACCGAAGCTCGTCATTTTTGTGGCTGCGGCGTTGCTCTCGGCCGTTCCTGGCCTCGCCCACGCGGCTCCGTTCGATGTGGATCATGCGACGCAACTCTGGCTGGCAACGCTGAGCGCACCGGCGAAGGCCCGCTCCGACGCCTATTTCGAAGGCAGCGAGTGGCTGAACCTGTGGGGCACGCTGATTTCGCTCGCCATCTATTGGCTCCTGCTGCGGACGCGCCTGCTGCCGCGGGTGCGCGACGGCATGCACCGGCGCGGCTGGCGGCCCTGGCTGGGCCTGCTCGCCTGCGCCCTGGTGTTCATCGTGATCGGCACCGTGCTCAGCCTGCCCTGGTCGATCTATTCGGGCTACTGGCGCGAGCGGCAGTACGGCCTGATGAACCAGACGCTGCTGGCATGGCTTGGCGATCAGGTGATCGGGCTGGCGCTGAGCGCCGTGTTCGGCAGTGTGCTGCTGCTGGTGATCTATGCCGTGATCCGCAAGTATCCGAAGCGCTGGTGGCTGATCGGAACCGGGGTGGTCGGTGTTGCCCTCACCTTCCTCATGCTGATCACGCCGGTGTTCATCGTGCCCCTGTTCAACACCTCTTCCGAATTGCCTGACGGGCCGGTGCGCGAACGGGTTGTCGCCATGGCCAAGGCCAATGGCGTGCCATCGGACCACATCTATCTGGTCGATTCCTCGCGCCAGTCAGACCGGATTTCGGCCAATGTTTCGGGCATCGGCCCGACGATCCGCATCTCGCTCAACGACAACTTGCTCAACAGGACGAGTGCGGCGGAGACGGCGGCGGTGATGGGGCATGAGCTCGGGCACTATGTGCTGGGGCACGTCTGGCGCACGACCATTGTGCTGACCGTGCTGGTCGGTCTGCTGCTTTGGCTCGCTTCACGGATCACGCCTGCGCTGATCCGCTACGGTGGGGAGCGCTGGGGCGTGCGCGGTCTCGCCGATCCGGCGTCGCTACCGGTGCTGGCAGGGGTGCTCAGTGTGCTTTTGCTGCTGGCGACGCCCATTACCAACACGCTAGTCCGCGTCGATGAGAGCGAAGCCGATGTCTTCGGGCTCGATGCTGCGCGCGAACCCGATGGCTTCGCCGCCGCAGCGATGAAGCTTTCGGCCTACCGCAAGATCGAGCCGGGGCCGATCGAGGAAATGCTGTTCTTCGATCACCCCTCGGGCAAGACGCGGGTGCGCATGGCGATGCAGTGGAAGAAGGACCACCTGCCGAACGCGGTCGAAGTTGTGCCGCCTCCCATGCCGGAGCCCAAGCCGTGAAGCTCTTTATCTTCGGCATGGGCTACACCTCGCAGGTCATCGCGGCGCGGCTGCGCGCGGCAGGCTGGGAGGTGAGCGGCTCCGGGCGCGAGGGCACCATGCGGTTCTACGACCGCGAGGCGGTGCTGGCGGCGCTGGCGGATGCGACGCATGTCCTCTCCTCGGTGCCGCCTGCGCGTGAGGGCGGGGATCCGGTGCTGGAGGCCTATGGAGAGGCGCTGGCCGCCGCGCCGGCCCAGTGGATCGGCTATCTCTCCTCCACCGGGGTCTACGGCGATACCGGCGGCGCTTGGGTGGACGAGACTGCGGAGGTCGGCACCGGGCGGCGTTCGGCGAGGACGGCGGCGGATCTGGCGTGGCAGGATCTGGGCGAGCGGGTGCGGGTATTCCGCCTGCCGGGTATCTATGGCCCGGGGCGCAGCGCGCTCGACCGGGTGCGCGAAGGGCATGCCAAGCGGATCGCGCTGGAGGGGCAGGTGTTCAGCCGCGTCCATGTCGAGGATATCGCCTCGGGCGTGATTGCCGGGATGGCCGGACCGCGGGGCGTCTACAACCTCGCCGACGATGAGCCTTCGAGCCAGAACGCGGTGATCGAGGAGGCGGCGCGGCTACTCGGGGTGGCGCCGCCACCGCTGCAGTCGCTGGAAGAGGCTGCGCTCTCGCCGATGGCGCTGGCGTTCTATGCCGAGAACCGGCGGATCGCGAACGGCAAGGCCAAGCGGGTGCTGGGTTGGCAGCCCGCCTTTCCGACCTACCGCGAAGGGCTCCGCGCCCTCAGCGCCACGACCAGCCCGATCATCGCCAGCGTTGCGCCCGAACCTGCCAGCAGCGACCAGCGGTAACCTTCGAACGCGGTCGAGATCAGCATCGCCACCACCGGCACCAGCACGCCGTTATAGGCGGCGCGGCCGGGCCCGAGCGCGCGCAGAAGCCCGTTGTACATCGGGAAAGTCACGACCGTGCCGACGATGGCGAGATAGGCCGCGCCTCCGGCATAGGCCAAAGTGAAGTCGAAGCGCGGCGGGCCGGAAATGATCCACGCGATCGTCGCATCGACACTAGCGCCGAACATCATCGCCCATGCCAGCAGCGTCGGTACCGGCTGGCCGCGCGCCATGGGGCTGGCCTGCACCACGTTGCCGACCGAAGCGAACAGCAGCGCGATCAGGACCATCGCTCCGCCGATCAGCACATGCTCGCCCATCGCGGCGTTCTGCGCCAGCGCCAGGCGATATTCGTGCAGCATGAGGAGCGCGATTCCGCTTAGCGCAATGGCGGTGCCGAGCAGGAAGCCGCGGGTGATCCGCTGGCCGAGGAAAATGCGCGAGAGCACCGTGTTGGGCACGAGCAGCAGCGCGAAGAGCACGGCGACGAGGCCCGAGGTGACGTACTGCTCCGAGCGGTAGACGAACTGGAAGTTGAGGCTGAACACGCTGCAACCCATCACGGCCGCGACGATCAGGCCGCGCCTGTCCAGCACGAGCGGCAGGCGCTTGAATGCGGCGAAGGCGAACATGCCGATCGCCGCGCCGGTGAAGCGCCATGTCACGGACCAACTCGGCGGCACGTCGCCCAGCTGGTACTTGATCGCGATCCACGTCGAGCCCCAGATCAGCGCGGTCAGCAGGAACGGCGCGAGAATGCGTGCTTCGAGGAAACGGGCTTCCGCCGTCTGGTGATCCACACTCATAGCGCGGCGATGGCGCGGGCAAGCGCCTCCACTTCCTGCGCCGGGCTGCACCATGAGGTGACGAGGCGCGCCGCACCGGGGGCGCCGATGGGGGCGTTCCAGTCGTAGAAATCGAAGCCCTGTGCGCGCAAGGCGGCGGCTTCGGCCGGCGAGAGGATCACGAAGAGCTCGTTTGCCTCGACCGGGTGGATCAGCCGATCACCACAGGCGGCGGCGATTTCCTGCGCGGCGGCATTGGCCGCGCGGGCGTTGTCGAGCCAGAGATCGCCGTCCAGCATGGCGAGCACTTGCGCCGCGAGGTAGCGGCCTTTCGATTGAAGGTGCCCGGCGCGCTTGCGGCGGTAGCGGACGACATCAACGAGATCGGGCGCGAAGAACACGATCGCTTCCGCGCTCATGCCGCCGTTCTTGACGCAGCCGAAGGTCAGCGCATCGACCCCGGCGCGAACCGTGACCTCTGCCGGGGCGCAGCCGAGATGCGCGATGGCATTGGCGAAGCGGGCGCCGTCCATATGGAGGCCAAGCCCGCGTTCCTTGGCCAGCGCGCCAATCGCGCCGACTTCCTGCGCGGTATAGACGCGGCCGCACTCGGTGGCCTGGGTGATCGAGATCGCGTGCGGCTGGACCTGGTGGACGCCCGGGCGGATGGCATCCACCACGGCGCGAATCGTATCAGGCGTCAGCTTCGCGCCATCACCGTCCGCCAGCAGCAGCTTGGCGCCGTGGAGGAAGAAGCCGGGCGCGCCGCCCTCGTCCATCTCGATATGCGCCTCGCGGTGGCAGACGACGCCGCCATGCGGAGGCACCATCGCCGACAGCGCGAGGCAATTGCCAGCCGTCCCGGTCGCTACCCAGATCGCGGCGCAGGGCGCGCCGAAGAGCTCGGAGAAGGCATCGTCCAGCCGCGCGGAAAGGGCATCGCCGTCATAGGCGGTGTCAGCGACATCGGCGGCCTGCATTGCGGCCCAGATGCGGGGGTGGACAGGCGCGGCATTGTCGGAGAAGAACTTCATGATGGTCCCCTTAACCGGCACGGCACGCCGGGGGAAGGGAGCATGCCCCGGGAGGCCGATATCGATGGATGACCCTGCCATTACCCTGATCGATCATGGCGCGGAGGGCGAGTACGTGGCGCGCGTGGCGGACAGCCGTGCGATTGGCCGACTGACATGGGTGCGCCAAGGCAATGTCCTGACCGCCGAACATGCCCTCGTTCCGCCCGAAATCGGCGGTCGCGGTATTGCTGCAAGGCTCGTCGAGGCGCTGGTCGCCGATGCCCGTGAGCAAGACTGGAAGATCGTGCCGGAATGCAGCTACGTCGCCGCAGCGTTCAGGCGCCATCCGGAGTGGGCTGACCTGCTGGCGTAAGGGCCGTGATGACCGAGAGGGTATCGATGAAGCGCGCGCTTGCCTTGACCGTGATGGTTGCACTCCTCCCCGGCGCCGCCGCGCCTGAGTTCAGGATCGTGCCTGCGGAGGAAGTTCACTGGATCGCGCTGCCGGACGCACCGGGCGTCGAGAGCGCACTGATTGCGGGCAATCCCTCGCAGCCGGGGACTTACGTGATCCGGGTGAAGTTCCCACCGCACGTGATGGACCGGCCCCACAGCCACAGTCGGGACCGGCATGTGACCGTGCTGCAAGGGCACTGGTATGCGGGGACGGGTACGACATTCGATCCGGCCAAGGCCATGCCGCTCGGGCCGGGGAGCTACATGTTCCATCCGGCAGGCGGTGTGCATTGGGATGGATCGAACAGCGACGAGACGGTGATCGTGCAGATCGTCGGTGAGGGCCCGCTGACGAGCGCGGATGTCGATCCGTCCAAAGGGTCGTGGGTGGTCGTCGGCAAGCCTTGAGGCGGGCTGCGGGTTGAAGACCTGTCATCCGCAAACTGGCGCATTCCGGCGCGAGGGGGAAATGGTGCTGCTGGGGAGGATTGAACTCCCGACCTCAGCCTTACCAAGGATGCGCTCTACCACTGAGCTACAGCAGCACACCATTTCCGCCAGCATCTCTGCTGAAACCTGCGTCGCTCGGCAAAGCCGGGGCGGGCAGGCGCGCGCTTTGGCGGCGAGGCACGGGTTTGTCAAGGACGGGCTTGCGGGGATCGTGCGGGCACGGCAGAGAGCGCGGCAATGAGTGAGAACACCCAGCCCCCAGCAGCCAAGCCGGCACTGACCCGCGAGGAGCGGCTCGCCCAGCGTCTGCGCGAGAACCTGCGGCGCCGGAAAGCGCAGGCGCGGGCGATGGAAACCGGGGACGGCTCAGTCCCACCCCGCTGCGAATAGGCTCACTGCGTTCGCCAAGTCTCGCGGCCCTCCCGCACGCGGGAGGGGTTGGGGGGCAAGTGCGCAGCACTGGTCGGGCAATCCCCCTTCCCAAAATGGCAGGCGGGCGCTAGGTCCGCGCGCTTACTCCCTACCGAGCTTGCGAAGGACCACGATGCCCCGCCTGATCCTTATCCGCCACGGCCAGTCGCAGTGGAATCTGGAGAACCGCTTCACCGGCTGGTGGGATGTCGATGTGACCGAGAAGGGCGCGGCCGAAGCGTTTGCTGCGGGCGAACTGCTCAAGGCAAAGGGCATCCTCCCGACGACCGCCTTCACGTCGCTGCAGAAGCGCGCGATCAAGACGCTGCATCTGGCGCTCGAAGCCGCTGGCCGCATCTGGATTCCGGAAGACAAGGACTGGCGGCTCAACGAGCGGCACTATGGCGGGCTGACCGGGCTCGACAAGGCCGAGACCGCCGCCAAGCACGGCGACGAGCAGGTCAAGATCTGGCGCCGCAGCTTCGATATTCCGCCGCCGCCGCTGGAAGCCGGGAGCGAGTTCGATCTCGCCAGCGACCCGCGCTATGCCGGGATCGCGGTGCCGAATACCGAAAGCCTCAAGGACACGATTGCGCGCGTGCTGCCGTGCTGGGACGAGAAGATCGCCCCGGCGCTGCGTGCGGGCGAGACGGTGCTCGTCTCCGCCCACGGCAATTCGCTGCGCGCGCTGGTGAAGCACCTTTCAGGCATTTCCGACGCCGATATCACCGGTCTCGAGATTCCGACCGGCCAGCCGATTGTCTATGAGCTCGATGACAATCTCGCCGAGATCGAGCGCTACTACCTGTCGGAGCGCTGAGACGCATCGGCGAAGAAGGGATTGCAGGGGATGACCGAAGGCGCGGCAAAGGTCGCAATTGTCATGGGGAGCCAGTCGGACTGGGAGACCATGCAGAACGGTGCCGCCGTGCTGGAAAAGCTGGGCGTGGCGCATGAGTGCCGGATCGTCTCCGCGCACCGCACGCCGGACCGGCTGGTGGCCTTTGCCAAGGGCGCTGCGGCGGAGGGTATCCAGGTGATCATCGCGGGTGCCGGCGGCGCCGCGCATCTCCCCGGCATGATCGCGGCGATGACGCATTTGCCGGTGCTGGGCGTGCCGGTGCAGTCCAAGGCGCTGAAGGGCATGGATAGCCTGCTTTCGATCGTGCAGATGCCGGGCGGCATTCCCGTCGGCACGCTTGCGATCGGTGCTGCGGGGGCGACCAACGCGGCGCTGCTGGCGGCTTCGATCCTCGCACTGTCTGACCCGGCGCTCTCCGAACGGCTGGTGGCGTGGCGCACGGCGCAGACCGATTCGGTCGCTGAGCGGCCGGTTTAAGCAGGTGATCGCGGCATGATTGCTCCGGGCGAGACCATCGGCATCCTCGGCGGCGGCCAGCTTGGCCGGATGATCGCGCTTGCCGCGGCGAACCTTGGCTATCGTTGCCACGTCTACGCGCCCGAGACGGATTCCATCGCGGCGGATGTCTGCGCGGGGTTCACCTGTGCGGGTTGGTATGACAGCGAGGCACTGGCCACGTTTGCCAAGGCCTGTGCGGTGGTCACCTACGAGTTCGAGAACGTCCCGGTTGCACCGCTCGCCGCGCTGGGCGCCGCCGCGCTGCATCCCGGTACGCGCTCGCTCGAAGTGGCGCAGGACCGCGCGGCCGAGAAGGGCTTTGTCGAAGAGCTTGGCGGACGGCCTGCACCCTGGGCCACGGTCGACAGCGCCGAGGATCTGGCGGCGGCCATCGCGGCAATCGGCACGCCGGGCATCCTGAAGACACGGCGTGACGGCTATGATGGCAAGGGCCAGTGGCGGATCATGACACCGGAGGATGCTGCCGGGTTGGAGCTGCCGCAGGTTCCGCTGGTCTACGAAGGTTTCGTGGCATTCGATGCCGAGTTTTCGGTGATCCTCGTGCGCGGTGCGGATGGCGATGTGCGCTTCTGGGATTCGGCGCAGAATACCCACAAGGCGGGGATCCTGAGTCAGTCGGTGGTGCCGGCGGGCGATGCCGTGCGTGCGCAGATCGAGCCTGCGCGGGCGCTGGCGCGGCAAGTGGCGGATGCGCTGGGGCATGTCGGCGTGCTGACGCTGGAGTTCTTTGCCACCGCCGATGGCCCGGTGTTCAACGAGATGGCGCCGCGCGTGCACAATTCCGGGCACTGGACGATCGAGGGCGCGCTCACTTCGCAGTTCGAGAACCACGTGCGCGCGATCTGCGGTTTGCCGCTGGGTTCGACAGAGCTTTGCGCGGCGGGTGTGGTGATGGACAACCTGATCGGCGATGAGGCGCATGATTGGCCGGCGATCCTTTCCGATCCTGCCAACCACCTGCATCTCTATGGCAAGGCGGCGGTGCGGCCCGGGCGCAAGATGGGTCATGTGACGCGGCTGGTGCTGTAGATGGGGCAGTCGATCTTCCTGATCATTGCGCGTGCGAGCGATGGCACAATTGGCGACAAGGGCACACTTCCCTGGAAATTGCCCAATGATCTCAAGCGCTTCAAGGCGCTTACCATGGGCAGGCCGATGATCATGGGGCGCAAGACGTTTGCCTCGCTGCCCGGGCTGCTGCCGGGACGGCGGCATATCGTGCTGACGCGCGATGCGCTCTGGTCCGCGCCGGGGGCCGAAGTGGCGCATGACGTGGCGGGCGCGCTCGCTCTGGCAGGTGACGGCGAGATCGCGGTGATCGGCGGGGCCGACGTACTGGCGCAGTTCGAGCCCCATGCGCAGCGCTATGAACTGACCGAAGTGCATGGGGATTACGCCGGGGACACCGTGCTGCCCTATCCGGCAGCGCCGTGGCGCGAGACGGCGCGCGAAACGCACCCGGCTCAAGGCGCCTATCCCGCGCATGATTTCGTGACGTTCGAGCGGGAGGCGGCCTGATGCGCCTCCTTGCCAGCGAGCCCATGCCCGAGGCGCTGCGCGGCGCCGTGATTGCGCTGGGCAATTTCGACGGGTTCCACCTCGGCCATCAGGCCGTGGCGGGCGAGGCCGTGCGCTGGGCGCGCGCGGAGGGCCGGCCGGCGATCATCGCCACGTTCGATCCGCACCCGGTGCGCCATTTCAAGCCCGATGCCCCGCCGTTCCGCCTGACGACGCTCGACCAGCGCGAGACACTGTTCAAGGAAGCCGGGGCCGACGCGATGCTGGTGTTTGCCTTCGATGGCGCGCTGGCCAGCACCACGGCAGATTCTTTCGTGCGCGATCTGCTGGCAGACCGCCTCGGCGCGGCGGCGGTGGTGACGGGCGAGGACTTCACCTTCGGCCGCGCGCGGGGCGGCAACATCGGCGTGCTGCGCGATGTGGGTGCCGAAGTCGGGCTGCGGACGCGCGCTGTCGGCCCCGTGCTGGAGGGCGGCGAAGTTGTCTCCTCCAGCCGCATCCGTGACGCGCTGGTGGCAGGCGATCCGCAGGAAGCCGCGCGGCTGCTGACGCGGCCCTTCGCGATCAGGGGGCCGGTCCAGCACGGCGACAAGGTCGGGCGTACGATCAATTTCCCGACCGCCAACCTCGACATCGGCAGCTACCTGCGCCCACGCTATGGCATCTATGCGGTGACCGGGCATCTCCCGGATGGCCGCGTTCTCAAGGGTGCTGCCAACATCGGCATCCGCCCCACGTTCGATCCGCCCAAGGAACTGCTCGAGCCGCATTTCTTCGATTTTTCAGGCGATCTCTATGGGCAGGAGATCGAGGTGGCCTTCCACCACTTCCTGCGGGGTGAAGCGAAGTTCGACAGCCTCGATGCGCTGGTGGCGCAGATGGGGCGCGATTGCGATGAAGCGCGGCGTCTGCTGGCTCAGGTCGGCGGGTAGGCGATCATCACGCTGAGCACGTAGCCGCCCCAAATCGCGGTCGGCACGAGCAGCCACGGCGCGCGGGGACCGGCCCGGCGCAAGGTGAACATGACGAGGACGGCCACGAGCAGCGTGACGACCGTGCCCCAGAACGCGGCATCGTTGCGCTGCAACCCGCTGGTGTAGAACGGATAGGCGATGCACAGCGCGCCGAGCATGTATGGCGTCCACGAACGCCAGCCGGTATCGCCGCTGCCCCGCACATAGGCCCAGCGCGCCGCGCCCATCAGGCCAAGCAGGACCGTCCAGATCAGCCCGACCGCCCAGCCCGGCGGGATCATCGGCATCTGCCGCCCGCTGGCGCGTGCCCAGCCGATGCCGAAGAGGAAGCCGTTGACCGCAATCGTGACGGCCAGCAGCAGGCCGACATTGGCGGCAAGCGCCCACGGCCCTTCGGCGCGGAGGAGCGGACTGTGAGGGGATCGGCTGGCCATGCGCGCAGCCTAGCGCATGGGCAGGCACTTTGCCAAATTACCCGCCAAAGGAAGCATTTGACTTGGCCTCAGCCATGAGCAAGCAATGGTGATCCCATTTGAAAGCAGCCCGGGGGCACGTTTTACAGTGATTTGGCTTCGCGCAATCGCGTTTTTTGGCGCGCTCGGGTTTCTTGGACTTACCTTTGTCAATGCCGGTTGGCTGGCGGACAATCCCCGGGGGCAGCTGAGATTGATCGCAAATGGCGGTATTTCGCAGCAATACACGGCTGCGGGACGGGCGAGCCCGTGTCCGGCCAAGGCGATCCAGCCGCCGCTGCATGATTACATCGCCGATACCGCGCGTTCGGTGGACATGGCGCGGCGCATGGGGGCGGACATGGTCACGCTCGATGTGGCGCGCACGGCGGACGCTGCACTGGCGCTCTATCCCGATGCCACGCTCGATTGCCGCAGCAATGGCACCGGGCCGGTTTCCGCGCAGCCGCTGGCCAGGCTGCAGACGCTCGATCCCGGCTATGGCTATACGGCGGACGGCGGCAAGAGCTTCCCCCTGCGCGGCAATGCGCGCAACAGGATCCCGACGCTGGAAGAAGTGCTCGAGGCCGATCCGCGCGGACGCTACCTGTTCCGCTTCGTGGCGGACGATGCCGAGGCGGGCAAAGTGCTGGTGGCCAAGCTGAAAGCGCTTGGGCGCGATCCGGTGGCGGCGGGCGACGGGTTCAGCGGCAGCGCCGCGGCGATTGCGGCGGTCCGCGCTGCGTGGCCGGCAGTCTGGGCGTTCGATCCGGCGCAGGCGGCGGCCTGCACCTCTGCCTATCGCATGACGGGCTGGACCGGTTTCCTGCCCGGCGCCTGCAAGGGCGGCACGATGATCGCGCCGCTCGACGCCACGTTCACGCTGTGGGGCTGGCCCAACCTGACGATCAACCGCATCACGGCGGCGGGCGGGCAGATGCTTGCCGTCCGCAACGGCGCTGGCACCGGTCTGCTCCACGGGCGCGATCTGCCTTCGATCCCGATCACCTACCGGGGTTACGTGATGGTCGACGATTACTGGACGGTCGGCCCGGCGCTGCGTCCCGGCCTTGACAGGCGCACCAATGCCGAGGCGCTGGCGGCGCAGGAGCGGGATGAGGCGGCGAGCGATTAAGCTGCGAGCATTTGCAGGAATCCGGGCGCGGCGCTAAGGCCCGCCGGTCATGACCGAAAAGACCGACTACCGCTCGACCGTCTTCCTGCCGAAGACCGATTTCCCGATGAAGGCTGGCCTCCCCCAGAAGGAGCCGGGCATTCTTTCGCGCTGGCAGGACGAGGGGCTCTACCAGAAGCTGCGCGAGGCGCGTCGGGGGGCGGAGAAGTTCATTCTCCATGATGGCCCGCCTTATGCCAATGGCGACATGCACATCGGCCATGCGCTGAACCATATCCTCAAGGACATGGTCTGCCGCACGCAGAGCCTGCTCGGCAAGGACGCGCCCTATGTGCCCGGCTGGGATTGCCACGGCCTGCCCATCGAGTGGAAGGTCGAGGAAGAGTACCGCAAGAAGAAGAAGAACAAGGACGAGGTTCCGCCACGCGAATTCCGCGCCGAATGCCGCGCCTATGCCCAGAAGTGGGTGGATACGCAGCGCGAGCAGCTGAAGCGGCTGGGCATCCAGGGCGATTGGGATCACCCCTACCTGACGATGGACCCGCAGGCGGAAGGCACCATCGTTGCCGAACTGCTGAAGTTTGCCGAGAGCGGTCAGCTCTATCGCGGCGCGAAGCCGGTGATGTGGTCGCCGGTTGAGAAAACCGCGCTGGCGGAGGCGGAAGTCGAGTACGAGGATATTGTCTCGACCCAGATCGACGTGGCGTTCGAGATTGTGGACTCGCCCATTGTTGAGCTGGTTGGCGCCCATGCAGTGATCTGGACGACGACGCCGTGGACGATCCCGGTGAACCAGGCTTTGGCTTATGGGCCGGAGGTTGAGTACCGTCTTGTTAGCTTCAATGCGTCCGGGTCGACCTCAGTTTCGACCACGAAGTACATCGTCGCAGCAAATTTGCTTGATGAGTTTAGACGTCGTGCATTTGCAGGCTCAGATCTGACAGAAATCTATTGGCATGGCATCGGCTCCGACCTCGCCGGAACCATCTGCCGCCACCCGATGCACGCGCTTGGCGGCTTCTTTGCCAAGCCGCGCCCGATGCTGCCCGGCGATTTCGTCACGACCGACAGCGGCACGGGCCTTGTCCATATGTCGCCAGACCACGGCGAGGACGACTTTGCGCTGTGCAAGGCGCACGGGATCGAGCCGGTGTTCGCGGTGCAGGGCGATGGCAAGTACCGCGAGGACTGGGGCTGGCTCGGCGGGCAGGGCTCGGTGATCAATCCCAAGTTCAACGCGCCGGACGGGCCGATCTGCGAGGCGCTGCGCGAGGCAGGCGGCCTTCTGGCGGCGAGCGCGGATTACAAGCATTCCTACCCGCATTCGTGGCGTTCGAAGGCCAAGGTGATCTATCGCTGCACGCCGCAGTGGTTTGTGCCGATGGACCGCCCGGTCGACATGCCGCACGCCGAAACTCGTGCGGAGAACCGCTGGGACAACGAAGGCGGCGCGCTGGAACACACCAACGCAACGCTGCGCCAGATCGCCACGAAGGCCATCGCAGATACCCGCTTCGTGCCCGAGAAGGGCCGCAACCGCATCGGCGCGATGGTCGAAGGGCGGCCGGACTGGGTGCTGTCGCGCCAGCGCGCATGGGGCGTGCCGATCACCCTGTTTGTCGATCGCAAGACCGGCCAGTACCTCAATGATCCCGCCGTCAACGCGCGGATCGTTGCGGCGGTGCGCGCCGAAGGCGTCGATGCGTGGGACGCCGAGCGGGCGCAGGAGTACCTCGGGCAGGACTACCGCGCCGAGGACTACGAGCAGGTCACCGACATTCTCGACGTGTGGTTCGATTCGGGTTCGACGCATGCCTTCGTGCTGGAAAGCGGGCGCTGGCCTGATCTCCAGTGGCCGGCGGATCTCTATCTCGAAGGTTCTGACCAGCATCGCGGCTGGTTCCAGTCCTCGCTGCTGGAAGCCTGCGCGACGCGCGGGCGGGCGCCCTACAATGCTGTGCTGACCCACGGCTTCACGATGGACGCCAAGGGCATGAAGATGTCCAAGTCGCTGGGCAACACGATCTCGCCCATCGACCTGATGAAGGAATATGGCGCGGATATCCTGCGGCTCTGGGCGCTCTCGGTCGATTTCACCGAGGACCACCGGATCGGCAAGGAAATCTTGGCTGGCGTGGCGGACCAGTACCGCAAGCTGCGCAATACGTTCCGTTATCTGCTGGGCGCGCTGGACGGGTTCGACCATGCGGCGGAAGGCGTTGAAGCGGCGGAGATGCCGGAGCTGGAGCGCTATATGCTGCACCGGCTGGCGGAACTGGACGCGGCGCTGCGGCAGGCCATCGCGGACTTCGATTTCAACACCTACACGCGCGTGCTGATCGATTTCTGCAACGAGGACCTCTCGGCGTTCTTCTTCGATATTCGCAAGGACTGCCTCTATTGCGACGCGCCGAGTGATCCCAAGCGGCGCGCCTATCGCACGGTGCTCGATGTGTTGTTCCACGCGCTGGTGCGCTATGCCGCGCCGGTGCTCGTGTTCACTTCGGAAGAGGTGTGGACGACGCGGTTCCCGGACCGGGGCAGCGTGCACCTTGAGGCGCTGCGCGAGATTCCGGCGGAATGGCGCGATGCGGCACTGGCGGAGCGCTACGAAGGGCTGCGCGCGCTGCGCACCACGGTGACCGAGGCCATCGAGCCGCTGCGCCGCGACAAGGTGATCGGATCGAGCCTGCAGGCGGAAGTGACCGTTCCGGCGGGCGCGCCCGATGCTGACCTCGCCGAGCTGTTCATCACCGCGTCAGTCACGCGTGGGCAGGGCGAAGGCGTGGACATCGTGCCGACCTCCCACCACAAGTGCGGCCGCTGCTGGCGGCACCTGCCCGAAGTGACCGAGGACGGCGCGCTGTGCGGGCGGTGTGACGACGTGGTCGCGGGGCTCCCGGCATGAAGAACCGCGTCGCCGGATTTGCCCTGGCGCTCGGCGTGTTCGGCATCGACCGCGCGATCAAGGCGCTGGTGGCGGGACCGCTCGATCTGCAGGCGGTCGGCGTCATCAAGCTGCTGCCGTTCTTCGATCTGCGCTGGACGGAGAACTACGGCGTTTCCTACGGCATGTTCACTGCGGATTCGAGCGAGACCAAGTTCGCGCTGCTGGCGATGACCGGTCTGATCGCGCTGGGTGTTGCGGTGTGGATGCTGCGCGAGAAGGTGCTGGGCGAGATTCTCGCGCTGGCGCTGGTGCTCGGCGGCGCGCTGGGCAATATCCATGACCGGTTCACGCGGGGCTATGTGATCGACTATGCCGATCTGCACATCGGCGAATGGCGTCCGTTCCTGATCTTCAACCTTGCCGATGCGGCGATCACCCTCGGCGTGCTGATACTGCTTGCCCGGTCGCTGCTTTCGCGCGAAAAGCCGGGCCAACCGGCGGATGCTGACAATGATACCGCCCCTGATACCGGCACGGAGACTGTTTAATGCGTAAGTCCCTCACCATCCTGATGCTTGCCGGTGGCGCAACGCTGCTCGGCGCTTGCTCGCAGGGGGGCTCGCTGTTCAACCGCATCCGGCCGGACGAATTCGCCGTCAGCCGGCAGGCGCCGCTGGTGGTGCCGCCCGATTTCTCGCTGATGCCGCCCAACCCCGGCGCGCCGCGTCCGCAGGATGTCGATAGCTCGAAGCAGGCGCTCGATGCCCTGTTCGGCGGCCCTGCGCCGCGCAGCGCGGTGGAAACCGATGCGCTTGGCAAGGCGGGCGCTTCAGCCGTTGGCATTCGCAGCGTGGTCGGCGATCCCAGGACCAAGACCGTGGCCAAGGGTTCCGCGCTGCGCGACCTGCTCGCCGCACCGGAAGGCGACGGGCGCGAGGCGCAGGCCAACACCGCGGGCTGATCAGCCGTCCAGTTGCGGCGCAGGGGCGGCAGGCTTGATCCTGCTTGCCAGCAGCTTGTCGATCTTGCGGCCGTCCATGTCGACCACTTCAAAGCGCCAGCCCTGATCGTGGAAATGCTCGCCTTCGGTGGGCAGGCGTTTCAGCACGGAGAGCGCAAAGCCCGCAGCGGTGGCGAAGTCGCGGTCTTCGGGAAGTTCGATCCCCAGACGGTCGGCCAGCGCATCGGCGGGGAGCGCGCCTGAGAGCAGCAGCGAGCCGTCCTCGCGCTCGACGATCATCGGCGCATCGCCTTCATCGCCGTGGGCGACGAAGTTGCCGACGATGGCATCGAGCAGGTCTGCCGGTGTGACGATGCCTTCAAGGTGGCCGTATTCGTCATGGACCAGTGCGATGGCCACTTCGGCCTGCTGGATGACGCGCAGCGCATCCATCGTATCGAGCTGGTCTGGCACGATGGCGGGCTTCTTCATCAGCCGCGCGAGCATGACCTTGCGTCCGCGCAGGAGGACCGAGAGCACGTCGCGGACCTTGACCACGCCGACCACATTATCGACCGAGCCGTCCGCCACGAGCAGCAGCGAATGCGGGCTGTCGGCAATCGCGGCGCGCAGTTCGATCTCCGGCGCGCGGCGCTCGATCCAGTGGAGTTCGGTGCGCGGGGTCATCACTTCGCGCACCGGGCGATCCGCGAGGCGCATGATGCCGGTCATCAGCGCGCGCTCGTCCTCTTCGATCACGCCGGAGCGGGTGGCTTCGGCGAAGATCATGTGTAGCTCTTCGGCAGTCACGTCGTGATCGGCGGTGCGATGCATGCCGAACAGGCGCAGGATCACCCCGGAGGAGCTGCCCAGCACCCACACCAGCGGCGCGGTGGCACGGGCCATGAGCTGCATCGGGCGGGCGGCAAGGATCGCGATGGGTTCTGCTGCGCGCAATGCGATCTGCTTGGGCACCAGTTCGCCGATCACGAGGCTGAGGTAGGTCGTCGCGGCGATCACCAGCATGAAGCCGGCGGTTTCGGCCCACTCCGCCGGCAGGCCGAGCGCCGCAAGACGCTCGCCGGTCGGGCCGCCAAGGCTTGCGCCCGAATAGGCGCCGGCGATGATGCCGATGAGGGTGATCCCGATTTGTGCGGTGGAGAGCAGCTTGCCGGGGTCGACCGCCAGTTCGAGCGCCAGTCTTGCGCCCGTGCTGCCGCCTTCTGCCGCAACCTTGAGCCGCGCCGGGCGTGCCGAGACGATCGCCAGTTCCGTCATGGAAAACAGGGCGTTGAGGACGACAAGCCCAAGGATGATGAGGGCGTCGGGCCAAGGATATGGGGTCACACAGCAGGCGCTAGCAGATTTGTGCCGCCGCATGAAGGGCTGCTATTCGGGTGGCGTTCAGGATGTTAGGACGAAAACGCGTTCCGTAACCGTTCATGGCGGTGGCAGTACAATTCAACGAACCCTCAGGCGAGGGCCGTTCACAGGGGAAATATCATGAAGATCCGGCGCATTCTTGTCTCCAGTCTCTGCGCGGTCTCGCTCGTCAGCCTCTCGGCCTGCGTGACCGATCCCAACACTGGCCAGCAGAAAGTTTCGCGCACGGCGATCGGTGCTGGCGGCGGTGCGCTGGCAGGCCTGCTGCTGGGCGGCCTGATCGGCGGCGGCACTGGCCGCATCATCGGCGCGGGGATCGGCGGCGTGGCTGGCGCGGCCATCGGCTACACCTATGACAAGCAGATCAAGCAGCTGCGCGAGCAGACCGCTGGCACCGGCGTCGAAGTCAGCCCGGTCGATGGCGGCAAGGCGATCCTCGTCAACCTGCCCAACGGCGTGACCTTCGATACCGACAGCACCGTGATCAAGCCCGGCTTCCGCGATACGCTCGACAAGGTGGCGCAGAGCCTCGTGCAGTATCCGGATTCGCTGATCGACGTGACCGGCCATACCGATTCGACCGGTTCGGATGCCTACAACATGACGCTTTCCCAGAACCGGGCGCAGGCGGTGGCGGACTACCTCACCTCGCGCGGGGTCGCGGCAGGCCGTATCCGCAGCCAGGGCCTTGGCGAGAGCCAGCCGATTGCCTCGAATGCGACCGAGGAAGGCCGTTCGGCCAACCGCCGCGTCGAGATCAAGATCGTGCCGGTGTCGCAGGATGATGTCGCCCGCGCGCGCCAAGGGCAGTAACTGGTGAAATAGCCCTATCCAGCCGGGTTGACGCCGTGTCGACCCGGCTGGCATCGCTTCTGGAAACAGGAGCGCCTCCATGACCTTTACCCGCCGCACGATTGCCGGTCGCGAGACCAACCCCATCGGCCTTGGCTGCATGTCGCTGAGCTGGGCCTATGGCACGCCGCCTTCTGACGAGGATGGCAAGAGCCTCCTCGCCCGCGCGCTCGACCTTGGCTATGACCACCTCGATACCGCGCGCATCTATGGCGACGGGCACAACGAGACGCTGATCGGCGAGGCGCTTTCAGGCCAGCGCAACAAGTTCTTCCTTGCGAGCAAGACCGGCATCATCGTCGATGGCAAGGCGCGGCGGATCGACTGCAAGCCCGAGACGATCCGGGGCGCGCTCGAAACCTCGCTGCGCCTGCTCAAGACCGATCACATCGACCTCTACTATCTCCACCGCCGCGATTTCACCGTGCCGATCGAGGAATCGGTCGGCGCGCTGGGTGACCTCGTGCGCGAAGGCAAGATCGGCGGCATCGGCCTGTCCGAAATGTCCGCCGAAACGGTGCGCCGCGCCCATGCCGAGCATCCGATTGCCGCGCTTCAGACTGAATACTCGCCGATGACGCGCAACCCCGAGATCGCGGTGCTGGATGTGTGCCGCGAACTGGGGATCACCTTTGTCGCGTTCTCGCCGGTGTGCCGGGGCCTGCTCGTGGACGAACGGCCTGATCCGGCGGCGATGCCCAAGAGCGACATCCGCCCGAACATGCCGCGCTTCCAGGGCGAGAACTGGGCGCACAACCTTGGCCTTGCCGAGCAGTTCGCCGCGCTCGCCGCGCGCGAGGGCGTGACGGCGGCGCAGCTGGCGCTCGGCTGGGTGCTGGCGCGCGGACCGCATGTCGTGGCGATTCCGGGCACCGCGCGGCAGGACCACCTCGCCGAAAACATTGCGCGGTGGGATTGGGAACCCTCCGCCGCGCTGGTGGCCGAGGTGGATGCGCTGATCAACCATCAGACGGTGGCAGGGCATCGCTATGGGCCGGTGATGCAGGCGACGATTGATACGGAAGAGTTCGAGGCGGCTTAAGGCTACTCGTCATCCCCACGCAGGCGGGGATCCAGGGCGGAATAGCACTGTGCCCGCCGCTCTGGATTCCCGCCTGCGCGGTAATGACGAAGATAAGGGTTGGAAGTCAGACCTGTAGGGTGAGCGTGGCAGGACTTATGCCATCCTGCTCGCCCGCTCTGCCAGCCGGTCCACCGCCGCTGCGTGGATCGCGGGTGCGGCGGCGAGGAGGCCAAAGGCGCGCGGATCACGTTTGTTGTAGGCCAGCGGCGCGCCGAAGGCATCGCTCACCGCCGCGCCTGCTTCGCGGGCGATGAGAGCGGCTGCGCCGATGTCCCATTCGTAGCCCCAGCGCAGGGTGGCGAGGAGATCGGCTTCATCGGCGGCGACCATGGCGATGCGGAGCGCAATGGAATTGGGCTTGTCGACGAGGACGAGGTCGTGGTCGACACGCGGGAGGGCGTCTGCGGGGACGCGGGCTCCGGTGAGTTCGAGGCGGTTGCTGGCGGTGAGGGGGTGGTCGTTGCGGGTCGCGCCTTGTCCGGCGATGGCCTGCCAGTATTCCCCGCGCGCAGGGGCATCGAGCGCGCCGATGAGGGGGCGACCTTCGGAGATGAGCGCGACGGAGACGGCCCAGCCCGGGCGGCCACGCACGAAATCGCGCGTGCCGTCGATGGGATCGACCAGCCAGCATAGGCCCTTGCCGAGGCGGGCGGGATCGTCGGCGGTTTCCTCGGAGAGCCAGCCGGCGGAGGGAAGGAGCGCGCCGAGCTCCTGCTTGAGATAGCCATCAACCGCGAGATCGGCGGCACTTACGGGGTTGTTCGGGGACTTGTCCCACACTTCGAGCGCGTGGCCATGGCCGGGCCAGCTGGCGAGGGCCAGACGCCCGGCTTCGCCCATGATGTGACGGAAGCGGTCGAAGTCGATCATCGCCACTTTCGATGCGGGTTTGGGCCGCCAAGCGCAAGCGGAACGTGCGCTGACCTGCAGCTGGATGAATTCGTATTCCGCAACGCAGGCGCGGAATGCATTCATGCAGGCATGATTGGGATGCGCGAACCCTTTTCAAGGGCTTGGCCGTGTGCTTAAGGCAGCGCGACCTGCCGGTTCAATCCGCTAGATCTCATTCTCTTGATGCGGGGATAACGCATGAACGTTCATGAATATCAGGCCAAGGAATTGCTCGCCAAGTTTGGCGTCGGCATTCCGGCGGGCATTGCTGCCCTGACCGTGGAAGAAGCGGTTGCCGCCGCGAAGCAGCTGCCGGGGCCGCTCTATGTGGTCAAGGCGCAGATCCACGCGGGTGGCCGCGGCAAGGGCAAGTTCAAGGAACTCCCGGCCGATGCCAAGGGCGGCGTGCGGCTCGCGAAGTCGGTCGAAGAGGTCGAAGCGTTCGCCAAGGAAATGCTCGGCAACACGCTGGTGACGGTGCAGACCGGCGCGGCGGGCAAGCAGGTCAACCGGCTCTACGTGACCGACGGCGTTGATATCGCCAAGGAATACTACCTCTCGATGGTGGTGGACCGGGGTACCGGTCGCGTCGCCATGATCGTCTCGACTGAAGGCGGCATGGACATCGAAGAAGTTGCGCACAGCACGCCCGAGAAGATCGCGACGATCACGATCGATCCCGCGCAGGGCTTCATGCCGCACCATGGCCGCGCCGTGGGCTATGCGCTGAAGCTGACGGGCGAGCTCAACAAGCAGGCCGCGACGATCGCCAAGCAGCTCTATACTGCGTTCATGGCGCTCGATTGCGACATGCTCGAGATCAACCCGCTGGTGGAAACCAAGGACGGCAACCTCCTCGTCCTCGACACCAAGATGAGCTTCGACTCGAACGCGCTCTATCGCCACCCCGACGTGATGGCGCTGCGCGACGAGACCGAGGAAGATCCGGCGGAGATCGAAGCCAGCAAGTACGACCTCGCCTACATCAAGCTCGATGGCAACATCGGCTGCATGGTGAACGGCGCCGGCCTTGCCATGGCGACGATGGACATCATCAAGCTCAACGGCGAATTCCCGGCCAACTTCCTCGACGTGGGCGGCGGCGCGACGACCGAGAAGGTCACCGCGGCGTTCAAGATCATCCTGCGCGATCCGGCGGTGAAGGGCATTCTCGTCAACATCTTCGGCGGCATCATGAAGTGCGACATCATCGCTGACGGCATCGTTGCCGCGGCGAAGGAAGTGAACCTGCAGGTTCCGCTGGTCGTGCGCCTCGAGGGCACCAACGTGCAGCAGGGCAAGGACATCCTTGCCAATTCGGGTCTCCCCATCGTCCCCGCCAACGACCTTGGCGATGCCGCGCAGAAGATCGTGGCCGAAGTCCGGAAGGTTTCCTGATCCATGAGCATTCTTGTCAACAAGCACACCAAGGTCATCACCCAGGGCATGACCGGCAAGACCGGCGCGTTCCACACGCAGGCCGCGCTTGATTACGGCACGCAGATGGTCGCGGGCGTTACCCCGGGCAAGGGCGGCACCAGCCACATCGGCCTGCCGCAGTATGACACTGTCGCCGAAGCCAAGGCCGCGACCGGCGCGACCGCGAGCTGCATCTACGTGCCGCCTCCGGGCGCGGCGGATGCGATCCTCGAGGCGATCGACGCGCAGATGGAGCTCATCGTGTGCATCACCGAGGGCATTCCGGTGCTCGACATGGTGCGCGTGAAGCGCGCGCTGCAGGGTTCGAAGTCGCGCCTGATCGGTCCGAACTGCCCCGGCGTGCTGACGCCGGACGAGTGCAAGATCGGCATCATGCCGGGTTCGATCTTCAAGAAGGGCTCGGTCGGCGTGGTCTCGCGTTCGGGCACCCTGACCTATGAGGCGGTGTTCCAGACCTCGAACATCGGGCTGGGCCAGACGACGGCTGTCGGCATCGGCGGCGATCCGGTGAACGGCACCAACTTCATCGACGTGCTCGAGCTGTTCCTCGCCGACGAAGACACCAAGTCGATCATCATGATCGGCGAGATCGGCGGCGACGCGGAAGAGAACGCGGCGCAGTTCCTGATCGACGAGGCCAAGCGTGGCCGGAAGAAGCCGATGGCCGGCTTCATCGCGGGCCGCTCGGCCCCTCCGGGCCGCCGCATGGGCCACGCTGGCGCCATCGTTTCGGGCGGCAAGGGCGATGCCGAAAGCAAGATCGCGGCGATGGAAGCAGCGGGCATCCGCGTTTCGCCTTCGCCGAGCCTGCTGGGCGAGACACTGGCGGAAGTGCTGAAGGGCTGAGGTTTCAGCCTTTGAGATAAGGAAAGGGCCGGGGGGAAACCTCCGGCCTTTTTCGTCTGGTTCAGCTGGCCCCTGCCAGCTCCGCATCCACATCCGAAGCATCTGCGCCGAGGTTGGTGCAGATGAAGCGGACCGCGCTCTCATAGCGGCTCAGCGCGTCTGCCGGGTCCGCGTAGCCGGCGATTTCCAGGCTGACGAGGCCGTGCATCTGGCCCCAGACGAGGAAGGCGAGGTTCTGCACTTCGGCCGGATCGGGCGCAGTGGCGCGATGGTGGGCAAGGCAGGTGCCGACGGCGTCGACCAGTGCGGCGAAGGCGGGGTAGGCGTCTTCCACCGGCACCGAGAGCGAAACGAACTGGCTGTGGCGTCCGGTGGGGGAGAAGCGCTTTTCGCCGCCGAACATCAGCCGGTACATGCCGGTGTGTTCCAGCGCGAAGCGGCGATAGGCGAGCATCTGGCGGACCATCCAGCGCAGCGGCGCGGCGCGCTCTTCCGCGGACAGCGCATAGGCATGGAGCCGGGCGAAGCCGACCGCATAGAGCGCCTGCATGAGGCCGGGCTTGCCGCCGTAGAGCGTGTAGACCGCCATGGTCGAGGAACCGCAAGCGCGCGCCAGTTCGCGCAGGGCGACACCATCCGGCCCGTCACGTCGCACCAGCGCTTCGGCCTCTTCCAGCAGGCGCGCGGCAAGGTCTTCGCGAGGGGGTTCAGCCGTGAGGTTGCTCCGATTCTGCATGCTGCCGTGCATGGCCGCTTGCCGTGCGCATTTCCAGTCCTATATAGCATATATAACCACGTTATAGATTCGATCCGGCGCGGGGAGCAGGTGGTGGGCGGCATCGCAAGCGGAAACGGCAGCCATGATGGCAAGGGATTGGCGCCGAGAAGCCCGATCACGGTCCGGCAGGGCGCCTTCACCTTTGCCGAAGACACGCCGGCGCACTGGATCCCGCACGCGCCCGAATTGGCGCAGATGATCAACGGCGCTTCCTTCGTGATGCCGCATCTGGAGCCATTCCTCGTTGCCACCCTGGGCGAGGCGGCAAAGCGCATCGAAGACCCGGCGGTGCGGCGTGAAGCGCGCGATTTCTGCATGCAGGAGACGCAGCACTACCGCACCCACCGGCGCTTCAACGATGCGCTGCTGGGGCAGGGTTACGAGAGCCTTGCCGAAGTCGAGGCGGAAATGGCGGCGGCCTATGCGCGGCTGATGGAGCGGCCGCTGGCGGAACGGCTGGCCTATGCGGCAGGATTCGAGGCGATGACGCTGGGGGTGACGGACTGGCTTGTGGGCAATCGGGTTGAGCTGTTCCGGGGGGCGCACGCAGGCGTGACCTCGTTCATCCTGTGGCACATGGTCGAGGAGACCGAGCACAAGCTGGTCGCGCATGACGTCTATCAGGCGGTCTCGCCGGGGTACTGGCGGCGCGCGACTGGCGTGCTGCACGGTTCGCTCGACGTGATCCGCTGGAGCCGGCGGTGCTACCGTGCGCTACTGCTTGCGGACAGGCGCTGGAGGCGACCGTCCTCGCGGTTGCGGGTATGGTGGTGGGCAGCGCGGTTTCTGCTGGGGGCTGGGCCTGCCGTGCTGCGCGCCATGGTGCCGGGGCACGATCCGCGCGACATCAAGGACCACCCATGGGTGCGGGAGTGGATCGCGGGCCATGCGCGTTCGGCAGAGCGCAGCGCGCCGATGCCGCTGATTGACACACAAAGCGCCGCGATGCCGGTGCCGTTCTGACAGGTCTGCGCTAGCCCTCCACGATCCGGTAGGGCACCAGATCGCGCTGGCTGGGATCGACGGCGATGGCCTTGTCGCTCGGGGGGAAGGCGCGCTGATCGCAGGTATCGCGCGGGCAGATGCGGCAGGAGATGCCGATGCGTGTGACGGCGTCCTCGTTGGTGAGATTGAGGCCGTCGGCATAGACGAATTCGTCGGCCAGCGCGGCTTCGCAGCCGAGCACGACGGCGTAGCGGCGCGGCTGGCGGTAGTAGCTGCCGCTGGGTTTCACGAGGCCCTTGGCAATCGAGACGTAGCGGATGCCGTCAGGCATTTCGGCGAGCTGGACGTGGATACGGTCCGGAATGGCGACAGCCTCGTGGACGATCCACAAGGGGCACGCACCGCCAAAGCGGCCGAACTGGAGCCGCGTGGCGGAGTGGCGCTTGGTAATGTTGCCGGCCATGTCGACACGCGCGAAGAACACCGGGATGCCGCGCGCCTGCGGGCGCTGGAGCGTGGAGAGGCGGTGGCAGCACTGCTCGAAGCTGACGTGGAAGAGCTGGCGCAGGCGGTCGATATCGTGGCGCAGATGGCGCGCGGCGCTGCGGAAGCGCTCGTAGGGCATGAGGAGCGCGCCGGCCGCATAGTTGCCGAGGCCGACGGTGAGCAGGTGGCGCGCGGCTTCGGTCTGCAAGGGGGCGGAGGCGACGATTTCGGCGATCTGGCCCGAGAGCGCCATTGCGGCGACCTGGTAGGCGAGCTGGAACCGGCTCGATTCGTTGGGCTGGGCGGAATCGAGTTGCAAGTGGCGGCGCTGGGCGTCGAAGCGGCGGAGCGCGGCGCCGCTCGCCCATTCGATGGTGACACCTTCGCGGCGCAGCCATTGCTGCATGGTGCGGATGCGCGGGCTGGCTTCGTCTCCGGCGATCTGGTGGGCAAGCGTTTCGGCATCGCGGTCGATGCGGTCGACATAGTTGTTGGCGAGGTGGAACCAGTCGCGCACTTCTTCCCAGGGCAGGCGGCCACCTGCGATCTCGGACCCGCCGAGATCCGAGCCTATCGCTTCGTCGAGCATTTCGAGGCGCTGCCGGCCCTTGGCGAAGAGGCCGTGCAGCGTGATGAAGCTCTCGGCGAACTGGGGAAACTGGCGGGCCAGGCGCTCGACCTGATCGGCTGGAATGCCGCCGGGAAGCTGCGGATCGGCAAGGGCTTCGCGCAGCGACTCCGCGAGGCTGTCGGCCTCAGCCGGGGCGAGATCGGCCCAGTCGACGGGGAAGGCTGCGCGCAGGGCGTCTGCCAGCGCCGGGGTAAGGTGGCGCTCGTCGGTTTCCAGCTGCGAGAGATAGGGCGCGCTGATGCCGAGCGCGCTCGCCATTTCGGTCTGCCTGAGACCGCGGCGCTGGCGGAGTGTGCGCAGGGCCTGCCCTGCAAAGATGCGGCGGTTGGACATCCTTGCTCGACTAGTTTGCAAAGTTGGACTTTGCAACTTTGCTGAATTGCATTGGACAGGCGCGCTGCAATGCGGCATCGGCCTCGGCCTTGATCCCTAGCAACCGGGGCTATGCACGAATGTCCGCGAATATTGCCGAGATGGAAAAGCGCCGCGAGGCGGCCCGCATGGGCGGTGGCCAGCGCCGTATCGATGCCCAGCACGCCAAGGGCAAGCTGACCGCGCGCGAGCGGCTCGATATTCTGCTCGATGAGGGCAGCTTCGAAGAGATCGACGCCTACGTCGAGCACAACTGCGTCGATTTCGGGATGCCCGAGCAGACTGTGCCGGGTGATGGTGTGGTCACCGGATCGGGCACGATCAACGGGCGCCTGGTCTATGTGTTCAGCCAGGACTTCACCGTGTTTGGCGGCGCGGTTTCCGAGCGGCACGCGATGAAGATCTGCAAGATCATGGACACCGCGCTGAAGGTCGGCGCACCAGTGATCGGGCTCAACGATTCGGGCGGTGCGCGCATTCAGGAGGGCGTCGCGAGCCTTGGCGGCTATGCCGAGATCTTCCAGCGCAACGTGCTCGCCTCTGGCGTGGTGCCGCAGCTTTCGCTGATCATGGGGCCTTGCGCGGGCGGCGCAGTCTATTCGCCGGCGATGACCGACTTCATCTTCATGGTGAAGGACAGCTCCTACATGTTCGTCACCGGGCCCGACGTGGTGAAGACGGTGACCAACGAGATCGTCACGCAGGAAGAGCTGGGCGGTGCGGTGACGCATTCGACCAAGACGTCTGTGGCCGATCTCGCCTGCGAGAACGACATCGAAGCGCTGCTGATGGCGCGCGAGTTCTTCGACTACCTGCCGCTGACCAACCGCTCCGGCGTGCCCGAGCGGCCGACTGCGGATGCGTGGGACCGGCTGGAGCCGAGCCTCGACACGATCATCCCGGCCTCGGCGAACCAGCCTTATGACATGCATGAGGTGATCACCAAGACGCTCGACGAGGGCGAGTTCTTCGAGATCCAGCCCAAGCATGCCGCCAACATCATCTGCGGGTTCGGGCGGATCGAGGGCAAGACCGTGGGCGTGGTGGCGAACCAGCCGATGGTGCTGGCGGGCGTGCTCGACATCAACTCCTCCAAGAAGGCGGCGCGGTTCGTGCGCTTCTGCGATGCGTTCGAGATCCCGATTGTCACCTTTGTCGACGTGCCGGGCTTCCTGCCGGGCACCGCGCAGGAACTGGGCGGGATCATCAAGCACGGCGCCAAGCTGCTGTTCGCCTATGCCGAGGCGACCGTGCCGAAGATCACCGTGATCACGCGCAAGGCCTATGGCGGCGCTTATGACGTGATGGCCTCCAAGCACCTGCGCGGCGATCTGAACTATGCCTGGCCGACCGCCGAAATCGCGGTGATGGGCGCGAAGGGCGCGGTCGAGATCATCTTCCGCGGGCTTTCGACCGAAGAGCAGGCGCAGAAGACCAAGGAATACGAGGACCGCTTCGCCAACCCGTTCGTGGCGGCGAGCAAGGGCTTCATCGACGAGGTGATCTACCCGCATTCGACGCGTCGGCGCATCGCGCTGGGCCTGCGCAAGCTGCGGAACAAGGCGCTCGAGAACCCCTGGAAGAAGCACGACAATATTCCGCTGTGATGGTGATAGGTGAATTACTCCTGGCTGTAATGGCTATCTACAAGGTCGTTATTACGTCCTTCCCGGTGTTATTTCCAATTATCACTCACGAGTATGTTTTAAAACGATCAAATGAATTCAACGCAAATATTGCTAGTGTAGTTGTGGGGATTGCTTCTTTGGCGATGGTATTGATAAATTATCTATGGCTGAGCGAAGTGGCCTGCAAAATTTCTGGCTGCTCCTGATAACTTCGGAGACAAACTTAGCATGACTGACATCTTCATCGTTTCCGGCGCACGCACGGCCATCGGCACGTTTGGCGGCAGCCTCGCCTCGTTCCGCCCGGCGGATCTGGGCACCATCGTGATCAAGGAGGCGATTGCCCGCGCGGGTCTGACGCCGGACAAGGTCGAGAACGTGGTGATCGGCACTGTCGTGCCGACGCAGCCGAAGGACGCCTATGTCAGCCGCGTCGCGGCGGTGAATGCGGGTGTGCCGATCGAGAGCCCGGCGATGAACGTCAACCGGCTGTGCGGTTCGGGCCTGCAGGCCATCGTTTCGGCGGCGCAGGGGATTGCGCTGGGCGAGCAGCAGATCGCCATCGGCGGCGGCTGCGAGGTCATGTCGAACGCGCCGCATATGGTGCTGACGGCGCGGAACGGCCAGAAGATGGGCGATCAGGTCCTGATGGACGCCATGCTTGGCGCGCTTCACGATCCCTTCGAGAACATCCACATGGGCGTGACGGCGGAGAACGTGGCCGAGCGCCACCAGATCACGCGCGAAACGCAGGACGCGCTGGCGGTCGAGAGCCACAAGCGCGCGGCGGCGGCAACGGCGGCAGGCTACTTCAAGGAGCAGATCGTCCCGGTCGAGATCAAGACGCGCAAGGGCACGACCGTGTTCGACACCGACGAGCATTTCCGCGCCGATGCCAGCCTCGAGGCGATGGCGGCGCTGCGTCCGGTGTTCAAGAAGGACGGCACCGTCACTGCGGGCAACGCCAGCGGCATCAACGACGGCGCGGCTGCGGTGGTGCTGGCGAGCGGCGAGGCCGTGGCCGAGCACGGGCTGAAGCCCATCGCCAAGATTCTGGCGTGGGGCCATGCGGGCGTGGAGCCCAGTGTGATGGGTCTCGGTCCGGTCAAGGCCGTGCCGGTGGCGCTGAAGCGCGCCGGGCTGACGCTCGACCAGATCGACGTGATCGAGAGCAACGAGGCCTTTGCGGCGCAGGCCTGCGGCGTGGCCAAGGAACTGGGCTTCGATCCGGCCAAGACCAATCCCAATGGTTCGGGCATTTCGCTTGGCCACCCCATCGGGGCGACGGGCGCGATCCTGACGATCAAGGCGGCTTACGAGCTGCAGCGCACCGGGGGCCAGTACGGCCTCATCACCATGTGCATCGGCGGCGGTCAGGGCATCGCCATGGTCATCGAGAGGGTCTGACATGAAGCTCGGCCGCTTGAATCACATCGGCGTCGCGACGCCTTCGATTGCGGACAGCATTGTCTTCTGGCGCGACGTGATGGGTGCGACGAAGATTCACGAGCCCTTCGATCTGCCCGAGCAGGGCGTGAAGGTTTGCTTCGTCGATACGCCCGGAGCGGATGGGGCGCTGAACGGCACGCAGATCGAGCTGATCGAGCCGCTGCCGGGCAACACCGGGATCGCGGGCTTTCTGGCGAAGAACCCCGCCGGGGGGCAGCACCACATGTGCTATGAAGTGCCGGACATCCACGCTGCCAAGGCGGAGTTCGAGGCACTGGGCAAGCGCGTGCTGGGTGAACCGCGCATCGGTGCGCACGGGACGCTGATCTTCTTCGTCCACCCCAAGGACATGGGCGGCGTGCTGACCGAGATCATGGAGACGCCGAAAGAGGCTCACTGAGCCGTCTCACTCGCGCGAACCGAACGGACCTAGGGACAAGATCATGGCGAATATCGACGATTGGCAGAAGGCTGCCGCCAAGGAAGTGAAGGGCAAGGACCTCACCTGGCAGACGCCGGAAGGGATTGCCGTGAAGCCGCTCTACACGGCGGATGACGTGCGCGAAGATCCCGGCCTGCCCGGTTTCGCGCCGTTCACGCGCGGCGTGCGGGCGTCGATGTATGCGGGCCGCCCCTGGACGATCCGCCAGTACGCGGGCTTCTCCACCGCCGAGGAATCGAACGCGTTCTATCGCCGCAATCTGGCGGCGGGTCAGAAGGGCCTTTCGGTCGCCTTCGATCTGGCGACGCACCGCGGCTACGATTCGGACCATCCGCGCGTGGTCGGCGATGTCGGCAAGGCGGGCGTGGCGATCGATTCGGTCGAGGACATGAAGATCCTGTTCGACGGGATTCCGCTCGATCAGATGTCCGTTTCGATGACCATGAACGG
>CANGJI010000012.1 GCA_947454135.1 Sphingomonadaceae bacterium
AACACCGGTCACGATGGTTCGATGTGTACGCTCCACGCCAACAGCCCGCGCGAATGCCTTGGCCGTATGGAAAACATGATCCTGATGGGCGACATCAAGATCCCCAAGGAAGCCATCAGCCGCCAGATCGCCGAATCGGTCGATCTCATCGTGCAGGTGAAGCGCCTGCGCGATGGTTCGCGCCGCACCACCAACATCACCGAGGTGATCGGGATGGAAGGCGATGTGATCGTGACGCAGGAACTGTTCAAGTTCGAGTATCTCGACGAGAACGAGGACGGCAAGATCATCGGCGAGTTCCGCCCCTCGGGCCTGCGCCCCTACACGCTCGAAAAGGCGCGCATGTTCGGCTTCGACCAGGCGTACCTTGAGGCCTGCCTCTAAGCTAAACGCTTGATCCGCGTGGCCCCTGCCTTATGGCAGGGATCATGCCGACCCCGCAAAGACCGCTCTACGCGCTGGCACTGCGCCTCATGGCGATGCTGGCGCTATCGGTCATGCTGCTGCTGGTGAAGCTCACCGGCCAGTACGGCATCACTCTCCCCGAAACGCTGTTCTGGCGGCAGCTCCTGCCTGGCCTCGCGCTCTTGGGCTGGCTTGCCGCGCGGGGGGAGATCGGCCGTCTTTACACGAAGCGCCCCCTGATCCACGCGCGCCGCGCCCTCATCGGCGGGCTCGGCATGTTCCTGACCCTCGGCGTGGTGCAGATACTCCCGCTCGCTGAAGCGACCGTGCTCGGCTTTACCGCACCGATCTTCGCCGTGCTGCTGGCGGTCGTCCTGCTGGGCGAAAAGGTCGGCGCATGGCGGTGGACGGCGGTCGTGCTCGGCCTCATCGGCATCGTCATCATCGCGGGGCCGGACCGCGCGCACCTTCCCCTCAACGGCCTTGCCACCGGCATCGGCGCGGCGTTCATGGTCGCGCTCATCTCGATCCAGCTGCGCGATCTTGGTCGCACCGAAGAACCGGTCAGCATCGTGTTCTGGTTCTCTGCCTTCTGCGTGCCGCCGATGGCGCTGTTCATGCTGTGGACGGGCCTGCCGCATCACGATCTCGCAGGCTGGGCGATGCTGGGCGGAATCGGTGCGACCGGCCTTGCCGCGCAACTGCTGATGACAGCGGCGCTGCGCTACGGCAGCGTCTCGAGCGTCATCGTGATGGACTATTCGCAGTTCGGCTGGGCCACCCTGTGGGGCTGGCTCGTGTTTGCCCACGTGCCCCCGGCGCAGACCTGGATCGGGGCGCCCGCGATCATCGCTGCGGGCCTCATCATCGCGTGGCGCGAACAGGTGCGTGGCAGCGCCGCCGGTTCGAGGTCGCCCGCCGCCTGAGCGCCCCTCCCACTAAAACCAGCTAGGCGAGGCCTGACCGAAAGGGCATGCCAAGTGGTAAGTGGAGAGGACAAAACAATGACTTCAGGCACCACGAGCGGCTTCAACCTTGTCGTCGTCGGAAGCGGGGCGGCTGGTCTTGTCGCCGCGATCACGGCTTCGCGGCTCGGTCTCAAGCCGCTGATCATCGAGAAGGCCGATGTCTGGGGCGGCACGACCGCGACCTCCGGCGGCGTTCTCTGGGTGCCGAACAATCCGGTCATGGAGACCGATGGCTCCCTCGAAGATCCCGCGACCGTGCGCACCTATGTCGAAGGCCTGCTCGGCGAGGCCAGCGAGCGCGATCTGGCCAAGGCCCATGCCTTTCTGGAAACCGCACCGGCGATGGCGCGCATGCTGGCCGAAGAAGGCATCCACTGGATCCGCAGCCGCACGCACCCCGATTACTATCCGCATGTCGCTGGCAACGGCATTGGCCGCACCCTCGAATCGGCCGAGTTCGATGGTTCCGTACTGGGCGAGCGCTTTGCCACCATGCGCAATGCCGGGCTCGACGTGCCCGCGCTCAGCAGCGACCAGTTCGGCACGGTCGCGCTCGCGAAATCGCGTCTCGCCCCGCTTGTCGAAACCGCGCTGACGGTCGGGCGCTACAAGCTCAAGCGGATGCTGGGCAAGAAGCCGCTCGGCAATGGCCGCGCGCTCGTCGCCGCGCTGATGCAGATCGCGATGGCGCGCGGGATCGAACTGCGCCTGTCGACGGCCATGGTGGCGCTGGTCGAAGACCACGGAGCGGTGACCGGCGTGGTCATCGAAGGCCCGAACGGCCGGGAGACGCTGCCCGCGCCGGCAGGCGTGGTGCTCACGGCAGGCGGGTTTTCCCGCAATGCCGCGCTGCGCCAGCAATTGCAGGGGCGTGAGCGGGTCTGGGCCAATGCGATCCCCGAGGACGAGGGCGATGCGCTCGCTGCAGGCCTCGCGGTCGGCGCGGACCACGAACGCACCGACGACAGCTGGTGGATGCCCTCGATCGAGATCGACGAGCGCACCAATGCCCTCGCCCTCGGTCTGCGCGCACTGCCGGGGAGCATCGTCGTCAATGCCGAAGGGCGGCGCTACATGAACGAGGCGGCATCCTACATGACCACCGGCCGCGTCATGTTCGAACATGGCGCCGCGACGACCCGGCACTGGCTCGTGATGGACGGCAAGTTCCTCAAGAAATATGTTTTTGCCGAACTCTCAAGGTCATCGATACGCGAGAAGATGCTGAAGCAGGGCACCCTCAGGCAGGCGCCCACCCTCGCCGCCCTCGCGGCGCAATGCGGTCTCCCGCCCGCAGCCCTCGAAGCCACCGTCGCACGCTTCAACACTTTCGCCAGAGCTGGCAGTGACGAAGACTTCGGACGCGGCAATACGGCCTATGACCGCCACTGGGCCGACCCGGCGCACAAGCCCAATGCCAGCCTCGGCACGATCGAAAACAGCCCGTTCTTTGCCGCCCTCATCCGTCCCGGCGATCTCGGCACCAATGGCGGCCTGAAGACCGACCAGCACGCCCGCGTGCTCGATACCTCGGACAAGCCGATTACCGGGCTCTACGCCGCAGGCAATTCGGCCAGCTCTCCGTTCGGCCGCGCCTATCCCGGCGCCGGTGCGACAATCGCCGCAGCGGCCACCTTCGGCCATCTCGCCGCGATCCACGCAGCGAAGCGGTACAGCAACGCCTGATCAGTTGACCTGCCGGTCCATGCCTTCCCAATAAGGTTCGCGCAGGTTCCGGCGCAGGATCTTGCCCGAAGGATTGCGCGGAAGTGCCGGGATCACATCCACCGATTTGGGCACCTTGAACCCGGCAATCCGTTCGCGCGCCCAGGCGATCACGCTCGCCTCGTCCACTTCGCAGCCCTCGCGCGGGACGACGCAGGCTTTCACCGCCTCGCCCCAGCGCGCATCGGGCACGCCGATCACCGCGACTTCCGCAACTTGCGGGTGCCCGTAGATCGCGCTCTCGACTTCAGCCGGATAGACGTTCTCACCGCCCGAGATGATCATGTCCTTGATGCGGTCCTGAATGAAGACGTACCCGTCCTCGTCCATGTAGGCCGCATCGCCGGTGCAGACCCAGCCATCGCTGGTCATCGTCTTCGCGGTTGCTTCGGGCAGCTGCCAGTAGTGGAGCATGTTGGCCGGCGAACGCGTCTGGATCTCGCCCACGGTATAGCGAGGCACTTCGTTGCCCTTGTCATCGGCGATGCGGATTTCCACACCCGGTGAGGCCTTGCCGGCCGAACGCATGCGGGCATTGCCGGAAAGATCATGGTCCGAAGGCGGCAGCACGGCGATCGTGCCCGTCGTCTCGGTCATGCCGTAGCATTGCATGAACGCGGCGTTGGGGATCGTGGTCACTGCTTCGCGCAACAGTTCGAGCGGGATCGGCGCGGCGCCGTACATGACGTACTTGAGCCGGGTGAAATCGGTCTCGGTCGCCTTGGGGTGCTGGATCAGCATTTGCAGCGCCGCAGGCACGATGAAGAAGCGGGTGATCCCCTGCCCGATCGCCGTCAGCGCCCCGTCTGCGGTGAATTCCGCCTGCACGATCGCGCGGACGCCCGCGCAGAACGCCATCGTGCCGAGCCCGGTCCCGCCGATGTGCGCGCAGGGCATGCAGACCAGTATCGCCTCGTCCTCGTCCCATTCGGCCCAAGGCAAACCGGCATCGAGCGCCGGGGCGCGCAGTCCCATGAAATTGCGCTGGCACAGCACCGCACCCTTGGGCCGACCGGTCGTGCCTGAGGTGTAGAGCTGGAGGAACGCCGCCTCGGGTTCCACCGCCGTGATCGGATCGGCCGGGCAGTTCGGGATTGCGAGCCGCGCTTCCCCTTCCTCGACCACCTTGGGCGCCTGCGGCGCGGCAGCTGCCAGCTCATGCGAGACCGTCTCGAACCCCTCACCCGCAAACACCAGCATCGCCCGGGTATCTTCAAGGATATAGGCCATTTCCGCCGGGGCGAGCCGCCACCCGATCGGAACCATGACAACGCCGATGCGTCCGCAGGTCAGCAGCATCTGGAAATAGAGATCGCAGTTCTTGCCGATCCAGGCGACGCGGTCGCCCTTCACCACCCCGTGCGCGGCAAGGAATGCGGCGAAGCGGCGCGAGAACACCTCGAGCTCCGCGTAAGTCGTGCTGCGCCCGTCCTGCTCGTGTGAGATCGCATCGGGCCGCTGCTCCGCCCAGTGCCGGAAGAACGCGTCGAATGTCTCGAAACCTGCTGTCTCGCGCATATGGCTATCCCCGTCCTGACGTCGCTGGTTTCAGGCCCGCCTGCTCACCGCGCGTTCACCTGACCCGAGGCAGAGGAGCGCATCGACCGCGGCTGGCCCCGCGACTTAACCAGACGATTAAAGGGATAAGACACATGGTACGCAAGGTGATTTTTTCCGTCGCCCTCACCGGCATGATGCTGGGCATGACCGCCTGCAAGACGGTCAAGGGCCTCGGCGGCGACATCCAGTCGGTCGGGCAAGCCGGGTCGGACGTGATCCACGGCCGCAAGTGAGGATCAGACGTTGCTGAGGCCTTCGGGTCGCTCTCCGAACAGGCGCGCGTAGCAGTCCATCGCGTACTTGTCGGTCATCCCGGCCATGAAGTCCGCAACGTGGCGGCTGCGCCCGGGCTCGTCCGCAGGCAAACCGGCGCGCCAAGTTTCGGGCAGGTTCTCCGGCGCATCGCGATAGGCGGCGAACAACCGCGCGATGACAGCCCTTGCGCGGTTTGCAGTCTCGACCTGCTCGGGATGCAGATAGAGCGTCTTGTACATGAAGCTCTTCAGCGTGCGCTCCTCGGCGGCCATCGCGGGAGAGAAACCGCAGAGCGTGCGGCCAGCGCTGCGCACCTCATCTGCGCTCCGCACGCCGGTTTCCTGCAACCTGCGCTGCGTTTCGGCGATGACGTCATTGACCATGCGGCCGATCTGCCCGCGCACCAGTTCGCGCAGCAGCCTGTCCCGCGGGGCACCGGGGAACCGCGCTTCGATATCGCGCCACTGCGCTTCGAGCGAGGGCAGCGAGAGCAGCGTATCAAGCGTCAGGAACCCGGCGCGCAGGCCGTCGTCGATGTCGTGGTTGTCGTAGGCGATATCGTCCGAAATAGCCGCGACTTGCGCTTCAAGCGAGGCGTGCTGCGCGAGATCGAGCGGGAATGCCGCATCAAGTTCGGCCAGCGCCCAGGCCGGCTGGTAGACCGGGCCATTGTGCTTGGCGAGGCCTTCGAGCAGCTCCCAGGTGAGGTTCAGACCATCATGCCGCGGATAGGGGCTTTCAAGCCGCATCAGCACACGCAGCGTGTTGGCATTGTGATCAAAGCCGCCGCATGTCGCCATGGCTTCTTCCAGCGCATCTTCCCCGGCATGGCCGAAGGGCGGATGGCCAATGTCGTGGGCAAGACACAGCGCCTCGGTAAGATCCTCATCGAGCCCCAACGCGCGGGCAATGACGCGGCCGATCTGCGCAACTTCGAGGCTGTGGGTCAGGCGCACGCGGTAGTGGTCGCCATCGGGCGCAATGAACACCTGCGTCTTGTGGCGCAGCCGGCGAAATGCGATCGAGTGGATGATCCGGTCGCGGTCGCGCTGGAACACGCTGCGCGGACCGCGCGCGGTTTCTCCGGCGAGCGTGAATTCCCGCCCGCGCGAGCGCTCGGGATCGCAGGCCCACGGTGCGCGCTCCGTCACAACTTGACCTGCATGCTTCGGGAAAACCTCAAGGATGGACGGACGCTTGCGCCCTAGCCGGGCTTGCGCTCGGGCGCCAGACCGCTGGCGCAGAGCAGCGCGGAACCGAGCGTGACTTCGATCAGTTCCCGGTCGCCCACGCGGCGCACAGTCGCCACGTAATCTGCAATCGAACGCTTTGGCGCCTGGAGCGCCTGAAGCTTGCGCAGTTGGCCCAGCGTCAGCCGGTCGGTCATCCGCTCGGCCATGCAGGCGGCGTTGGGCTGCGAGAGGCCCGCGTCCATCAGGGCGGAACGCACGCGCCCTTCGGCAAGCTTGGCCGGCGTACAAGCCGTGAGGACAGCAAGAGTGGCGACAAGCGCAGCTGCGCCGGCACGGACAGTCATTCCAGTTCGCTCCCGTCAAGCCGGACCGGGCCGCGCGCCGTCCGGACGGCGCCTTCATGCCAAAAAAATGCCGCCGCGAATACCGCAAGCAGCAGCGCCATGGCCGAGGCGAACGCACCGCCGCCAATGAAGACGAATAGATACGGGTAAAGCGTGGGTATGTTCAGCAGGAAAACTTCGCCGGGCAAAAAGACCCGGGCGAAGTTTCCTGTCTGATGCAGCGAAGCCGCTGGATCGAGCGGCCTCGCGAGGGCTGGATTAGTGGGCCAGCGCCTTGTTGATGTCCTCGACCATCTTCTTGGCGTCGGCGAGGAGCATCATGGTCTGGTCCATGTAGAACACGTCGTTGTCGACGCCGGCATAACCGACACCGCCCATCGAGCGCTTGATGAACATGACCGTCTTGGCCTTGTCGACGTCGAACACGGGCATGCCGTAGATCGGCGAGGACTTGTCGGTCTTCGCCGCCGGATTGACCACGTCGTTGGCGCCGATGATGAACGCGACGTCGGCCTGCGCGAACTCGCCGTTGATGTCTTCCAGCTCGAAGACTTCATCGTAGGGCACGTTCGCTTCGGCGAGCAGCACGTTCATGTGGCCGGGCATGCGGCCCGCAACCGGGTGGATGGCGTACTTGACGTTGACGCCTTCCTTCTTGAGCAGGTCGCCCATCTCGCGCAGCACATGCTGGGCCTGCGCCACCGCCATGCCGTAGCCCGGGATGATGATGACGTTCTCGGCTTCCTTCATCAGGAACGCCGCGTCCTCTGCCGAGCCGCGCTTCCACGGACGCTGCACCTTGGCCGCGCCGCCGCCGCTCGCTTCCGGAGCCGCGCCGAAGCCGCCCGCGATCACCGAGATGAAGCTGCGGTTCATCGCCTTGCACATGATGTACGAAAGGATCGCACCCGACGAGCCCACGAGCGCGCCGGTGATGATCATTGCGGTGTTGTGCAGCGTGAAGCCCATCGCCGCCGCGGCCCAGCCCGAATACGAGTTGAGCATCGAGACGACCACCGGCATGTCCGCGCCGCCGATCGGGATGATCAGCAGGAAGCCGATGACAAAGCTGAGCGCGGTGATGACCGCGATGACCCAAGGCGCCTGATCCTGCGTGAAGTAGCCGACGAGACCAAGGATCGCGAGGAGCGTGCCAAGGTTGATCGCATGGCGACCGGGCAGCATGATCGGCGCGCCGCTCATGTTGCCGTTGAGCTTGAGGAATGCGATGACCGAGCCCGAGAAGGTGATCGCACCGATGGCGATGCCGAGGCCCATCTCGATCCGGCTCTGCACCTCGATCACCCCGTCCGGCCCGGCAATGCCGAACGCGATGGGGTTGAGGTAAGCTGCAAGGCCGACGAGCACCGCCGCGAGGCCGACCAGCGAGTGGAAGGCCGCGACGAGCTGCGGCATATCGGTCATCTTGATCTTGCGCGCGGTGACAAAGCCGAGGCCGCCACCAATGGCAATCGCTGCTGCGATCTCAGGCAGGCTGGCAACGCCGTGCGTGGCCAGCGTGGTGACCATCGCAATCGTCATGCCGACGATGCCGTAGCGGTTGCCCGCGCGGCTGGTGGCAGGGCTGGAAAGCCCGCGCAGCGCCATGATGAAGAGGACGCCGGCCACCAGATAGGCGAGCATCGCCCACGGAGGAGTGGTGATGTGCTCCATCACTTTTTCTCCTTCTTCTTGTACATCGCGAGCATGCGCTCGGTGACGGCGAAGCCGCCGAAGATGTTGACCGAAGCCAGCACCACGGCACCGAGCCCCAGCCACTTCGAAACGACCGAGCCCTCAGCCGCGCCAGCGACAAGCGCGCCGACGACGATGACCGAGGAAATCGCGTTGGTGACCGCCATGAGCGGCGTGTGCAGGGCCGGGGTCACCGACCAGACCACGTAATAGCCCACGAAGCAGGCCATCACGAAGATCGACAGGATTGAAATGAAGTCCATTGCCTAAGCCCCCCTCACCCGAGCAGTCGTTCGTTGACGACCTTGCCGCCCTGCGTCAGGCGAATGGCGTTGCCGATTTCCTCGTCGAGGACCGGCTTGCCCTGTTCCTTGTCCCAGAACGCGGAGAGGAAGTTGAACAGGTTGCGGCTGAACAGCGCCGAAGCGTCTGCGGCCAGATGCGTGGCGGTGTTGGAATAGCCGACGATCTTGACGCCGTGCTTCTCCACCACCTGATCCGCGACCGAACCTTCGACATTGCCGCCGGCTGACACCGCGAGATCGAAGATCACCGAGCCGGGCTTCATCGTCGCGATCTGCGCATCGGAAATGAGGCGCGGAGCCGGACGACCCGGGATCAGCGCGGTGGTGATAACGATGTCCTGCTTGGCGATGTGGCTGGAAACCAGTTCGGCCTGCGCCGCCTGATATTCCGGGCTCATCTCGGTTGCATAACCGCCCGCGCCCTCGCCCTCGATCCCCGCAACGTTCTCGACGAAGATCGGCTTGGCGCCGAGCGACTGGATCTGCTCCTTGGTGGCCGAGCGTACGTCGGTCGCCGAAACCTGCCCGCCAAGACGGCGCGCGGTCGCGATCGCCTGGAGACCGGCAACGCCGACGCCCATGACGAAGACCTTGGCGGCGCTGACAGTGCCGGCCGCGGTCATCATCATCGGAAACGCGCGGCCATAGATATCCGCCGCCACGATGACCGCCTTGTAACCGGCGAGGTTCGATTGCGAGGAGAGGATGTCCATCGACTGCGCACGGGTGATGCGCGGCATGAACTCCATCGCCAGCGCCTCGTACCCGGCCGAGGCATAGGCATCGACCCGCTCGCGCTTGCCGAACGGATCAAGCCCCGCGACGATCCAGGCGCCGGGGTTCGCTCCGGCGAGCAGATCGATTTCCGGTCCCTGCACGCCGAGCACGATATCCGCGCCAGCGGCCGCGCCGCTTGCCACGATCTCTGCCCCTGCGGCCTGATAGGCCTCATCGCTGATCGAGGCGGTGACGCCCGCCCCCGCTTCCACGCGCACGGCTGCGCCGAGACCGATGAACTTCTTCACCGTCTCGGGCGTTGCCGCCACGCGATGCTCACCGCTGGCCCGCTCGCGCAGGACAGCGATCGTTGTTGCCGCCCCCACTAGAGGCTCAAGCGATCAGGTACATGACGAAGAGCACGATCACGGCGATCACCGGAGTGGCGATCTTGATCATGCCGACGAAGCCTTCGTAGGTGGCCGTCGCTGCCTTCATGTTGTTCCCGGCATTGTTGGTCGCGCCCATGACAAACCCTTCCTGATTGCGTTCTAAACGTCCAATTGACCGCATCCTCTAGCGGCGGCGCAACCCCGGCTCAAGCGGAACCGGAGGTTTTGCGCTTAATCTGCCCTTTACCCAAATGGGCTAGACCCCGGCACTATGCAAAAGGACCGGGATAGCCATGGCAGAGCCCACTGATCGCCTGCTGATGCTCATTGATGATGAGCCCGCGCAGTGCCGCCTCATTTCGGCACTCGCTGCGCGTGAAGGCTGGCGCACGATCATCGCGCGGGATTCGGAGACCGCGATTGCCACGCTGGGCACGCGGCAGGGCATGCAGCTTGACGCAATCATTCTCGATCAATGGGTTCCGGGCGACGAGGCCTGCACGCTGATCGCAGAGCTCAAGGCGCGCCGCCCTGCCCTGCCGATCCTCATGATCACCACCAGCGCCTCTCCGCTGCTCGCCGTGGAGGCGATGCGCGCAGGCGCTTCGGACTACCTGATCAAGCCGGTAGCGCCCGATCGGCTGCTTCAGGCACTGCGCACGGCAACCCGGCGCGAAGAATCACCTGACGAGCTGCAACCGCTCACCGAGAAGTTTTCCGGCACGCTCGATTTCGATTCGATGATCGGCGCCGCGCCCGCTTTTCGTGCCGCGCTGGCAGTGGCCGCAAAGGCTGCGCGCACGCAGAACACCGTACTGATCGAAGGCGAAAGCGGCACCGGCAAGGAAATGCTGGTGCGCGCGATGCATGCGGCCAGCCCGCGCGCCAAGGCGCCGCTGCGGATCGTGAATGCGGGCGGCATTCCGGCCAACCAGATCGAATCGGTGCTTTTCGGCCACGAGAAGGGCGCCTTCCCCGGCGCCTTCGAGCGCCACGTCGGCGCGCTCCAGCACGCCGATAGCGGCACGCTGGTGATCGACGAGATCGACCGCCTCTGCCTTGCGGCACAGGCACGCCTCGCCCAGTTTCTCCAGCGCGGCGATATCCAGCCCATTGGCGCCCGCCACAGCTTCCGGCTCGATGTCCGCGTGATTGTGTGCAGCAATGCCGACCTCGACGACCTTGCCGATGCGCAGTTGTTCGACCGCAGCCTGCTCGACGCGCTGCGCGGGGTCCACGTCCACCTTCCCGCTCTGCGCGAACGCGCCGGGGACATTCCGGCACTCGCCCGCCACTTCCTGACCCGTATCGGGGAGCAGCCCGGCCTGCGCCCGCTTGGCATCACCGACGGCGCGCTGGCGCTGCTCGCCGCATACGACTGGCCGGGCAATGTCCGCCAGTTGCAGGCAACGCTGTTCCGCGCGGCGGTGTTCTGCGACGGCGAGGCACTCACCGCGCAAGACTTCCCCAACCTCTCGAACATCCTGGGCGAAACGCCGCGCATGACGCCGAGCAGCAGCGAGGGCGCAGGCGTGATGCTCTATTCGCCGGACGGCAATCTCCGCCCGCTCGAAGAGATCGAAGCCGACGTGATCCGCCTTGCCATCGGCCACTATCGCGGCCGCATGACGGAAGTCGCCAGGCGGCTCGGGATCGGGCGCTCGACGCTCTATCGCAAGCTCTCCGAACTCGGGATCGACAACGTAGCCTGAGCGAGCGCTCTCTATTCTGGCAGCGTTGCCCCTGCGCGCAGGGCTGGTAAGTCTTCCCGAGGCAGGTCGTAGCGACCGCCGGGAGGAGAGCAATTGATGGCCGGGCAGAAGCTGCTGGAAGGCATTCGCGTTGTTGATCTGACCAGTGTGGTGTTCGGTCCCTATGCGACCGAGACGCTGGCCGACCTCGGTGCGGACGTGATCAAGGTGGAAGTGACCGGCGGCGACATTTTCCGCCACGCCGGCAAGCCTGCGGCGACGCCCGGGATGGGGCCTTGCACGCTCAACCTCAACAAGGGCAAGCGCAGCCTCGCGCTCGATCTCAAGAGCGAGGAAGGCAAGGCCGCGCTCGCCGCGCAGCTCGCCGAGGCGGATGTCTTCATCCACAACGTGCGCGGCAAGCCGATCGAGCGGCTCGGCTTCGGCTATGAAGCGGTGAAGGCGATCAAGCCCGACATCATCTACGTCCACTGCACCGGGTTCGGCTCGGACGGACCTTATGGCGATCTTCAGGCCTATGACGACGTGATCCAGGCCGCGACCGGCACGACCAACCTCCTGTCGCGCGTCGACGGGAATCCCGTGCCGCGCTTCCTGCCCTCGCTGATCGCCGACAAGGTCTCGGGGCTGCACGGCGCCTATGCCGTCATGGCCGCGATCATTCACAAGCTGCGCTTCGGCGAAGGGCAGTTCGTCGAAGTGCCGATGTTCGAGAGCTTCGCGCACTTCATGATGCAGGAGCATCTCTACGGGATGGCGCTGGTGCCGCCAAAGGAGCCGGCCGGCTATCCGCGCCAGCTCGATCCGTTCCGCCAGCCCTTCCCCGCCAAGGACGGCTATGTCGTGATCGTGCCTTATACGCCCGATGCGATAGACACGGTGATCGAGTTGCTCGAGGCGCCCGAACTCGCCGAAGATCCGCGCTTCATCGATTACCCTTCGCGCATGCGCAACATCAGCGAATTCTATGAGGAAATGGCCAAGCGAACGCCGAAGTTGACCATGGCGGAATGGGCCGAAAAGATGGCCGAGCACCAGATCCCGGCCATGCCGGTGCGCGATCTCGACGACCTAATTGATGACCCCCACCTCAAGGCGGTCGACTTCTTCCAGAAGCGTACCCACCCGACCGAGGGCGAATACCTCAAGATGCGGAGCCCGGTCTCATTCTCGGTCGGCAGTTTCGAGGTGCAGCCTGCCCCGCATATCGGCCAGCACAACGAGCAGCTGGGCGCGCCGCCGCTGCCGGTCAGACGCCGAGCTGGCTGAAGTCCGTCAGCGCCGCATCGCGCAAGCCCCGCCAGACGCGCTGGGCCTGCACCGTCTCGGCAACATCGTGAACGCGGACCATGTGCACGCCGGCGTCAAAACCCTTGGCCGCGAGCAACAACGAGCCGCCGAGCCGCTGGTGCGCGGGCGCTTCACCCGATAGCGCTCCGATCATCCGCTTGCGGCTCGCCCCCAGCAGCAGCGGCTGGCCGAGCGCGTGGAACAGCGGCAGAGCGTTGATCAGGGCAAGGTTTTCAGCGAGCGACTTGCCGAAGCCGATGCCGGGATCGAGCAGGATCTTGTCGCGCCCAATCCCGCCCGCAACCGCCGCATCGCGCCTTTCGCGCAGGGCATCGAACACATCGAGCACCACGTCGGCATAGTGGCCGTCGGCATGGAGATCCTTGTCGCCACCCGGCGCGTGCATGAGAACGACCGGCACGCCGCTCGCCGCTACAACTTCCATCGAGCGGGGATCATGGCGCAGCGCCGAGACATCGTTGACAATATGCGCGCCTGCGGCGAGCGCCTCGGCCAGCACGGTCGAGCGGCGACTGTCGATGGAAATGGCAGCGCCGCTTGCGGCAAGCTTCGCGATCACCGGAACGACGCGCTTGACCTCGTCTCCTTCCCAGACTGCGGGGGCGCCGGGCCGGGTCGATTCCCCGCCGACATCGATGATCGCCGCGCCTGCCTCCAGCATCGCAGCGGCGTGCTCGAGCGCGGCTTCGGGCTTGTCGAGGAACTTCCCGCCATCCGAGAAACTGTCCGGCGTGACGTTGAGGATGCCCATGACCTGCGGCTGATCGAGCCGCACCGTGCGCGCACCGCATGCCAGAGGGCCATGCTGCGCCTTGAGGTTGGCCCACTGCGTGCTGGCTTCAGCTGCCAGCGCATCGGGCAGCGCGCCCAGTATTGCGCCCGCCTCGTCCGCGCTGAAGCGGTGGCGGGAGACGACCCTGGTGCCATCGCGAACAATCAGCGCGAAGCGCGACGCATAGACAAGTCCGCCGGCGAGCCGGATCGCCCCGCCTTCTTCGCTTTGCGGGCTCTCCGCCAAGGCAATCGGACGAATGTAAAGGTTCTGCGCCATCGCTGCGTCCTAGCGGATGCGGCGGCGCGCGGCGAGACGCATGGCGTGCAGGACCACCGCCCTGGTCCAGCGCGCGTGGCAGCGCAGCACCAGAGGGTCAGGCATAAGACCCAGCAGCGGCAGCATGATCAGTCTTCGACCGCGAGCAGATAGAGTTGGCGCAGCGCATCGAGCGGCTTGACCTCACCCTCGTGCTCGATGTGCCAGAACGTCCAGCCATTGCAGGCGGGCGCACCCTGTACCGCCGAACCGACCCCATGGATCGAGCCGGTGGCTGCGTCCGCCATGATCGAGCCATCGGCGCGCACGCTTGCCGTCCAGCGGCGCTTGCGGTCGAACAGCTGGGTGCCGGGCGCGATCATCCCCGTCTCGACCAACTGGCCGAACGCGACGCGCGGCGCACTGCGCTTGCTCATCATCGTGGTGAGCGCGCTTTCATCAAGCGGCAGCGCGGCGGCAATACGCTCCTCGGCGACGGCGATGTAGCTCTCCTCGCGCTCGCAGCCGATCCATTCGCGGCCAAGGCGGCGGGCGACCGCACCGGTTGTGCCGGTGCCGAAGAAGGGATCGAGCACCACATCGCCAGGATTTGTCGTCGCCAGCATCACGCGGTAGAGCAGCGCCTCGGGCTTCTGCGTCGGGTGCGCCTTCACGCCGCCCTTGCGGATGCGCTCCGGTCCACCGCAGATCGGCAGCACCCAGTCGGAACGCATCTGAAGCTCGTCGTTGAGCGTCTTCATCGCGCGGTAGTTGAAGGTGTACTTCGCCTTCTCGCTGCGCGAAGCCCAGATCAGCGTCTCGTGTGCATTGGTGAAGCGGGTGCCCTTGAAGTTGGGCATCGGGTTGGCCTTGCGCCAGACGATGTCGTTGAGGATCCAGAAACCGAGATCCTGCAGCAGCGCGCCGACGCGAAAGATGTTGTGGTAGGAACCGATCACCCACATCGCGCCATCGGGCTTCAGCAGGCGGCGAGCCTCGGTGAGCCACTCGCGCGTGAACGTGTCGTAGCGCTCGAAGCTGTCGAACTTGTCCCAATCGTCGGTGACGGCATCGACATGGCTGCCATCGGGCCGCGCCAGATCGCCGCCGAGCTGGAGGTTATAGGGCGGGTCGGCGAAGATCAGGTCGATCGAGCCGGATGGCAGTTCGCGCATGCGCTGGATGCAGTCGCCGCGCAGGATCTGGCCCAGCGGCAAGGCCAGCTTGCTCACGGCTGCTGCCGCATTGCTGCGCAGCGCGCGCGCCGCCGTCTTTGCCTGACGTTCCTTTGCCAGAGCCACCATTGCCGTCTCGTCCTTTGCTGATCGAGCCCGACAAGTGAATCATCCGGGACTCACCGTCAAGCAGCGACTCGCTGGATTCCGGCGAGTCGCAGCGCCTCTCAAGGTGAGAACGGAACGAGTCCGCGCCTACATCTGGAGTCTGCCGATTCCGCCGCACCCCATATCTGGTGGGTGTGGCCGACCAGATTCACCGCCGAAAAAAGTTTTCGCGGCCCTATCCGATGACGGCGGCCACCGGCGCAAAGCTCCGGCGATGGTGCCGGCTCGCGCCGTACTGCCGCAGAGCAGCGAGGTGCTCGGCAGTCCCGTAGCCCGCGTTGCGTTCCCAGCCATATTGCGGGAACTCCGCAGCGGCTGCCAGCATGAGGCGGTCGCGGTGTTCCTTGGCGAGGATCGAGGCCGCCGAAATGCAGGGTTCGGTGGCATCCCCCTTCACGATAGCCCGGGCCTGCCACGTCCAGTCCGCGCAGCGCTTTGCCGGCGTCAGGTTGCCATCGACCAGCACCATGCCGATTGCGCTTCCTCCAAGCTGGCGCTCCAGCGCTGCCACGGCGCGGGTCATTGCGAGCATGGTTGCCGCGAAAATATTGATGCTGTCGATTTCCTCGACGTCGGCAATGCCAAGCGCCCAGTGGCATGTCTGGCAAATCAGCGGCTCGAGCTTCGCACGGCGGGCACGGCTCAGTGCCTTGGAATCGGCGAGGCCCTCGGGCGGCTGCGCACCAAGCACGACGGCCGCAGCCACGACCGGCCCGGCCAGCGGCCCGCACCCCGCCTCGTCCACGCCAACGATCAGGCCGGATTGCAAGGCCTGTCCGTTTCCGGCGCTGACAGACATGCCGTTCGCTGGCATGGTGCCTGCCATGAAAAGATCTGTTCTTAAGCGTTTCGCCATGACCGCCCTCTTCTCCGAAACGGGAAGCAAGCTCAAGCTGGGCTGGAGCTTGTCCCTTGGCTTTTGATCCAACCCGCGTCGATTGCTGGATTTTCGACCTCGATTACACGCTCTACCCCCCGGCTTGCGGCCTGTTCGGCCAGATCGACCAGCGCATGGGGCAGTTCATCGCCAATCTGCTCGGCTGCGATGCGACAGAGGCCAAGCGCATCCAGAAGATGTACTTCCACGATCACGGCACCACGCTCGCCGGTCTCATGCACTACCATGCGATCGATCCGCGCGAGTTTCTGGACTTCGTTCACGATGTCGACATGGCCGTGCTCGCCGAGGCACCCCGGCTTGCCGAGCGGATCATGGCGCTGCCCGGCCGGCGGCTGATCTTCACCAATGGCGACCGGCCCTATGCCGAGCGAGTGCTTGGCGCGCTGGGCCTCGATGGCTGTTTCGAAGGCATGTGGGACATCATCGCGATGGACTACAGGCCCAAGCCGGAGCCCTCTGCCTACCGCGGCTTCATCGACGCGTTCGGCTTCGATCCGGAGCGCGCCGTGTTCGTCGAGGACTCGGCCCGCAATCTTGCGCCCGCCAAGGCGCTCGGCATGCAGACGGTATGGCTCGACTGCGCCAGCGAATGGGGCGACCGCGCCAAGGACGATGCCGCAATCGATCTGGTGATCGATGACATCGACCGCTGGCTTGAATTGGTTTGCGCAGAGCTTGCAGCAGGCGCCGCGCTCCGTTAGGCCCCGCGCTCTGAATTCCCGGAGATCCAAAGCCATGACCGCACACCTGCAGGCCGCCATCGAAGCCGCTTGGGAAGACCGCGCCAATGTCACGCCCGCAAGCGCCTCGGTGCGCGAAGTGGTGGAAGCTGCGCTCGAACTGCTCGACGGCGGCAAGGTGCGCGTGGCCGAGAAGGTCGATGGCGCATGGACCGTCAACCAATGGCTCAAGAAGGCGGTGCTGCTCTCGTTCCGTCTCAATGACAACGCCGTGATCGAGCAGGGTTCGGGCGGCGCTCCGGCTTACGACAAGGTGCCATCCAAGTTCGCCGGCTGGGGCGAGAACCGTTTCCGCGAAGCAGGCTTTCGCGTGGTGCCGGGCGCAGTCGCCCGCCGCGGCGCGCACATCGCCAAGGGCGTGGTGCTGATGCCGAGCTTCGTGAACATCGGCGCCTATGTCGATGAAGGCACGATGGTCGACACCTGGGCAACGGTCGGCTCCTGCGCGCAGATCGGCAAGAACGTGCACATTTCGGGCGGCGCCGGCATCGGCGGCGTGCTCGAACCGCTGCAGGCCGGTCCGGTGATCATCGAAGACGGCGCCTTCATCGGCGCGCGTTCGGAAGTCGCTGAAGGCGTGATCGTTGGCGAAGGCGCGGTGCTTTCGATGGGCGTGTACCTCGGCGCTTCGACCAAGATCGTCGACCGCGCGACAGGCGAAGTCCACATGGGCCGCGTGCCGCCCTACGCGGTGGTCGTTCCCGGCGCGATGCCCGGCAAGCCCCTCCCCGACGGCACACCCGGTCCCTCGCTCTATTGCGCCGTCATCGTCAAGACGGTCGACGCGCAGACCCGGAGCAAGACCGGGATCAACGAACTGCTCCGCGACTGACCCGCACGCGCAGCCTGGCCCGCTGGGTGCTGGCGCTGCTCTACGCGCTGGCTGGTGTCCTGCATCTCGTTCTGCCGCGACCGTTCCTCGGCATCATGCCGACATGGGTGCCGCAGCCTGAGCTGGTCATCGCGCTTACAGGCATTGCCGAACTAGCGGGAGCTGCGGGTCTGCTACAGCCGTGGTCCCCGGCGCTCCGCCGTGCAGCTGGCTGGGGCCTTGCGGCTTACGCCGTCTGCGTGTTCCCGGCCAACATCGTGCATTTCATCCGCGATATGGCGCGGCCAGACCACGGACTCGGCCTTGGCTACCATATTCCCCGCATGTTTCTGCAACCGATCCTTGTTTGGTTGGCCTTGTGGGTTGCGGATGCCCTGCCCTTTCGGGCAAGGGACACGTCATGAGCGATGACGATTACGTGTATGACGAGGAAAGCGGCGAATGGCTGCCTGCCTCGGAACTGGCAGCCAAGCGCGCGGCGGAAGGCGTGGTCGAGGTGCGCGACGCCGTTGGCAACCTCCTGGCCGATGGCGATCAGGTCACGCTGATCAAGGATCTTGAGGTCAAGGGCGCGGGCCAGACGCTGAAGCGCGGCACGCTGATCAAGTCGATCCGCCTGACCGGCGACGCGCAGGAAATCGACTGCCGCTTCGATGGCATCAAGGGCCTCGTCCTGCGCGCGGAATTCGTCAAGAAGCGCTGATCTTCAAGGTACTTGCCGTACATCGGCAAGCTCGAAAGAACCATCGAGCCGGTGCCACACGGTCACCGTCCAGCGTGTCTCGTCCGTCATGCGCAGGGCCATCCGCAGGTTGGTTCCCGCCACGATCTGCGTCTCGGCCGAGGTCACTTCGGCAAGGGCGCCATGCGGCTGCGGGAGGTGCGTCGCGGCAAAGGCAGCAGCGGCCCGGACCCCATCGTCCTGCGGATCGGCCACCCGCCAGCCACCTGCGATGACGGGATCCCATGCAGGCTCGGCGGCTTTGGGCGCACAGGCCGCAAGCGCCGCCGGGAGGGCAATTGCCATAAGGGCAAGCCAACGATTGCGCATTTTGCAACCGCGACTGCGATCATTACATTTGCGGCCCGTTGTGCACCGCACCATGGTTAAACAAAGAAGAACATAGGGGTGCTCGAAGGCAAATTCTTCCGGATTCAAAGGAGATTTTGCCATGTTTATCAAGTCCTTCCAAATCGCCACTGCTGCCGCCCTGATCGCCGCTCCGGCGCTCGCTCACGCAGAGGCTCCTGGCTCGCAGTTCACCCACGAAGGCGTGACCTACGTGTACACCACGCAAGCCGGCAAGGGCGAGCGCGTGATCCGTGGCACCGCCTTTGGTGGCAAGGCTCCGTTCGAACTGCACGTGCGCGGCCGCTACGTGACCGGCACGTTCAACAACCAGCCTGTGGAATTCACGCAGGCCGATGCCAAGGCGCTCGGTATCGAGGTCGCCTCGAACTGATCTGGCGGGCAGCCCTGCTGCCCCGGTGAAACAAGCCCTTGCGCAGCGCCCACACGGCGCCTCGCAAGGGCTTTTTCATGCCCGCAGGCCCGACCGGGACCTAGCCCCATGCTCCCCGGCGCTTGAACTCCGCCTCCAGCCAGGCAAACCGCTTCTCGACATCCGCCAGGCCGTTGAGCCCGCCATTGATCCTCTCGCGATCGTCCGCGAGCCCGGGCGTGGCGGCCAGCGCATCCATGCCGTGGCTCTTCCAGAACCAGCCCGCCCCTGCACATCCGCCTTCGGCCGTGCGCAAGTAGGCGGGGATGTCATCCACCTGCATGCCTATCGACTGGGCAAACCTTGTGCAGTTGTCCCTGCCGGTGAGCTGCTTGGGGCCATAGCCGCGAAACTTCCAGCCATCGCCCGGCTCGGTATTGCCGAGGTTCGTCTTACCCCATGGCCCGCCGTAGACGATGTTGGCGATCTCGGCCTGCCGGTCCTGCGATAGCGCCGGCTCGCCCGGCTTGCGGCCAAGGCGCTGCGCATCCGCTTCGCTGATCCGGTGCCGCCCGAAGGTGCCGAGCAGCCCCTCGACACTGTAGTTCAGGCTCTCCGTCATCTGGGTAAGCCCTTTGCTCTCCACCCCGATGTTGGCAAGGAAACTGCAAACCTCGCGCGGCTTGTCGATACCGAAGCGGGCGCAGGCATTCTTCAGTGGCTCGACCCACACCGCCAGCGCGGCGCGGTTGTTTTCCGGAAACGCGAGATCGAGCAGGGCAACGTCGATCTGACTGGCGGCGGATCCGCTGGCAAGCGGCGCAGGCGGTGCGGGCAGGTTCGCCAGCGGGGGAGCCTTTGACGGCGCCTCGTGATCGAGCAAGTCCCAGCTGCGCGGGCCGACAATGCCATCGCCGACCAGATCGTGCGCCCGCTGCCACGCGCGGACCTTGGCCTCGGTGTCCGCGCCGAAAATGCCGTCCGCATTGAGACCCAGCAATTCCTGCAAGTCCTTGACCGCAGGCCCGCGCATACCGCGCCGCACCGTCGGCCGGTTCTTGTCGTCGACAGCGGGGATCGGCGGCGGCGGCGTCTTGCCGACCAGATACTCGCTGACGCCCGTTCGGAAAGTGGGCATATCGAAGCTGGGGTCGTTCTTGCGCCCCGGCGCATATTCCTTGTGCCCGCAACACATGTTGGCACCCGCGCCGATGTGCTTGAGGATTGCCGCGACGCCCCGGCGATAGGCATCCATCTGCACTTCGGGCCAGGGATCACCCGGCAAGCCGCTGTTTTCAGCTTCAATGCCGATGAAGTGGCTGTTGCCCTTGTCAGGCTCGATACCTTCCCACTTGCCCGTGCCGGCGTGGTTGGCCCGCCCGGCCGCGACCACGTAGAACGTCCCGTCGCGCCCGAGGCCGAGGTGGCACAACGGGCCCGCAAGGTCCGACCTGCCCTTGATGAGCATGTCCAGCGTCGGCATGTTGCCGCCGCGAGCCGTGGCGGTGTGGTGGCACAGGACGCCCCTGACAGTGCCCATCTCGGCCCGCCCGCGCGTGCGCCAGCCCGGGGTTTCGGCAACCTTGAGGCCTGCCGCCTCCAGCACTTCGGGAAGCCATGTCAGAGAATAGGTCATGGCTTCACCTCCCCGACGCTCGCTTCGACCCCGCCGGACGCTGCTGGCAGGAAGGCGTCGTCCGTCACCTCGTCCTCGGCCAGCGGATGGTCGCAAACGCAGCCGTCTTCGTCCGATTGATCAGGTGCGTGATCGACATCGGCCGCTGCAATGGCACCGGCCCCTGCGGCACCGGCAGGAGGCGCCCCGATGCCTTCGTCCGCCCCGCTTCCCTTGGGCTCGGACTGAGGTGCGGACTGACGGCGCATGGGCGGCGCTGCGCCTGACGTAGCCTCACCCTTGGCCAGCAGATCGGGCACAAGCCGCTCGGAGAAACCGGCCAGGAAACCGGCTGCCGCGAAGTAGAGTTCATCGATATTCATCGGCTGTGCGCCGCCAAAGCCGATGTGCACGAACCCGGATCGGATCAAGGCGACGAGGACAGTGCCGGCGATGGCGCCGATCACGATCCGCAGCACCGCCTCGGTCATGTTCGACAAGACGTTGAAATCAAGCTGCATCTGTCTGCTGCGGATGCCTATCGCCAGCGAGAACAGGGCACCGAATGAACCTGTGAGCGCGCCGCGCCACAGATCGGTTCCAAACGGAAAACACACCGCGCTGGCGGCTGCAGAGCAGGACTCTTTCGTACCGACGGTGCCGAACAGCGAGGCAAGGCCAATGAAGAGCAGTACGCCGCATGCGGCCGCGACGAGTGCCTGCAACCGCGCAATGCCTGTCCGCTGGTCGACGACATCGGCCTTGATGCCATCGAGCACGGCGCCAGCGCCGGTGACGTCGCCGTTCAGCGCCACGACGAGAGCATCCGCCACGCGCTGGTCGAAACGCTCGGCCAGTGCCCGCTTGGCAGTGGCCCGCCGCCTGCGCCATCCGCCAAGAAACCACAGATAATCGGTGGGGTCTTCGGTATCGCGCCAATCGTCGATCAGCCCGTTGATCTCGCCGCGCACTGGCGCCACCTGCGCAAGGTCCCGCCGCTGCTTGTCAGCCAGCGCCGGATCATCCGCGAAAGTGACGACGACCCGCTCGTCCGAATAGTAGACCGCGTAATCGGGTGGCCGACGGACGTGAAAACGCCTGATGACGTTCTCGGAACTGTCCATTCCGCCCTTGTGGAGATCGGCAACCGTCATGGCAGCACCGCGAATTCTGGTGCGAAATCGTCGGAACAGACCGACCAGCGGTTCGGATTCATGAGGCCCCTCCCTTTGCCTGTTGCTGATGAAATCAGCAGCAAGCGATCTAAACCGGCGACCAGGCATACGTACGCCAGTTCTGGCCCGGCATTACGTAACGCCAGGGCAAGGTATTCAGGGCTGAAATGAAGTCAACTTGATCCAAGTCCAGAATCAAGGCTTTCGGCGCAAAACGCTGAAAATGCTGAAATTAAAAGAAATTACTTCAAAATGGTTACTTTGCGGAAACCAAGAGGGCAGCAGAATCATCTGCTGCCCTCCGTCATGGCCGATCCGGAAGATCAGTCAGCTTGCTCAATGATGATCGCGATCACCTGCACCGATATAGAGTTCGCGGCCCATCTGATCGTACTTCTCGCTCATTTCTGCCATGCCGGCTTCGGCTTCGGCTTCATTCGCGACGAAGGTCTCGATCTCGGCGTTCTGCTTGGCCGCAAAATCGCGCACTTCCTGCGTTATCTTCATCGAGCAGAACTTGGGGCCGCACATCGAGCAGAAATGCGCGGTCTTGGCGCCTTCAGCCGGCAGTGTCTGGTCGTGGTACTGCTCGGCCGTCTCGGGATCGAGCGAGAGGTTGAACTGGTCACGCCAGCGGAATTCGAACCGGGCGCGGCTCAGCGCATCGTCGCGCAGCTTGGCAGCCGGGTGGCCCTTGGCAAGATCCGCCGCGTGGGCGGCGAGCTTGTAGGTGACGACGCCGACCTTGACGTCATCACGGTCGGGCAGGCCGAGGTGTTCCTTGGGCGTGACGTAGCACAGCATCGCGGTGCCGAACCAACCGATCATGGCAGCGCCAATGCCGCTGGTGATGTGGTCGTAACCCGGCGCAATGTCGGTCACGAGCGGCCCGAGAGTGTAGAACGGCGCTTCGCCGCAGGCGGCGAGCTGCTTGTCCATGTTCTCCTTGATCTTGTGCATCGGCACGTGGCCGGGGCCTTCGATCATCACCTGAACGTCCTGCTCCCAGGCGCGCTTGGTGAGTTCGCCCAGCGTGTAGAGCTCGGCGAACTGGGCTTCGTCGTTGGCGTCCGCCACCGAGCCCGGACGCAGGCCATCGCCCAGCGAATAGGCGATGTCGTAGGCCTTCATGATCTCGGTGATTTCGTCGAAGTGCTCGTAGAGGAACGATTCCTTGTGATGCGCGAGGCACCACTTGGCCATGATCGAACCGCCGCGGCTGACGATGCCTGTCACGCGCTTGGCGGTGAGCGGAATGTAGGGCAGGCGCACGCCGGCGTGGATGGTGAAATAGTCGACACCCTGTTCGGCCTGCTCGATCAGGGTATCGCGGAAGATCTCCCAGGTGAGCTCTTCGGCAATGCCGCCGACCTTTTCGAGCGCCTGATAGATCGGCACGGTGCCGATCGGCACGGGGCTGTTGCGCAGGATCCATTCGCGCGTGTCGTGGATGTTGCGGCCCGTCGAGAGGTCCATGACGGTGTCGGCACCCCAGCGGACCGACCAGACCATCTTTTCGACTTCCTGCGCAACGTCGGACGCGACGGCGGAGTTGCCGATATTCGCGTTGATCTTGACGAGGAAGTTGCGGCCGATCGCCATCGGCTCGGATTCGGGGTGGTTGATGTTGCTGGGGATGATCGCGCGGCCGCGGGCGACTTCATCGCGGACGAACTCGGCGGTCACATAGTCCGGGATGCTTGCACCCCAGTCCTGCCCGTCGCGCGCCAGCGCTTCCTTCAATTGGCGGCGGCCGAGGTTTTCGCGGACGGCAACGTATTCCATCTCGCGCGTGATGATGCCCTGACGGGCGTAGTGCATCTGGCTGACATTGCCGCCGGCCTTGGCGCGCAGCGGCTTCTGCACGACGTTGGGGAAGCCGGGGACGCCGCCGGAGCGGTCCGGGCCGAGCTGGCCGTTGTCTTCCGGCTTCACTTCGCGGGCGCTGTATTCCTCGACGTCGCCGCGCCCCATGATCCATTCGCGGCGCAGCTTGGGCAGGCCCTTGGCAATGTCGATCGAGGCGTTGGAGTCGGTGTAGGGGCCCGAGGTATCGTAGACGCGCAGCGGCGGCTCACCCGACGAGGGCTCAAGCGAGATCTCGCGCATGGCGACAGTCATGCCGGGGAAACGCGGGCTTTCGACATGAATCTTGCGGCTGCCACGGATCGGGCCGGTGGTGACGCCGATGGGAGTGGCCTGCGGGCCATTCTCGAGGCGGGAATTGATATCGGCCATCTTTCACGCTCCTTTTGAACGGACGGATGGCGGGCTCTGGCATGCAGCCTTACCGCTCCCTCCGCCCGTGCTAACGGGTTCAGGTTCGACGGGTCGGGCTGCGTGACCAGCCCCTCTCAGCCATGTTTGCTCACTGGCTCCCCGGGGAATGCGCTCTATCTAGTGCGACTGGATGGCGGCGTCCACCCACCATTGGGGCTGGACTTTAACTGGACGATTAAACATACTTGTCCGCAAAGCCGCCGCCGGCAAGCGCGCGGGGCAAACGGAGCAGGACATGGCGAGCCAGACCCTTGATCGGGACCGCGCAATCAATCCCTACGACGTGAGCGCCGACGCGCTCTACACCGAGGATACCTGGCGCGAGCCGTTCGCATTCCTGCGGGGGGAAATGCCCGTCAGCTGGCGGCCGGAAAGCCCCTTCGGCGGGTACTGGTCGGCCGTGCGGCACGAGCACATCCAGGAAATCGAGCTCATGCCGGAGGCGTTCTCCTCCTCGTGGAAGCTGGGCAACATCACCATCGCCGAATCCATCAACGAGGCCGAGTTCCCCAATTTCATCGCGCAGGATCCGCCAATCCACACCGCGCAGCGCAAGGTAATCGCGCCCGCGTTCAGCCCGGGGCAGATGATCAAGCTCGAAGCGCAAGTGCGCGAGCGCGCGAAGCTGCTGTTCGATGCGCTGCCGCTGGGCGAGACCTTCGACTGGGTGGAGCAGCTCGCCATTCCGCAGACGCTGGGGATGCTGTGCAGCCTGTTCGATTTCCCGTTCGAGGAGTGGCGTGATCTCAAGCGCTGGTCGGATTATGGCAGCGGCGTTTCGGCTGACAACCTGACGCCGGAATACCGCGCGGAATGGATGAAGCAGATGGGCGAGATGCTCGCCCGCTTCGACCGCGAGCTGGATGCGCGGCGCGGGCTGCCGCCAACGGACGATCTTCTCAGCCGCATGGTCCATTCCGAAGCGATGGGGAACCTGCCGGCGCTGGAGCGACTGGCCAATATCGCGTTGCTGATCGTGGCAGGGAACGACACGACCCGCAACTCCATCGCCGGACTGATCGAGGCCCTGACCCTCTACCCGGAACAGCTCGACAAGCTCCGCGCCGACCCGACGCTCTCGGCCAATGCGGCGCAGGAAATCATCCGCTGGCAAACGCCGGTGACGCACATGCGGCGCACAGCAACGCGCGATGTCGAGGTGGGCGGCCAGCTGATCCGCGAAGGCGAAAAGATCGTGATGTGGTACATTTCGGGCAACCGCGACGAGAGCGTGTTCCCGAATGCCGAGCAGTTTGACGTGACGCGCGAGAATGCGCGGCGGCACATCGGGTTTGGCCACGGCATCCACCGCTGCGTTGGCGCGCGCCTCGCCGAAGTGCAGATTGCAGCGGTGATCGACGAGATTGTGGCGCGGGGCCTCAAGCCGGTGCTGGCCGGCAAGCCGGAGCGGCTGGCGAGCCCGTTCCTGCATGGGTTCAATACCATGCCTGTCCGGCTGGAGCGCGCCTGACATGAAGCGCGTCTGCATCATCGGGGCCGGCTGTTCGGGGATCACCGTCGCCAAGCGGCTCAAGGATTACGGGATCAGCTACGACCAGTTCGACGCCTCGGATGATATCGGCGGGAACTGGTACTACAACAACCCCAATGGCCTCTCGGCCTGCTACCAGAGCCTGCATATCGACACCTCGAAATGGCGGCTGGCATTCGAGGACTATCCGGTGCCGGCTGACTGGCCGGACTTCCCGCACCATTCGCAGCTCCTCAAGTATTTCCGCGACTACGCCGATCACTTCGGGCTGCGCGATGCGATCACCTTCAACACCAGGGTGGAGAAGGCGATCCGCAAGCCCGGCGGCGGCTGGGAGGTGCGGCTCTCGACCGGCGAGACCCGCGAGTACGAGGCGCTGGTGGTCGCCAACGGGCACCACTGGGCGGCGCGCATCCCCGAATACCCCGGCCATTTCGATGGGGAACAGCTCCACAGCCATTCCTTCCGCAGTGCGTTCGAGCCGGTCAACTGCGTCGGCAAGCGCGTGCTCGTCGTCGGCATGGGCAATTCGGCGATGGATATCGCGTCCGAGCTTTCGCAGCGCGCGATTGCGGAGCGGCTGTTCGTTTCGACCCGGCGCGGGGTGTGGGTGCTGCCCAAGTATTACAAGGGCCAGCCGATCGACAAGAACCCGGCCCCGGCGTGGATGCCGCGCAAGGTGCGCACCGCGCTTGGCACGCGGATGATCAAGAGCCTGGTCGGCAAGATGAGCGACTATGGCCTGCCCGAGCCGGAGATCGGCCCGTTCGATGCCCATGCCACGGTTTCCGGCGAGTTCCTGTTGCGCGCAGGCTCTGGCGACGTTGCGATGAAGGGCGCGATCGAGCGGCTCGATGGAGACGGCGTGGTGTTCAAGGACGGCAGCCGGGAGCCGATAGACGTCATCGTCTGGGCAACGGGCTATGACATCCGCTTCCCGTTCTTCGACGATCCCGCTTTCTGCGCCGACGCCGATAACCGCCCTCCGCCACTATTCAAGCGGATCATGAAGCCGGAAGTACCGGACCTGTTCTATGCCGGCCTCGGCCAGCCGCTGCCGACGCTCGTCAACTTTGCCGAGCAGCAATCGAAGCTGATCGCGGCCTATCTGGCGGGCGAGTATACCCCTCCCCCGCTCGGCGAGATGCACCGCATCATAAAGACCGACGAGGAGTACCACACGGGCCACTACTATGCGGCGCGGCGGCATACGATCCAGCTCGATTTTGATGCCTATGTGCGTGATCTGAAGAAGGAGATCGCGCAGGGGAGCAAGCGGGCGAAGGCGGCTTAGCGCCTCCGACACCCCCTCCGACCCGCCTCTGGCGGGCCACCTCCCCATTGGCCCTGCGGGAAAATGGGGAGGATTTGGGCTCCGTTACTCTGCCGCTTCCAGCGTCTGCTCGGTCCCGGCGCGGACACCGTCATAGACGAACTCGCTGGCGGCCGGATCGATGAAGGGTATCTCTTCCTTCTCGCTCCAGTAGTCCTGATTGTGCTGCCATTCGGGCTTGTCACCGCGCTTCGGCATCCGATCGAGATCGCGCATGAGATAGGTCGGGTTGAAGTTGTCGGCATCGATCCAGGGCAGGATCTTCATGTCCTTGTCTTCGTCGCGCAGGGCGACCTCGACCTTGTGGGCGTGGGCTGCGTCCATGTGGTTCAGCAGCTTGCAGACAAAATCGCCGACAATGTCGACGCGCAGGGTCCACGAGGCGCGGAAGTAGCCGAAGACCCACACGAGATTGGGCACGCCGGTGAACATCATGCCGCGATAGTTGATGGTATCGGCCCAATCGACCGCCTTGCCATCGACCGCGAAGGGAATGTCCCCCAGCACCGAAAGCTTGAAGCCAGTGCAGGCGACGATCATGTCGGCCTCGATCTCCTGCCCGGAGCTGACACGAAGGCCCTTTTCGGTGAAGGTTTCGATCGTATCGGTAACGACACTCGCGTTGCCTGCGACGACTTGCTTGAACATGTCGCCATCGGGAAGCTGCGCCAGCCGCTGCTGCCACGGGCGGTACTTCGGCGTGAAGTGGGGCTCGAAATCGAAATCTTCGCCGACGTAGCCGCGGATCAGCGCGCGCAAGTCCTCGGCCATGGCCTCGGGTTCCTCGCGGCTGCGGCGGTCCATCTCGTAAAAGTTGTAGATGTAGTCCTGCCGCACGACGCGGTGGATGGTGGGTTCGTCAACGCCGATGGTGCGCAGGCGGTCTGCCAGTTCACAGACGTTGGGCGCGCAGTAGAACCAGGTCGGCGAGCGCTGGACCATGGTGACCTTGGCACCGGCCTCGCACAGCGCAGGCACGATGGTCGCTGCCGTCGCGCCCGAGCCGATGACGATGACATGCTTGCCGGCGACGTCGGTCTTGGGATCCCACAACTGCGCGTGGACGAACTGGCCCTTGTAGGAGGCCATGTTCGGCCAATCGGGGATGTAGGGCGTCTTGTGATCGTAGTAGCCCTGGCACATCCACAGGAAGCCTGCGGTGTAGACCACTTCGCTGCCATCCTTGCGGCGGGCATTGACCGTCCACAGATTGTCCGCACTCGACCAGCTGCAGGCGGTGATCGTGTGGCCGTAGTTGATGTGCTTGTCGATGCCGTTCTCGGCAATCACTTCACCCATATAGGTAAGGATCGCTTCGGCCGATGCGATCGGCGCGCCGGTCCACGGCTTGAAGCGATAACCGAAGGTGTAGAGATCGGAATCCGAACGGATACCGGGATACTTGTGGGTTTCCCACGTGCCGCCAAAGGTATCCTTGCTTTCGAGGATGGCGTAGGTCTTGCCCGGACATTGGTCCTGCAGATGCTTGGCGGATCCAATGCCGGAAATGCCGGCCCCGACAATCAGGACATCAACGTGCTGCTTGGCCTGTTCTGCCATCTCTCTCTCCTCGTTCGCGGCCCCTCACCCTTCTCCGGAGCCGCGCTGCGAGCGCATGCCGTCCGGGGAGCCGATTGGACCGATCATGGCTGTTCTCGCCATGCCGCGCCAAGGAGGCCTTGATCCGCATCAAAACGCAACAGGAATCTCGCTGATCTCCATCACGCGAAAATGAAACATTGCCAAATGTTCATGGTGCAGACCGCTCGGGGACATTTGCGATCGGGCAGATCAGGCACGTCAACTCGACCGGCCTTCTACCCCATAGGTGAGAAGCCGAGCGCCGCGACAATCCCTGGGAGAAGGGCCGCTCCCGCCAGCAGCCCTTTGCAAACACTTCGGGGATGGCATCCTTCGCCGCCATCCCCGGAGCCCCACCAGCGGATCCGCCATCCCGCCTTTCCCCCGTCTTCACGAACGGGCAGGAGCGTTCCGGTTGCACCAGTGCGGCCCAACGCCTATCGCCATACATGATGAATGCACGGCGCTGCGATATCGCGATCCTTGGCGGCGGACTGGCAGGCGGACTGATCGCGCTTGCGCTCGCCCGTTACCGTCCGGATCTTTCGCTCCTCATCGTCGAGCAAGGCGACTGCCTTGGCGGCAACCATGTGTGGTCGTTCTTCGCCACCGATACCGATCATGAAGCGACCGAGCTGCTCGCCCCGATGATCGAGGCGACTTGGGCCGACTACAACGTCCATTTCCCCACCCACAGCCGCCACCTCACCACCCGCTACAGCGCGATGACATCCGAGAGGTTCGATGCGACCTTGCGGGCCACGCTGCCGGCGGATTCGATCATCACGGCGCAAGCGGTGAAGCACGCGGGCGAAAGCGAAGTCATGCTGGCCGACGGCACGCTGATCAGCGCGGGCGGCGTGATCGACACGCGGGGTCTGCGCGATGTCTCGCACTTTACCGGGGGCTGGCAGAAGTTCGTCGGCCGCAAGTTCAAGCTGAAGGCGCCGCATGGGCTCGAGCGGCCGATCGTTATGGACGCAACCGTCGAGCAGCTCGACGGCTATCGCTTCATGTACGCGCTGCCCTTCGCCCCCGACGTGGTGTTCCTCGAGGACACGTACTACTCGGACAGCAGCGTTCTGGATCGGCCGCTGCTGGAGCGGCGGATCGATGCGTATCTCGCCGCGCGCGGCTGGGAAGTCGAGGCGCTGATCAATGAGGAATACGGCGTGCTGCCGGTTGTGGCGGGCGGCGATTTTGGCAGTTTCTGGCAGAACGGCGGCGACGACACGGCGCGCGCCGGATCTCGCGCCGGGCTGTTTCATTCGCTCACAAGCTATTCGGTGCCCGATGCGGTGCGGTTTGCATTGGCACTGGCGCACCACGGGGCGCTTGATGGACCGGGACTGAAAGCCTTTTCCGCCAGATGGGCGAAAGGGCACTGGGAAAACCAGAGCTACTACCGCATGCTTTCCACGTTGTTGTTTGGTGCGGCCTACCCGGAAGAACGTCTGCGCATCCTGGAGCGATTCTATACGCTCGATCCGCAGTTGATCGAGCGCTTCTACTCGGGGCGGTCGACCTCGTTCGACAAGTTCCGCATTCTTGCCGGAGTGCCGCCGATCCCGATCCCCCGGGCGCTTGCGACGCTTCTCGGTCTGGCCCGGCAGCCGGCGCCATTGCAGTTTTCAGGAGTCTGATTTTTATCATGAAGAAAGTAGCCGTCATCGGCGCCGGTTTCGGCGGACTGGCGCTGGCGATCCGCCTGCAGTCGGCAGGGATCCAGACCACCGTGATCGAAGCGCGCGACAAGCCGGGCGGCCGCGCCTACTACTGGGAACGCGACGGCTTCACCTTCGATGCCGGGCCGACCGTGGTAACCGATCCGCCCTGCCTCAAGGAGCTTTGGGCGCTTTCGGGCCATGACATCTCGGAAGATGTTGAACTGCTCCCGGTCAAGCCGTTCTACCGGCTCAACTGGGCGGACGGGACGAACTTCGACTACACCAACGAAGAGGCCATACTGAACGCCGAGATTGCCAAGCTCAATCCGCGCGACGTGGCCGGCTATGCCGATTTCCTGAAGTTTTCGGCCGGTGTGTTCGAGGAAGGCTACGTCAAGCTTGGCTCGGTACCGTTCCTCGACTTTGCCTCGATGATCAAGTCGGCTCCGCCGCTGATCCGCTATCAGGCGTGGCGATCGGTCTATTCGATCGTGTCGAGCTACATCCAGAACGAGAAGCTGCGCGAGGCATTCAGCTTCCACTCGCTCCTCGTGGGCGGCAACCCGATGACCGCGAGCGCGATGTACGCCCTGATCCACAAGCTGGAAAAGGACGGCGGCGTGTGGTGGGCCAAGGGCGGCACCAACAAGCTGATCGCAGGGATGGTCAAGCACTTCGAGCGCCTCGGCGGAACCGTGCGTCTCGGCGATCCGGTCGTGCACATCCACTCCTTGGGCGACCGGGTGACGGCGGTCGAAACGAAGAGCGGCTGGCGCGAGAGTGTCGACGCGGTCGCCTCCAATGGCGATATCGTCCATTCCTACGCCGATCTGATGCCGGACAACGGCCATGCGCAGCGGCGCGCCAAGTCTCTCAGGAAGAAGAAGTTCTCGCCGAGCCTCTTTGTCGTCCACTTCGGCATCGAAGGGACTTGGCCGGGGATCGCGCATCACATGATCCTGTTCGGGCCGCGCTACAAGGGGCTGCTCGACGACATCTACAACCACGGCGTGCTGCCGGAGGACTTCTCGATCTACCTGCACCACCCCTCGGTGACGGACCCGAGCATGGCGCCCGAAGGGATGAGCACGTTCTACGCGCTGGTGCCGGTCGCCAACATGGGCAAGCTGCCTATCGACTGGGACGAAGTTGGCCCGCAGTTCGAAAAGCGCGTACTGGATGAAGTGGGCCGCCGTCTGATCCCGGACATCCACAGCCGGATCGTGACGAAGTTCCACTACACCCCGAAGGATTTCTCGATCGATCTCTCGGCGCATCAGGGCAGCGCGTTCAGCCTTGAACCGCTGCTCACGCAATCCGCCTATTTCCGTGCACACAACCGTGACGACGCGATCAAGAACTTCTATCTGGTAGGCGCCGGCACCCATCCGGGTGCGGGCATCCCCGGCGTGGTCGGCAGCGCGAAGGCGACCGCCGGACTGATGATCGAGGATCTGCTGGAAAGGTAAGTGCGCTTGAAACGGCTGGCAGTCTATTGCGGTTCGGCATCGCCTGCGGACGCGCGTTATGTCGCGCTGGCGCGGGAGGTGGGAGCCGAGCTTGCCGGCCGCGGGATCGGCGTGGTCTATGGCGGCGGGCGGCTGGGCCTGATGGGCGCGGTGGCAGCTGGCGCGCTGGAAGCGGGCGGCGAGGTTATCGGCGTGATCCCCCGCGCGCTGGCGGATGCCGAGGTCGCCAATCCCGATTGCACGAGCCTGACGATCGTGGACACGATGCACCAGCGCAAGCAGGCCTTCACCGATCTTTCGGACGGCTTCCTGACGCTTCCGGGCGGGGTCGGCACGATGGACGAACTGTGGGAAGCGGTCAGTTGGGCGCAGCTTGGCTACCATGCAAAACCCGTCGGCCTGCTCAATGCCTTCGGCTTCTACGACAAGCTGCTGGCGTTCCAGACCCATATGATCGAGGTCGGCTTCATCCGTCCGGTCCATGGCGGGATCATCATTGCCGAGCATTCGCTCGACGTTCTGCTCGCGCGGATGGCGGCGCACGTGCCGCACAAGCCCATCATCCAGATGTCCGCGAAGGACTTGTGAGGCGGCGTGACTGATCCGCTTGCAGCGCCGCTGAAGCCGGACCGCACCGCCCTTGTTGCCCATGCCCGCGAGACGATTGCCCGGGGCTCGAAAAGCTTCGCAGCCGCCTCGCGCCTGTTCGACCGCACCACGCGCGAACGGGTGTGGCTGCTCTATGCCTGGTGCCGCGCCTGTGACGATATCGCCGATGAGCAGGATCTGGGCGGCGAACTGGGCACCACACCGGGCGCGGCGGCGGACGAGCGACTGGCGCAGATCCGGCGGCTGACCGGTCTTGCCATGGCGGGGCTGCCCACGGGCAACTCCAATTTCGATGCGCTGGGCGTCGTCGCTGCAGAATGCGGTTTGACGCAAGCGATGGCCAACGATGTGATCGACGGTTTCGCGCTCGACGCGGCGGAATGGAGCCCGCGCTCCACGGCAGACCTGCTGCGCTACTGCTTCCACGTTGCGGGCGCTGTGGGCGTGATGATGGCGGTGGTCATGGGGGTCGCGCCTGATGACGAGGACACGCTCGACCGCGCCTGTGATCTCGGCATCGCCTTCCAGCTCGGCAATATCGCGCGCGATGTGGCGGAAGATGATCGCGGTGGGCGCTGCTATCTCCCCTCCGATTGGCTGGCCGAGGCGGGCATTCCGCCGCGCGAGCACATGAAGCCGGCCTACCGCGACGCACTGCTTGGCGTGGCGCGGCGGCTGGCGGCGCTGGCAGCGGAATATGAGGCCTCCGCAAGGGTCGGCGCATCGCGGCTGGCATTTCGCCAGCGCTGGGCGGTGCTTGCGGCGGCAGGCATCTACGGCGCGATCGCACGCAAGGTGGCAGCAGGTGGTCCCGATGTGTGGGACAACCGCATCTACACCACCCGTGGCGAGAAGATCCGCTGGGTTCTTCGCGCAGGAGTGCAGGCGCTTTGGCGGCCGGGTCCGGCGCCGCATCCGCGCTGGTCCCGTTCCAGCCTCAAGGCGCTGGCAGCGGCCTGAGGACATCAATTTCCCGCTGCGGGCTAACCCGCCGGCAGCATGACCGTGCGGCGGTCTCCCGCAAAATCAGCCAGCAGCCGCGCTGCTGCAATGCGGCCGGACATCGTCGCCATCGGAATGCCCGGACCTGGGTGAACGCTGCCCCCCGCAAGGTAGAGCCCCGGCACCTTTCCGCGCGCACCGGCCCGCGCAAAGCTGCCCATCATGCCGTGGTTGGCGCGGCCATAGAGCGCGCCGCCGCTCGCCGGGAACAGCGCGTGAAAACCGGCCGGATCCGTGACGACGGGATCGTCCGTCGCAGTCAGCTCGAGCCCGCAATCCTGCATCAGGCCGACACTGCGGTGCGCGAGATCGGCCATCACGTGATCGGGTAGCGGCCCCCTGTCCCCATCAGCCGGCGCGTTGATGAGGGCAAGGAGACGTTCGGGCGCACCGGCAGGGTGGTTGCTCCCCTCCCCCCGGTCCTGCGCACAGAGATAGACGGTCGGCGTTTCGGTGATGCTGCGGTTCTTGAAAATCGCTTTGAACTCTGCGGCATAATTCTCTGCAAAAAAGACATTATGATGCGCAAGATCAAAGCCGGACGTTTGCGCGGCCATGCACCAGGTGACGGCGGACAGTGACCGCTTGTTCGGCGGCGTAGCCGGGACGGGCCGCACTTCATCGGTGAGCGCGGAAATGTCACCGTTGAACACAACGGCATCGGCGGGAAGGCGCTCGCCCCCGGCCAGTTCCACGCCCGTCACTCGTCCCGCTTCGACAACGATCCGGTCCATCTGCGCGCCAAAGCGGAAGCGCGCGCCCTGCCGTTCGGCCAGCCCCGCAATCGCACGCGCGACTTCGTGGATCCCGCCGCGCACCAGCCAGACGCCTTCCTGCTCGACATGCGCGATCAGCATCAGCGTCGCGGGCGCGGCCCATGGCGAGGCGCCGACATACGTCGAATAGCGCCCGAACAGCTGGCGCAGGCGCTGGTCCTTGAAGTGATCGCCGAGCGCGCCCCACAGCGTGCGCATCGGCACGGTGCGCATCAGGGCCGGGATGCCGAAGGGCCCCAGACGAGCAACGAGGCCGGGGATCGAAGGACGTTCCGCCGCAATGAACGAGGCGGCAAGGGTGCGGTAGATGTCTGCACTGCGGGCGCAGAAATCGAGGTAGGCTCTGGCTTCGGCTGCACCTGCGAAGTCTCCGATCGCTTCGGCTGAACGGTTTACGTCCGCGAAGAGATCAAGGTTTCCGCCCCTTCCGGACCGATCAGGCTGCCAGGCATGTCGGGCCAGCGTTTCTGCCGGGATCAGGCCAATGTGATCCTCCAGCCGCTGCCCGGCATCTCCGAACAGGCCATCGAAGATCCAGCGCATGGTGAAGACGGTCGGCCCGGCATCGATCGCCAGTCCGCCCGATTCCACCCGCCGCATCTTGCCGCCCACGCTTGCCGCGCGCTCGACAACGGTGACATCAAGCCCGGCACGGGAAAGGTCGGCAGCGGCAGACAGCCCGCCCATTCCAGCACCGACGACAACGACCCTGCGAGCGGCCACGCCAGTCACCAGGCTCAGTCAGACGTCGCGGCGCGGCGGCGCAATTGCGGAACGATGCTGATGCCGGCCTTCATGTCGATGCGAATGCGGTGGTAGATGAGGATGATGAGCCCGGTCACCAGCGGGACCGACCACATCGCCGGATTGAGCGCGAGCGAGGGAAACAGCCGCACCGAACCGAAGGCGAGGAAGGCGGTATAGACCGAGATTCCTGCTCCAACGAGGGCCTTCACGTGTTCCTTGAGCCACATCACCGGCGAGGGATTGCGCGAATAGAGGAACACGAGATTGGTGATCCCGGTCGCCATGCCGACGACGGAAATCAGCATCATCAGCGGCTGGTTGATGCGCGCACCATCCCACGCGCAGAAGACAGCCGCGATCATCACGAGAACCTGCAGCGCCACATTGAGCGGCGTGCGGTTGGCGGCCACGTTGCGGCGGTTCTGCACGCAGAGCCAGCCGTACCACGCGAGATTGAGCGTCAGGATCGCGTTGTGGAGCATCATCACGCCGAAGATGCCGCGCACGAAATCGGCATCGAACTTGCCCACGAGGTGCGGATGGACGGTCATCGGATCGTAGAGCGTGAACAGGCTCATGGTGAGGGCGAGGCAGCCGGTGACGAGAATCGCCTTGGTGAAAATCCGGCCCCACTTGCGGTGGTTCACATCGCCCTTGCGGCCGACGACAGGCACCCAGAATGCGATCGCGCCGGTCGCGCCTGCGGCGATATGCGCTGCAATCAGGCAGCGGAACACCAGCAGTTCCATCACATCCCCCGGTTCGTGTCAGGGCGACTATCCCACTGGACACGGCCCGTGTAAACACAAGATGACACTCGCAGACCTGTTGGGAAGCCGCGTTGAGCCAGACTGCCGCCTATCGTCCGCCGCGTCCGAATTCGCTGGGCGCCATCACGGCGCTTCTGCGCGTGGCGCTGCGGGGGGATGGCGATCTGCTCAGCCTGCTGCCGGCAAGCGCCTATCGCTGCGATGTCGGCCCACTTGGCTATTCGCGGCGCTCGATCCTCATCGTCAACCGGCCCGATGAAGTGCGGCGGGTTCTTTCCGATCCCGAGGGCATATTCCCCAAGAGCGACCTGATGGTCGATGCGCTCGCCCCGCTGATCGGCGATTCGATTTTCGTCTCCTCGGGCGAGGTGTGGCAGCGTCAGCGCCGGATGATCGATCCGGCCTTCACGATGATGCGCGTCAACCGCGCCTTCCCGGCCATGCAGGAAGGCGCAGCAGCCTGCGAGGATATGCTGGCAGCCCGGGCGGCGGACGGCGCACCCTTTTCGCTCGATCTCACGATGAGCCACCTCACCGCGGACATCATCTGCCGCACCGTGTTCAGCACCGGGCTCGAAACCGGCGCCGCGCATGACGTGTTCGATGCCTTCACCGTGTTCGAGCACAGCGTGGCGCAAGTCGAGATCAGGCGGCTGATCATGGACCCGGCCTGGACTGCCGTGCCGCAAAAGGACTTCGTGCTGGAGGCCTGCCACCGCATCCGCGGCCATCTTGGCGATCTGCTCGATACCCATCTGGGGCCGAATGGCGAGCATTTCGACGACATTGCCGCCGCCGTCATCGCCGCGCGTGACGACTTCACCCGCACCGCCTTCACGCGCGAGGAACTGATCGACCAGCTCGGCGTGCTGTTCCTTGCCGGGCATGAGACCAGCGCAAGTGCGCTCACCTGGGCGTTCTACCTGCTTGCCATGCAGCCAGCGCTCGTGGCGCGGGTGCGGCAGGAAATCCGCGAGGTTGCGGGCGAGGATGGGCCGATCGGTTTCGAGGAGACCAAGCACCTCCTGACCGTGCGCAACGTGTTCCGTGAGACGCTGCGGCTCTATCCGCCGATCACCTTCCTGCCGCGCGTCGCCACGGAAGCGACCACCATCGGCGGCAAGCGGATCAAGCGCGGGGCGCTGGTGATGGTGGCGCCCTGGGTGCTGCACCGGCACAAGCGCTTCTGGAAGAACCCAGACGTGTTTGATCCCGACCGCTTCCTCCCCGCACGGGAGAGCGAACTGACACCCGGGGCCTACATTCCCTTTGGCCAGGGCCCGCGTGTCTGCGCAGGCGCTGCCTTTGCCCTGACCGAGGCGGTGCTGCTCATCGCGCGGCTGTTCCGCCACTTCGACTTCCATATCGAGGATGCGGGCGCGGTGCGACCTGCGGCGCGGCTGACCACCCGGCCTGCCAGGCAAATCATGGTGCGGGTCACGCCCGTGCGTCCCGGAGCGTGACGTCATGACAACAGTCCTGCTCACGCTGGGGAGGCTGCCCAAGGCACTTGATCTGGCGCGCGGATTCAGCAAGGCCGGGTGCCGGGTGCTGGTGGCCGAGCCCTATGGCTGGACGCTGGCCGGGGCTTCGCGCCACGTCGCGCGCGAATTCACGGTGCCGCCGCCCAGCGCAGGCAAGGCGGCCTATCTTGCGGCGCTGGCAGACATCGTGGCCCGCGAGAAGGTGGATCTGGTCGTGCCGGTCTCGGAAGAGACGATGCATGTGGCGCACCTTGCAGGCACACTGCCTGAAGGTGTGCGGCTGTTCACGATGCCGCCCGCAGAGGTGCTGGCGCTCCACGACAAGGCAAGCTTTGTTCGCACCGCGACCGCGCAAGGGCTGGCGGTGCCGGAGAGCGCGCCGCTCGGCTCGCCAGAGGCCGAAAGATTGGCGCAGACGGGCCCGATGGTCGTGAAGCCGGTGTTTTCATGTTCCGGCAACGGCCTCTCCATCCTGCGCAATGGCGAACCCCTGCCCCCTGCTGATCCGACCGCACCGGCCGTGGTCCAGCGGTTCGTGGAAGGGCGCGAGCACAGCACCTGCACAATCGCGCAGGGTGGCCGGGTTGTCGCGACCATGGTCTATCGCGGCGCGGTCATGTCGGGCTCGGTCGCCGTGGCGTTCGAGCGGGTCGCGGTGCCGGCAATCAACGCCTGGGTTGAACAATTCGTCGCAGCTACGCGGTGGAGCGGGTTCATATCCTTCGACTTCATCATCGATGCGGCCGGTGTGCCCTATGCCATCGAGTGCAATCCGCGCGCGACAAGCGGCGTCCACTTCTGGGAAGCCGAGGACATCGCCCGGGCCGTGCTGGAGCCAGGCTGGAGCGGGCCGGTGCGAGTCCGCCAGCACACCACGCTGCAGCAGTTCTACGCCTGCCTCACCGAGACACAGGCCGCGATGCTGCGCAGACGCGGGTTCCTGCCGAGCCTCAAAAGCCTCGTCACTACCCGCGATGTCAGCTGGGACTGGCGCGACCCATGGCCCTTCATCAGCATGATCGGCACCTCGTGGCCGATCATCTGGCAATCGATCACCAAAGGCGCGCGCTTTGGTGAAGTGGCGACACAGGACGTTGGATGGTACCAAAATTGAAGGAAATTCGTCGGCCTGGTCTGCCACCTGACCCTGTTCGATGCCGAATTGGTCCTTGCAGCGCTTGCGCTCGCGACGTGGTATTGCAAACTCATGGACTGTGCGCAGCCTGGCGGGAGCGGTAATAATGGCGACACACCATGCTGAAGGCGATGCCGCGGGAGCGGCAGAACGGACATCTGAGACGCCAGGGGCCTCGCCGCTGATCTATCGGACAAGGCTGCCGGTGCGCATCTGGCACTGGACCAATGCGCTCACCATCTTCGTCATGTTGATGAGCGGGATGATGATCTTCAACGCCCATCCCCGGCTCTATTGGGGCGTCTATGGCGCGAACCTCGATACGCCGTGGCTGGTCATCGGCAACCGGGGAACGAGCGGTTACCTGCAACTGCTCGGCATCGAGATCCCGACGACGGGCGTCCTTGGCTATGCCCAGAACACGGCGAACGCCTTCCCCCCGCTGGTCACGATCCCGTCGACCTACAGCCTCGCCGATGCGCGGCAATGGCATTTCGCGTTTGCCTGGGTGCTGCTGATCAGCGCCTCGCTGTTCATGGTATACAACATCATTTCCGGGCACTTGCGCCGCGATCTTGCATTGAAGCCTGAAGAACGCAGCATCTCGCACCTGTGGCACGACATCAAAGAGCATGCCCGTCTGCGCTTCCCCACCGGAGAAGCAGCAAGAGCATACAATCCGCTCCAGAAGATCGCCTATCTCGGCGTGCTCTTCGTGCTGATCCCGACCGTGATCCTGACCGGCTGCACAATGTCGCCCACGCTCGACGCGGCCTTCCCGTGGCTGCCCGAACTTTTCGGCGGACGGGCCTCGGCGCGCTCGATCCACTTCCTCTGCGCAGGCGGGTTTGCCCTGTTCATCGTTGTCCACCTGCTGGCAGTCGTGCTGGCAGGCCCCTTCAATGAACTGCGCTCGATCATCACGGGCTGGTACCGTCTGCCCAAGGAGCGTGAACAGTGAGCAAGGACAAGACCCCCGGCCTCATCCTTCCTGCCGAGCGCCCCTCCTCCCTGGTCACGCGGCGTAACGCGCTTGTCGGCGGTGCCGGCCTGCTGCTGGCGGGCTGCGACCAGATCAATGCCTCGCCAACGGTGAAATCATTCCTCAGCCTCGGCGAACAGGCGACGCACCGCGCGCAGCGTCTCGTAACGGACCGTAACGCGCTGGCGCAGGAGTTCAGCCGGGCCGAAATGTCGCCGGTGTTCCGCCAGAACGGCAACCAGAACCCCGGTACGGCGGAGTACAACGCGCTCGCGGCGAACAGGTTTGCCGACTGGACCTTGGCGGTAGACGGCATGGTCGCGCATCCGCTGCGGATCAGCCTGGCGCAGCTGATGGCCGCGCCACGGCGCACGCAGATCACGCGGCATGACTGCGTGGAAGGCTGGAGCGCGATCGGCGAATGGTCGGGCGTGCCGCTCGGCCTGATCCTGCGGCGCGCGGGTCTTTCGGGCAATGCGAAGTATGTGGTGTTCCACTGCGCCGACAGTACCGGCGGGGCTCCCTACTATGAGAGCATCGACCTGATCGATGCCTTCCACCCGCAGACGATCCTCGCGACCCACATGAACGGCGAACTGCTCACCATCGGCCATGGCGCGCCGCTGCGCCTCAGGGTCGAGCGGCAACTGGGCTACAAGCAGGCGAAGTACGTCATGCGCGTGGAAGCGGTCGCCTCACTCGACGGCCTCTATGGCGGCGGTGGCGGATACTGGGAAGATCACCGCGGTTACCAGTGGTTCGCCGGGATCTGATCTAGACCTTCACGATACCCTGCTCGATCAGGCTCTTCGCGCAATCGACGATCGATTGTTCGGCAGGCCGCGTCTTCCAGCCGAGCCGCTCGAGCGCATGGGCGGCGCTCGCATCGCGGACATTGCCAAGTTCGCCGACGACCTGCCGGATCAGCGGATTGAACTTGGCGGCAAAGCGCACGATCCAGTCCGGCAGGCGGCGTGTTGGCACCTTGCGCGCCTCCAGCGGCATGGCACTGCGCAGGATCGCCGCAACTTCGGCCATCTTGAGGAACGGTCCGGACGCAATGAAGCGTTCGCCGTCGAGGCCGGGTTCAGTCAGCACACGGACGTGGAGATCGGCCAGATCGCGCACATCGACGATGCCGAAGCCGAGATCGGGGCAGCCGGGAAGCGCGCCCGAGAGCAGCTGGTTGACCATCTCGATCGAGGCGGAGAAATCCCTGCCCCAGACCGGGCCCAGCACCGCAGCCGGATTGATCGAGAGGAACTCCATGCCGGTTCCCTCCTTCGCCATCCAGTCGCGCGCGGCGCGCTCGGCGATGGTCTTGGATTTGACGTAGGCATAGGCATCGCGGCTGTGGACGTTGGTCCAGTCCGCCTCGGTGAAATGGTGCTGCCCCTTCCCGTGGCCATAGGCGATAGCCGCGACGGACGACGTCTGCACAAAGCGCTGGACCCCGGCGGCCTTCGCGATCCGCAAGGTCCGGATCGTGCCTTCCCGCGCAGGGATGATGAGATCGTCGGGATTGCGCGGAGGCTTGCTGCTGAAAGGCGAGGCAACGTGGAGGACATGGCTGCAACCGGCCATGGCCTCGGCCCAGCCCGCATCGGCGGTGAGATCGGCCGCAAAGAACTTCAGCGTGTCGGGCGTGCCGCCGAGCAGCGGGCGCAGTTCGGCCTCGCGCTTCAGGCTGCGGACCGTGGTGTGGACTGTCCAGCCTTCGGCGAGGAGCTGCTGGATGATGAAGCCGGCGATGTAGCCGCTGCCACCGGAGACGAGGACTGTCCTGGACATGTGAATTCCCTTCAGAACCGCAGCATGATCGATCGGGCGAGCGCTGGCGAGATCGAATAGACCGCGCGCAGGAACTTCACCATGCCGACATTGGCCTCATTCTTGCTGCCTTCCATTGCGGCGATGATCTGGCGCGCGCATGCCTCGGGCGTGAGCTTGGAGCCGCCCATCGCCGCAGTCATCTGCGTATCCACCACTGGCGGCAGCGCTTCGAGCACGTGGATGCCGGTGCCCTTCAATTGCGCGCGCAGCCCCTGCGTGTAGCTGCGCAATGCAGCCTTGGTGGCGCAATAGAGCGGCGCACCGGCGCTCGGCGCGATGGCGAGGCCGGAGGTCACGTTCACGATCATCGCTTCTGGGCGCGCGCGCAGGGTCGGCATCAGCGCGCCGATCAGGCGGATCGGCGCGTGAAGATTGAGCCACAGGGTGCGCTCGTCATCCTCTGCGACAGGCGGCGCGATGCGGAAATCGTGGTCCGCACCCATCCCGGCATTGTTGACGAGGATATCGATGGACCGCTCGCCCAGCCCGGCCAGCACGGCCTCGATACCCGCAGGCCCGGCCAGATCAGCGGGAATGACCTCGAAGCCTTCCGCCCGCGCGGCTTCGATGCGCGCCGGAGTCCGGCCCGTGACAATCAGCGACGCACCTTTATCGCGCAGTTGCCGCGCGAGACGCAGACCGATCCCGTCCGTCCCGCCCGTCAACAGGATCGTCTTTCCTTGCAATTTCACGCCATTCCCCCGTGCTGTTTCGCGGGAGACTAGCGATCAGGTTGCAATATGCAACCTTCACTTCATCAGCACGAGCTCCTCGGCCATCGACGGGTGAAGTGCTACCGTTGCGTCGAAATCGGCCTTGGTAAGACCAGCTTTGACCGCGATGGCCGCAGCCTGAAGGATCTCCGGCGCTTCGGGGCCGATCATATGGATCCCCAGCACACGGTCGGTCGCTGCATCGACGATCATCTTGTACAGCCCGCGCTCGGGCCGGTGCGCAAAGATGTTCTTCATCGGGCGGAAATCCGAGGAATAGACCTTGATCGAACCGTACTTGTTGCGCGCCTCGCCCTCTGTCGGCCCGACCCCGGCCAGCGGGGGCTGCGAGAACACGGCGCTGGGGATGCAGCTGTAGTCGATCGTGACGTGCTTGCCGCCGAACACGCGGTCCGCAAAGGCCTGCCCTTCGCGGATGGCGACCGGCGTCAGTTGCACGCGGTCCGTTACGTCACCCACCGCGTAGATGCTGGGGCAGCTCGTCTGGGCACGTTCGTCGACGATGATCTCGCCGTTCTTGCCAAGCTTGACCCCGGCCGTCTCGAGCCCGAGCCCGTCCGTCTTGGGACGGCGGCCCGTGGCGACGAGCACCTGATCGGCAAGGATCGGATCGGGCTGGCCCTTGAGCCAGACTTCAAGCAACCCGTCGTCGCGCTTGACCACCTTCTCGAACGGGCAGTTGAAGCGATACTGGATCCCGCGTGCCATGGTGATCTGAAGCAGGCGGTCGCGCAGGGCCTCGTCATACGTGCGCAGCAGGGTTTCCGAGCGGTTGACCACCGTTACGTGACTGCCGAGAGCGTTGAAGATGCCGGCGAATTCCATCGCGATATAGCCCGCGCCGGAAATCACCACGCGGCTGGGGAACTTCTCCAGATGGAACACTTCATTGGACGTGATGCAGTGCTCGGCGCCCTCGAACTCGGGCATGACCGGCCAGGCGCCGGTGGCGACGAGGATGTGCTTCGCAGTGATCTCGCGGCCCGAGGCGAGGCGCACCGAATGCGGGCCGGTAACGACCGCGCGCTCAAGAAAGCGCTCGACCTTGTGGGTCTCAAGCGTGGAGGTGTAGGCCGCATTGAGCCGGTCGACATCGCGCAGCACGGCATCGCGCAAGGTCGGCCAGTCGAAACTGGTGTTCTCGACCGTCCAGCCATAGTTCGCCGCGTCCTGCAGTTCCTCGGCGAAGTGCGAGCCATAGACCAGCAGCTTCTTGGGCACGCAGCCGCGGATGACGCAGGTACCGCCGACGCGGAACTCCTCCGCGACTGCGACCCGCGCGCCGTGGCTCGCCGCGATACGGCTGGCGCGCACGCCGCCCGAACCTGCGCCAATGACAAAGAGATCGTAGTCGTATTGAACGTCGCTCATCTGGGGCTCCTCGTGCGAGGCCCTATATGGAGACGCATCCCCTCCCCCGCCAGACTAAATGAACCTCTGGCAATGCGCTTCCGGGTCGCGCGATGCGGCAGCTTCAGCCGTCGATCCCGGCAGCGGCCAGCAGCGCGGTGGTAGAGGGATCGAACGTGGCATCGCCGGTCTCGATCGACTTGGCGATAGCCTTGCCAAGCTCGACGCCGAACTGGTCGAAGGGATTGACGCCCAGCATCATCGCCGAAACGAACGTGCGATGCTCATGAAAGGCGATCAGGCTGCCAAGGGTCGCGGCCCCCAGTTCATCGCACAGGATCGTCGCGGAAGGCCGGTCGCCCGGATAATCGCGCGCCATGTCCTCACCGCCAGCCTTGCCCGCCATCAGCGCAGCGCCCTGCGCGAAGCAGTTCGCCAGCAAGGTGCGGTGGTGTGCCGGATCGAAATCGTGGCCCGGCACGCTGACCGCAAGGAAATCCACCGGGATCAGGTGCGTGCCCTGGTGGAGCAACTGGAACACCGCATGCTGGGCATCGGTGCCGACCCCGCCCCAGGTGACCGGGGCGCTGGGTCGGGCGAGCGGGGTGCCATCCGCCAGAACCCGCTTGCCGTTCGATTCCATTTCCAGCTGCTGGAGGTAGCTCGGCAGCAGGCGCAGGCGCTCGTCGTAGGCGAACACGGCCCGGCTGCCGCAGCCGCGAGCCTGCGTGTAGTAGAGATCGGCAAAGGCGGCGCGGATCACGACGTTCTCGGAAACCGGCGCTTCGAGGAAATGCCGATCGATGGCGGCGGCACCGGCGAGGAAGGCGGAAAAGCCGTCCCAGCCCAGCGCAAGTGCGATGGGGAAGCCGATGGAGGACCACAGCGAGTAGCGCCCACCAACGGTTTCGGCGAAAGGCAGTACGCGCGTTTCATCGACGCCCCAGGCCACAGCCCGGTCCGGCGCGGCCGTCAGCGCGACGACGCGGCCGAACGGGTCCTCGACCCCGCCTTCGCGCAGCCAATCGAGCGCGCTGACGGCGTTCATCAGCGTTTCGGTGGTGGTGAATGTCTTGGAGGCGACCGCGATCAGGGTGGTGGCAGGATCGCACTGGACCGTCGCCGCGGCGAGCGCGGCAGCATCGACGTTGGAGACAACGTGGACGGCAACCTTGGCGTCTTCCCGCGCGAGCGCATCGATGGCGAGCGCTGGGCCGAGCGCCGAGCCGCCGATGCCGATATGGATCAGGCTCTTCACCTCGCCGAGCAGGCCTTCATGGATTGCCTCGACCAGCGCGTGCATGCGGTCGTGGAAACGCTCGGCTTCCTCGGCTGCAGCGGGATTGCCCACCCCGCGTTCGGCCGTGTGCGTCGCCGCGCGGCCTTCGGTGTTGTTGATGAGCGCACCGGCAAACAGCGCCTCGCGGCTCCCCGCAAGATCGACCGCTGCGGCGATCTGGCCGAGCACGGCTTCGACATCCGCCGAAAGGTGGGTCTTGGACCAATCGAAGCGAATCGGGCCGCCGGGGAGATCGAGCACCGCCGCGTAACGATCAAGCCGTGCTGGATCGGCAAAAAGCTCGGTCAGCGTGGGGCGAGAGAGGCTCTCGAGCGCAGTCCAGAGCGGGGCGGTATCGGTGGCGGCCATGTGTCGTCTCCTGAAGTTGAGCGGGCGTACCCCGCCCGTTCGACGAAGCGCAAGGGATCGCCGACCAGTGCGGCTGCTAAATTCGTCTGCACAGCGCTATCGGTGCAGTCTGCGCTTGACGGATGCGAGGCCCCTCCACATGACCGCTGCAATGACCGATACCCCAGAAAACGCTCCGCAGAGCACCGCCAGCACGCCGGACCCGCTGGCAGACATGCCGCCGCCCGCGACGAAGAAGGAACGCAAGGAAGACAGCTTCCCGGTGTTCGTGATCAAGCTGGTGCTGATCGTGGCGTTCTTCCGCAGCTTCATCTTCTCGCCGTTCAACATTCCTTCGGAATCGATGCTGCCGCGGCTGGAAAACGGCGACTACCTGCTCGCGGCGAAGTGGCCCTTCGGCTACTCGTCCTATTCGCTCCCATTCAGCGTTCCCCTGCTGCCGAGCCGCATCTTCGCCGGCCAGCCGCAGCGCGGCGACGTGGTGATCTTCAAGGCCCCTCCGGGCAACGATGTCGATTACATCAAGCGTGTGATCGGTCTGCCGGGCGATACGGTGCAGATGATCGGCGGGCAGCTCCACCTCAACGGCGTACCGGTGCCCAAGGTCAAGGTCTCGGACTTCGTGATCCGCACCTCGCCCAATACCAACTGCATCGCGCCCGAATTTGAAGCGGTGGAGCCGGACGGCATGCAGAGCTGCCACTACCCGCAGTACCGCGAGACACTGCCGGGCGGCAAATCCTACAACGTGCTCGATCTCGGCTACCGTCCGCAGGACGATACGCCGCCGGTGGTCGTACCCGCAGGCCACGTGTTCCTCATGGGCGACAACCGCGACAACTCGATGGACAGCCGTTTCCCGGCGGTCGAGGGTGGCGGCATCGGGCTGGTGCCGCAGGACAACCTGATCGGCCGCGCCACGATCGTCATGTGGTCGACCGACGGCAGCGCCAACTGGTTCCTGCCGTGGACGTGGTTCACCGCGCTGCGCGCCAACCGCATCGGGGGCACGTTCTGAGCGGGCAACTCACGGAGGAGACCGCCGGCTTCATCGCCGCGCTGACGGGCAAGGCTGCAAAGCGGCCCGAGCTTTGGCTCGAAGCACTGACCCACGGTTCGATGGGCGAAGCGCGCGATTACCAGCGACTGGAGTTTCTCGGCGACAGGGTGCTTGGCCTTGCCATTGCCGAATGGCTCCATGCGCAGAGCGAGGCGGCGGAAGGCAAGCTGTCGCAGCGCCTCAACGCGCTGGTGAGCCGGGAGACTTGCGCCGATGTCGCGCGCAGGCTGGGCGTTGCCGCGCACATCCGGCTCGGCAAGCAGGCGCGCAGCGATGGCGCGGGACAAAGCGACAATGTTCTCGGCGATGTGATGGAATCGCTGATCGGCGCGCTGTTCCTTGAACGCGGGTTCGATGCGGCGCGCGATTTCGTGCGGGCAGCGTGGGAGCCGGCAATGTCGGGCGGCGCAGGGCAGAGGAAGCACCCCAAGGCCGCGCTACAGGAATGGGCGGCAGGCAATCGCCGCAAGCCGCCGGTCTATACGCTGGTAGACCGCAGCGGGCCGGATCATGCAGCGGTGTTCACCGTGCAGGTGGAAGTGCCCGGCGTGGGCGCCGAACAGGCAACAGGTTCAAGCAAGCAGGAAGCGGAACGCGGCGCGGCCGCTGCCTTCATGGCGCGATATGGATGATATGGAAATGACGGAACATTGCGGACTGGTGGCGGTGATCGGTGCGCCCAACGCGGGCAAATCGACCCTCGTCAACGCGCTGGTCGGGCAGAAGGTGGCGATCGTCTCGGCCAAGGCCCAGACGACGCGCGCGCGTTTGATGGGGATCGCGCTGGAGGACCTGCCGGCGGGCGAGCGCGTACAGATCATCCTCGCCGATACGCCCGGCCTGTTCGAGCCAAGGCGGCGGCTGGACCGCGCGATGGTGCACGCCGCGTGGGAAGGCGCTGACGGGGCCGATGCGATCCTGCTGGTGGTCGATGCCCGCAAGAAGAAGCGCGACTACCTCGAACCCATTCTGGCAAGCCTCAAGGACCGGCCCGAACCCAAGATTCTCGTGCTCAACAAGGTCGACGCGATTGCCAAGGAGCCGCTGCTCGACATGGCGGCGGCGCTGGCACCCGAAGGCGCCTTTGACGAGGTGTTCTTCGTCTCGGCCCTGACCGGCGACGGGGTGGCAGACCTCAAGCTCAAGCTCGCGCAGCGCATGCCCGCAGGCGCCTGGCACTATCCCGAGGACCAGGTCTCCGATGCCAGCGAGCGGCTGCTTGCGGCAGAAATCACCCGCGAACAGCTCTACCGCCAGCTTCATGACGAGCTGCCCTACGACAGCGCGGTTCGTCCCGAGAGCTACGCGGCGCGCAAGGACGGGTCCATCGAGATCCATCAGCAGATCGTGATCGCGCGCGACAGCCAGAAGGCGATCGTGCTGGGCAAGGGCGGGTCAAAGCTCAAGGCAATCGGTGAGGCCGCGCGCAAGGAACTGGCCGTGCTGCTGGGGGTGAAGGTCCACCTGTTCCTGCACGTGAAGGTGGAAGAAGGCTGGGCTGAAGCCAAGGAAATCTACGAGGAAATCGGCCTGGACTGGGTCAAATAGGCTGGGCTGAAACAGACGGGGAGACAGCGATGGTGGCTGCGTTGTCCTTGGTGGTGCCCGGGCTGGGCTTGCTGGCGGCGATGACCGCGCTGTGGCGGATTGGCGTTGTTCTCCACCAGCGCGCGGACAGCAGCCAGACAACCGGCGAGAGCTACGTGCTGTCCGGCGCGTTCGGCCTTCTCGCTCTGCTTATGGCCTTTGCCTTCAGCCTTGCCATCGGCCGTTACGAGACGCGGCGCCTGCTGGTTGTCGAGGAGGCCAATGCCATCGGCACCATGGGCACCCGGCTCGCCTTGCTGGAGGATGGCCAGCGTAAATCGCTCACCGCTGTACTGGCACACTATGCCAAAGGCCGCGCCGCCGTGGGCAAGAACGCAGGAGACGAGGCCTGGCAGGCTGCGCACGATGCCAGCGCCCGCGAATGCGCCACCTTCGGCGATGCGTTGTTTGCCACCCTGCGTTCGATGCCGCCGGATACGCGCGGGCCGATGCTCGTTCAGGCCTACAACGCGATGTGCGACATCACGACGGAGCGCCACGCGGCGCGTTCCGCCCGCCTGCCGAGCGAAGTGCTGGCCTTGCTGGCGCTCTATTGCTGCGCATGCACGGCGCTGCTGGGGTTTACCACTGGCCGGTCGGATCAACGCAGTGCAGTGTCCGCCGTGCTGTTTTTCACCTTGCTGGCGGCAGCGTACGTAACGATCCTCGATCTCGATAGTCCGCGCAGCGGCGCGATCATCGTACCGCAGGAAGAACTCGATAAAGTGGCGCAGAGCCTCGGTTGAAGGGAATAAGACATGATTGCCCGCGAACTGCTCGGCACGGCGCAGGCGCCCGGCGGCACCGAACTGAAGCTCTATCGTCACGACCGCGATTTCATGATCGTGATGGGCCACAACGAGCTGATGAGCAGCCGCATGAGCGGCTCCGAAGTGGCCTTGGCGACCGAGAGCATCAAGCGTCTGAAGGGCCGCCCTGCCCCGTGCCTGCTCATCGGCGGCTATGGCATGGGCTTCACCCTGCGCGCCGCGCTCGAAGTGCTTGGGCCGAAAGCGGAACTGGTGGTGGCGGAACTCGTGCCGGAGATCATCGACTGGGCACGCGGCCCGATGGCCGAGATCGCGGCAGGCTGCCTCGATGATCCACGTGTGCGATTGATCATGGGCGATGTCGGCAGCGTGATTGATGGCGCTGCTGGTGATTACGACGCGATCCTGCTCGATGTGGACAACGGCCCGGACGGCGTGGTGCGCGAAGGCAACGGTTCGCTGTACTCGTCATCGGGCCTACGCGCGGCGCGGCGGGCGCTGACGCCGGGAGGCGTGCTTGCGGTCTGGTCGGCCGCACCCGATCCGGCGTTCACGCGCCGGCTCGAGAAGAACGGCTTTGCCGTCGAGCAGATCCGCGTCGCGGCACGCACGAACGGCAAAGGGCCGAAGCACACGATCTGGTTCGCGACTCCGGCCTGAAATTGCAGCCGTTACGTTGCGGCTTTCTTCGCCGCAGCCTTCTTCGCAGGCGCCTTCTTGGCAGCAGGCTTCTTTGCCGGAGCCTTGGCCGCTGCCTTCTTCGGTGCAGCCTTCTTCTTCTTGCCCTTGGCAGGCGCGGCAGCAGCGCGCGCGTCGATGAGGGCGATCGCCTGTTCGAGGGTCAGGTCTTCCGGCTTCACGTCCTTCGGCAAGGTCGCGTTGGTCGTGCCGTCGGTGACGTAGGCACCGTACCGTCCCGCCAGCAGCTTCATCTCGCCGCCTGATGTCGGGTGGGGGCCGAAGGTGTTGAGCGGCTCGACCGGCGTGCGGCTTCCGCGCGCCCCGGCACCTGCCGCAGCCTCGGCCAGCTTGACCACCGCAGCGTTCATGCCCGTCTCGAACACTTCAGACGTCGACTTAAGTCGGCCATACTTCCCATCATGTGCAAGGTACGGGCCGTAACGTCCTATACTTGCAGTGATCATCTTGCCCGTTTCCGGGTGCGGCCCGACCTCGCGCGGGAGTGAAAGGAGCTTCAGCGCCCACTCCAGATCAAGCTCCGGAATGTCCTTGGGGATGGACGCGCGCTTGGCCTCCTTGCCTTCGCCAAGCTGGATGTAGGGCCCGAACCGGCCGGTGCGGCGGGTGACGTCTTCGCCGGTGACCGGGTCCTTGCCGAGGCTGGCGTCATCGCCCCCAGCGCCCTCACCCTCGCCGCCGCCTTGCGCGAACTTGCGGGTGAACTTGCACTCGGGATAGTTCGAACAGGCAACGAAGGCCCCGTAGCGCCCGCCGCGCAGCGAGAGGCGGCCGGCCTGGCACTTGGGGCACAGGCGCGGATCGGAGCCATCCTCGCGCTTCGGGAACAGGTAATCCTCGAGGAACGTGTCGAGCTCGGCGGTCACCTCGCTCGGCTTCTTCTCCATCACCTCGTCGGACTTGGGCTTGAAATCCCGCCAGAAGGCCTCGAGCACGGTCTTCCACGCCGCACGCCCGCCCGAAACATCGTCGAGCTCGTCCTCCATTCCGGCGGTGAACTGATACGCAACGTAACGCTCGAAAAAGCGCTCGAGGAACGCGGTCAGCAGGCGTCCGCTTTCCTCGGCGAAGAAGCGGTTCTTCTCGGTGCGGACGTAATTGCGGTCCTTCAGCACCTGCAGCGTGGCGGCGTAGGTCGAGGGGCGACCGATGCCGAGCTCTTCCAGCCGCTTGACGAGGCTCGCCTCGGAATAGCGCGGCGGCGGCTGGGTGAAGTGCTGGGTGGCCTCAACGCCGCGCTTGGCGGGCGTGTCGCCAGTGTTCATCACCGGGAGCAGGCTGGCCTCGTCGTCGCCATCATCGGCATCCGCTTTCTGGTCACGCCCTTCCTCGTAGACGGCGAGGAAGCCGGGGAACTTCACGACCTGCCCGGTTGCGCGCAACTCGTGCTTGCCAGTGCCTTCGCGCAACGTAACGGTGGTGCGCTCGATCAGGGCCGAGGCCATCTGGCTTGCCATCGCGCGCTTGTAGATGAGGTCGTAGAGCCGCGCTTCGTCACCCGAACCGTAACGCTCGTTGCCGAATTCGGTCGGACGGATCGCCTCGTGGGCTTCCTGCGCGTTCTTGGCCTTGGTTTCGTAGTGCCGCGGCTTTTCCGGCAGGTAGTGACCCGAATACCGATTGCTGATCGCGGCACGCGCGGCGCTGATCGCGCTGGGGTCCATCTGCACGCCGTCGGTACGCATGTAGGTGATCGCGCCCGCCTCATAGAGCGTCTGCGCGACACGCATGGTGTGGCTGGCGGAGAAACCGAGCTTGCGCGCGGCTTCCTGCTGCAGCGTCGAGGTGGTGAACGGCGGATAGGGATTGCGGCGGGTCGGCCGCGTCTCGACATCCTCGACGCGGAAGGTCCCCGCCTCGACGACCGCCTTGGCGCGCTGGGCAATGCCTTCGTTGCCGAGCGACAGACGTTCCAGCTTCTCGCCTTCGAAACGCACGAGCCGCGCCTTGAACGGCGTGCCGCCCTGTTCTAGCATGGCGACGACCGACCAGTATTCCTGCGCCTTGAACGTCTCGATCTCGCGCTCGCGCTCGACAATGAGGCGCAGCGCGACAGACTGGACGCGGCCCGCAGACTTGGCGCCGGGGAGCTTGCGCCAGAGCACCGGCGAAAGCGTGAAACCGAACAGGTAATCGAGCGCGCGGCGGGCGAGATAGGCGTCGATCAGATCCTGATCGAGTTCGCGCGGGTGCTTCATCGCATCCGTCACGGTCGCCTTGGTAATCGCGTTGAACGTGACGCGCTCGACTTCCTTGGGCAGCGCCTTGCGCTTGGCCAGAAGCTCGCGCACGTGCCATGAAATCGCCTCGCCCTCGCGGTCGGGGTCGGTGGCGAGGATCAGGCGGTCGGCAGTCTTGGCGCTATCGACGATGGCCTTCACCCGCGCCGCCTTGTCGCCATAGAGCTCCCAGTCCATCGCGAAGTCTTCGTCCGGACGGACCGAGCCGTCTTTCACGGGCAGATCGCGGACGTGCCCGTAGGACGCGAGGACCTTGAAGCCGGGACCGAGATACTTCTCGATGGTCTTGGCCTTGGCCGGGGATTCTACGATGACAAGCTGCATGAGGTCCGAAAACTTCCCTTTACGCGTATACGTACGCGCGAGGGTGGGGACCGCAGGCGCCGTTCGTCAAGCTGCGTTGAAGGGGAAACAAGTCTTGCGCAAGTCGCTGATAGCCATTTTCGCCGCGATCCTGGTCGCTGGACCCGCCGCAGCCGCCGGCTACCTCAAGGCCGAGCAGCAGCCCGGCTTCGTGGTGGGCTACTCGGCTTCGAACGGTCAGGCAGCGATCACGGAGGAAGTTCCCTCCGGCGAGACCGTGGACAAGTGGACCCGCATGATCACGAGCCAGTTCTTCCGCGGCTTTGCGCGGGCCAGTTCGCCCTACGCGTTTCTCGAGGGCATGCAGAAGTCGCTGGCCAGCGGCTGCCCGGGGTTCAAGGTTTCGGCCATCACGACCGAGCCGTTAGCGGGTCAGCCGGCCGCGCGCATGCGGGCTGATTGCCCGCTCAATCCGAAGACCGGTCTGCCCGAGACATTCTGGATCATTGCCATCGCCAACCAGAACGACATGCACATCCGGCAGGTCGCTTTCCGCAAGGTGCCCGACGCGGCGGATACGGCGTGGGCCGAGCGCGTGCTGCTCGCGGCGCGCTGGTGCGGCGACACGGCGGCTACAGGCGGCTGCTGAGGCTCTGACGGCAAGCGGCGGCCCCATTCAAGGGAGCCGCCGCCATTTGCTTGCACATCACTTCAAGGCGTTTATCTGGCCGAGCAGCACATCGTTGGCGAGGCCTGCGGCCTTGGCGGCGCCGTCCTCGTAATTGCCCGGCTTGGCATCGAACTCGAACTTGCGGGTCTTGCCGAAGCGCATCCCGCCAAAGCCCATGGCTGCGGCGACACCGCCCGCCACGTTGGCGGCAGCCTGCGTTGTCTTGGCCGTACCGCTCGACGCATCGTGCTTGTCGATGAAATCGCCATCGACCGAAACGGGCTGATTGAGCGTCACGGTGGTCGTCTTGCCGTTCGCGCCGAACACGGTCATCCGGCTGTACCCGGGCACGACCGAGAGATTGGCGTTGACCTCAAGCCCGCCGAAGCTGAACGCACCGGGGCGCTTCTGGTCAGAGAAGTCTATGAGGTAGGTGACGTCGATCACCGGCACTCCGGCCGCCTTGGCGTATTGTGAAAGCGCATAGCCAGCC